>JANTFS010000166.1 GCA_024763335.1 Paracoccaceae bacterium | reverse complement strand
AAGGTCGCCGTGATCGGGCTCGTCGCCATCGTGCCCATGATCAGCCGCACCCCGGTGCCCGCGTTGCCGCAATCGATCACGTCCTCGGGCTCGGCAAACCCGCCGACCCCCACGCCATGCACGCGCCATTCGCCCTCGCCAAGACGCGTCACGTCAGCCCCGAAGGCCCGCATCGCCGCCGCGGTCGCGAGCACGTCTTCGCCTTCCAGAAGCCCGGTGATCTTCGTCTCGCCCACCGAAAGCGCGCCCAGGATCAGCGACCGATGGCTGATCGATTTGTCGCCGGGCACCAGCGCCTCGCCTGTCAGCGCCCCCGCCTTGCGCGAGGTCATCGGAATGGGATCCCCGTGGCCAGACATGGCACACCTCCAGATTGCTCACCGGCTGATACCGCAAGCCGGAGAACGGGTCCATTCCCCGGTCTTCATCTTTCCTCAAATATCCCCGCCGGAGGCAAGAAAGTTCAGCCCCGCCGGAAGGTCAGGTAGTGCGGCACCCGCCCCTCGCGCAACGCCTTCTGCTCGTAGCGGGTCGAGATCCAGTCGTCCCACGGTTCACGCCAGTTGGCCGGGCGCTCTGCCATCCACTGAAACCCCGCCTTCGGCACCTCTTCCAGCGCCTGGCGCACGTAGTCCGGAATGTCGGTGGCAATCCTGAGCTCCGCCCCCGGCTTCATCACGCGTGCCAGCGGTTCAAGATATTCGGGCGTCACGAAACGTCGCCGATGGTGGCGGGTCTTCGGCCAGGGGTCAGGATAAAGCACGAAGGCCTTCTCAACGCTCGCCTCCGGCAACACGTCAAACAAATCGCGCACATCGCCGGGATGCACGCGAAGGTTCGCCACACCGGCCTTGCGGATCTTGCCCAAGAGCATGGCGACGCCGTTGATATAGGGCTCGCAACCGATGATCCCCACCTCCGGGTGCAGCCCCGCCTGATGCACGAGATGTTCCCCGCCGCCGAACCCCACCTCGAGCCAAACCGGCTTGCCCCCGAACAGCGCGCCGAGATCGAGCGGCGCGCGATCGGGGTTCTCGTCCCAGCCTACCGGCCCCGGCGACAGCGCCGCCAGATCCTCGTCAAGATAGGCTTCCTGCGACTTGCGCAGACCCTTGCCCTTGAGCCGGCCATAGAAGTTGCGCCACGGGGCGCCGGTGGGGTGCTTGTCCTGGGTCATGGCTCGCGCTTCTAGACCGCTCTTCACCTCGGGAAAACCGGTTTTCGCCCGGGAACGCGGTCGCGCGACCGCGTAACGCGCCGCCGCGCGGCGGCGCCCGCGCCCGGCTAGACCGCCTTCTTCAGCGCCTCGACCAGATCCACCTTCTCCCACGAAAACCCGCCATCCACGTCCGGTTCCCGGCCGAAATGCCCGTACGCCGCGGTGCGCTGGAAGATCGGCTTGTTGAGCCCGAGGTGCGTGCGGATGCCGCGCGGGGTGAGGTCCATCACCTCGCCCACCGCCCGCTCGATCGCCTCTTCCGAGACCTCGCCGGTGCCGTGGGTATCGACATAGATCGACAAGGGCTCCGCCACGCCGATCGCGTAGGAGAGCTGCAGGGTGCAGCGGTGCGCCAAGCCCGCCGCCACCACGTTCTTGGCGAGATAGCGCGCCGCATAAGCGGCCGAACGGTCCACCTTAGTCGGGTCTTTCCCCGAGAACGCCCCACCGCCGTGCGGGGCGGCACCGCCGTAGGTGTCGACGATGATCTTACGCCCCGTCAGCCCCGCGTCGCCGTCCGGCCCGCCGATCACGAACTTGCCCGTGGGGTTCACGTGCCAGACCGTCTCGGGCGTGATCCAGCCCGCAGGCAGCACCTCTTCGATATAGGGCGCCACCTTCGCGCGCACGTCGTCCGGGGTCATATCCTCGTCGAGATGCTGGGTCGAGAGCACGATCTGGCTCGCCCCCACCGGCTTGCCGTCTTCATAACGGATCGACAGCTGGCTTTTCGCATCCGGCCCCATCCAGGCTTCGGTGCCGTTTTTGCGCACCTCGGCCAGCCGCCGCAGGATCGCGTGGGCATAAAGGATCGGCGCCGGCATCAGCGCCTCGGTCTCGTTCACCGCGTAGCCGAACATGATGCCTTGGTCGCCCGCGCCTTCGTCCTTGTTGTCGGCCGCATCGACACCGCGGGCAATGTCGTCGGACTGGGCGTGCAGGTAGCTGTCGACCTTCATGTTGGCCCAGTGGAAGCCTTCCTGCTCGTAGCCGATGTCCTTCACGCAGTCGCGCGCGATGTCTTCCACCCGCTTGATCACGCTCGCGGGCCCCCGCACCTCGCCGCCGATCACCACCCGGTCGGTGGTCGCGAAGGTCTCGCAGGCCACCCGCGCGTATTTGTCCTCGCCCAGAAACGCATCCAGAACCGCATCCGATATCCGGTCGCAGACTTTATCGGGGTGCCCCTCGGAAACAGATTCCGAGGTGAACGTGTAGTTTTGCCGTGCCATGAAAAGTGCTCCATTATGTTAAACCCGTCACGCCAGGAAGCCGTTGTGACGGTTGAGACCACCCTGCGTTACTCGCCCCGGCCAGCCCGGTCAACGGCTTTTGCGCCGCAGCCCGGCGAGGGCGAGGGCCGCAACCGCAATCAGCAGACCGCTCGGCCAATCCCCCAAGCGGGCGTAGAGGGTCGCCGGCAGAGCGCCGGGCAGCGCGGCGTCGAGCTTGCCATCCACCCCGAGCGGCAGCGATGCAACCACCCGCCCGCGAGCATCGATCACCGCGCTCACCCCGGTGTTGGCCGCCCGCACTAGCGGCAGGCCGAACTCGATGGCCCGGAACCGTGCCTGAACGAGGTGCTGCTGCGGCCCTGAGAACGTCCCGAACCACGCATCGTTGGTGAGTTGCAAGATCCAGTCGGCCCGCCCCGGCGCCGCCCGCAAATCGCGCGGGAAGATCGCCTCGTAGCAGATCAGGGGCAGCGCCCGGCCAAGCTCCTGTGGCAGCGCCAGCAACGCCGCCCCGGGCCCCGGCGAGTAGCCATAGCCCTCCCGCGCCGCAAGGCCATGTATCCCGACCTGGCCAAGCAGATCGCCGAAGGGCACGTATTCCCCGAACGGCACGAGGTGGTGCTTGTCATAGACGATCTCCGGCGATCCGTCGTCGCGAAAGAGAACCAGCGAATTGTATCCCCGCCGTCCCTCAAGCCGCCGGATGCCGGCAATCACCCGCGCCGGCGCCGCCGCGGCGACCACCCGCGCCTGCACCTCGGCGCTTTCGCCAAGCAGGGTCGGCACCGCGCTCTCGGGCCAGATCACCAGATCAGGCGGGGCTGCGCCCTCGCTCCGGCTCAAAGCCAGCGCCCGATCGAAGAAAACACCTACCCACGCCGGATCCCACTTCAGATGCTGCGGCGCGTTGGGCTGCACAAGGCGCAGCCGCACCGGCGCGGCGCGGTCCGGCACCGGCTGGTGCTCAAGATAGGCGCCGAAGGCAAACGCGAGCACGGCGGCGAGACTCAGCCCGGCCCCGCCTGCCAGATCGCGGCGCGCCACCACCAGCCAAAGCACCGCCGCGCCCGCGACCGTCAGCACCGAAAGCCCGAACGCCCCCACGCCGCTGCCAAGCTGGGCAACCGGCGTGTCGATCCAGACCAACCCGGGGCCGCCCCACGGGAAGCCGGTGAACAGCCGGGCGCGCGCCAACTCCGCCGCCCCCATCGCCACCGCGAAGCCGAGCCAGCCAAACCGCCCCGCCGGGCTCAGCCAGCGCGCCAGCGCAAACGCGGCCGCCCAAAACAGCGC
Organism: Paracoccaceae bacterium; assembly: GCA_024763335.1. GTDB lineage: Bacteria > Pseudomonadota > Alphaproteobacteria > Rhodobacterales > Rhodobacteraceae > Sinisalibacter. Next base: position 3,376 of record JANTFS010000166.1, on the reverse strand, counting down.
AAGCCCCGCCGCCATGAAAAACAGCCCAAACGGCGCCATCCAGCCATATCGGTCGGGCTCAACAAGAAACGGCTGCACGATCCAGACAAGCGTCAGCGCGAAGTAACCAAGGCCGAAGGCCCAGCCGGTCAGCGCCGCCTTCCTGAGCCGCGGCGCCGCGCCGAGAAGCGCGTATGCCCCGGCGAAGCCAACCAGCGTGGCCGGCCACATGCCCACGGGCGCCTGCCCGAGTGCCGCAACCAGCCCAAGCGCCACGCCTGCCGCCAGAACCCGCCACCAGTGGCGTTCCAGCCAGTCTGGCAGACGCGTCCAGCCCGGGCCGCGGTCAGTCATTCCCGCCCTGTTTCGGCAACCGCACCCTGAGGCGCTTGATCCGCCGCGGATCGGCATCGACCACCTCGAATTCGGCGCCGCCGGGATGGGCGATCACCTCACCGCGCGCCGGCACGTGACCGGCGATCAGCACCACAAGGCCCCCCAGCGTGTCGATCTCCTCGTCATCCGGGTCGAAGCCGCGCAGCCGCAGCCCGGCATCCGCCTCGAACTCGTCGAGCGGCGCGCGCGCTTCGGCGATGTAACTGCCAGCTTGTTCCTTGACCCAGAGCGCGCCCTCCTCAAGGTCGTGCTCGTCCTCGATCTCGCCGATCACCTGCTCGATCAGGTCCTCGATGGTGACAAGCCCGTCGACCCCGCCGTATTCGTCGATCACCAGAGCCATGTGAATGCGCTCGGTCTGCATCTTCTGGAGCAAAACCCCGATCGGCATCGACGGCGGCGCAAAGAGCAGGGGTCGGAGGAGCTTCTTCAGGCTGTAGCGCTCGCCGCGGCCATTGAACCCGTGGGTCAGCGCGAAATCCTTCAGGTGGACGAGGCCCACCGGGTTGTCGAGCGTGCCGTCAAAGACCGGGAGCCGCGACAGCCCCGAGTCCCGAAAAACCTCGACTAGGTCGGCCTTGCTGATGTCGATCGGCACCGAGACGATTTCCACCTTCGGGACCATCACGTCTTCCACCCGCATCCGGCGGAGGTTCATCATGCCCGGCACCGGCAAGGGCTGCGCGCCCTGCCCTTCGGAATATGCCGGCACCGCCGACGCCTTGCCTCCCCCCTCGGCGGGGCTCAGAGCCCCGATGATGCGGCTGAAAAGCCCGCTTCTGTGCTCGTCGTTGTCTTCCCTGCGCGCGCCCTGCGCCGCGCTAGAAGAGCCATCGTGACTGTCGCCCATCGATCCTTCCACATATCCGGGCCTATGCGCCCGCCTCCTCATATGGGTCCGAAATCTCGAGCTTGCCAAGTATTTCCACCTCCAGCGCCTCCATCCGCGCGGCATCTTTGTCGTCGATGTGGTCATATCCCAACAGATGCAGGGTTCCATGCACCAGAAGATGGCTGACATGGTCTGCGAACGGTTTGCCCGCCGCCTCGGCCTCGCGCAGGCAGGTGTCGTAGGAAATCGCGATGTCGCCAAGCTCCAGCTCCACCGGCACCGACGGCGCCCCCCCCGGCTCCGCCGCGCCGCGTTCCTCCGAAGGCCACGAGAGCACATTGGTCGGGCGCGGCTTGCCCCGGAAATCCGCGTTCAGGGCCGCGATCCGTGTGTCATCGCAGGCCAGAAGGCTGATCTCGGCATCCGCGACGCCGAGCCGCGCCAGCGTCGCGCCACAGGCCCGCTGCGCCAGCGCCTCAAGCCCGACCGCCTGCCAGCGCTCGTCCTCGATAACCAGATCAACGCGCACGTCCTTCATCTTGGCGAAAATACTCCGGGGGTTTGGGGGCAGCGCCCCCAATCAAACCAAACCTGCGCGCCGCAGGCGCACCGCCTGGTCAGCGCTGCGGCTCGGCGGCGTCATAGGCCTCGATGATCTTCGCCACAAGCGGGTGGCGCACCACGTCCTTCGAGGTGAAATAGGTAAACGAGATATCCCCGATGCCGGCAAGCAGCGCCTCGGCGTCGCGCAGGCCCGAGTTCACCCCGCGCGGCAGGTCAACCTGGCTGCGGTCGCCCGTCACCACCATCCGGCTGCCCTCGCCGAGCCTCGTCAGAAACATCTTCATCTGCATCGTCGTGGCGTTCTGCGCCTCATCGAGCACCACGAATGCGTTCGACAGCGTGCGCCCGCGCATGAAGGCGAGCGGCGCGATCTCGATGCGCTTTTCCTCGATCAGCTTGGTCACCTGCTTGGCGGGCAGAAAATCGTTCAGCGCGTCATAGAGCGGCTGCATGTAGGGATCGACCTTCTCCTTCATGTCGCCGGGCAGATAGCCCAGCTTCTCGCCCGCCTCCACCGCCGGACGGCTGAGGATGATCCGGTCGACATGGCCGCTGATGAACATGTTCACCCCGACGGCGACCGCAAGGTAGGTCTTGCCGGTGCCCGCCGGGCCGATGCCGAAGGCGAGCTCGTGCTTGAACAGCTCCTGCACATAGGCCGATTGCGCCGCAGTGCGCGGCTCGACAAGCTTCTTGCGGGTCTTGATTTCCACCCGGCCGCCCTGGAACAGCTCCATCTGGCCGCCGTCGCCGGCCTCATCGCCACCGCCGAGACGGATCTCGCCGTCGATATCGCCCGCCTCGATGGCGCGGCCGGTTTCGAGCCGCACATACAGCGCGGTGAGCACGCTCGCGGCACGGTCGCGGGCCGGGGGTTCGCCATGGATCGCGAGGTGATTGCCGCGGCGCAGGATCTGCACATCGAGTTGATGTTCGATCTGGGCGAGATTCCGGTCGAACTGGCCGCAAAGGTCGATGAGCAGGCGGTTGTCTGGAAACTCCAGCAGGGTTTCGTGGCTGTCTTCGGGTCTCGGCGGGGTGCTCAACGCGTCAATGCCCAAGATCGTCTCCGTGAAAGGGGGCCTGTGGTGCGATGGTGCACCCAGCCCCCGCGTCACGCAAGATGTTGTGTCGGGATTTCACGCGACTGATACAATTTTGGCCGCGGGTTTTGCCCCGCGGCCAGTTTGTTTGCAAAATATTGAGGCCTCTGCCCCGGCCATCTGCCCCGTCAGGGCAGATAATCCGGAATATCGGCCGAGGCGCGGTGGTCGCCGATGACCGATCCGGCCGGGATTTCCGTGGTGCACACCGGCAGGCCCGACTTCGGATCGTAGCGCAGGGTGCCGTAGCCTTCGAGCCCGTCATCGGTGATCCAGGCTTGCGTGCAGTTCGGCAGCACCGCCACGGCCGCGTTGTTGTCGTGCGGACCCTGGGGGTCGCCCCAGCCGGTGTCGACGTTGCGGGCGATCAGTTTCGGTGCGCCGCCGTCATAGGCGGTGGATTGGCAGCCGGCGACGGCGATGGGCGCGAGCAGCGCCAGAAGTACGATTTTCCGGGTCATTGCGGGTACCTGTAGCAAACGATTTCAACGCGGCGGTTCTT
>JANTFS010000165.1 GCA_024763335.1 Paracoccaceae bacterium | reverse complement strand
AGCCCACGCCGCTGCCCTGGGCCGAAGTCTACACCGCGTTGCAGACCGGCGTGGCCGACGGTCAGATGAACCCGGTGCCGATCATCGCGTTTGCCAAGTTCAACGAGGTGCAGAAATACCTTTCGATCACCAATCACCTGATCACGCCCTACATCTGGACGATGAACCCCGATTTCTTCGCGGGACTGAGCCCCGAGGACCAGTACCTCGTGTCCTGGGCCTCCTATGTGGCGACCGAGTCTGGACGGGCGATGAGCCGGGTGATCGAAGCCTCGGACAAGGGGTTGCCGGCACTGGCGGCCGACATGGAGGTGAACGTGGTGACGCCGGAAGAGCAGGCCAAGTTCGCCGAGGCCGCGCAGCCGGCGGTGCGGGCGCTGATCGAGGAGCAGTACGGCGCCGAAGGCATGGCCATGCTCGAAGCGATGCTGGCGTCGATCGACGAAGAGAAGACCGACTTCTGATCGATTCCCCGCCCGAGCGGCATCTGCCGCTCGGGCCTTGCCCAACCGGGGCAAACAGATGAGAAAATCCCATGACCATTGAGATTACCCGCGCGCAGGGCTCTCCCGACGCTTTCACCCTCTGCGTCAATCCTGCAGCTCGGGATGATGCCGCCTGGACGCCGGCGCAGGATGCAATCCTGAATGACGATGCCTTGGCGGCAGCCCGGGCAACCATCAGTGCCTGGCCCGGCTATGCGCCGACGCCGCTCCATAATCTGCCGGCGCTCGCCGATGAGTTTGGAATCGCTGCATTGTCTTACAAGGATGAGAGCGGCCGTTTCGGACTTGGCAGTTTCAAGGCACTGGGCGGGGCTTACGCGGTGGCGCGGCTGTTGCAGAAGGAGCTGGGCCGCCGCCTTGGACGCAAGGTCTCGATGGACGAGGTCACAACTGGGGCGTTCCCTGAGGCCGCCGACGTTACTGTCTGCTGCGCCACCGACGGCAACCATGGCCGCTCGGTCGCATGGGGCGCCGAAACCTTCGGATGTCGCTGCGTGATATTTATCCACGCCACGGTGTCGGAGGCCCGCAAGTCGGCCATCGAGGCGTTCGGCGCCGAGGTCCGCCGCTGCGCCGGCAACTACGACGACAGCGTTCGCGAAGCGCAGGACACGGCGACGCGCGAGGGTTGGTTCGTCGTCTCCGACACCTCCTATCCGGGCTATATGGAAATCCCGAAAGACGTGATGCAGGGTTACGAAGTGATGGCGGCGGAGGCCTTCGACGCACTGGAGACGTGCCCAACGCACGTATTCCTTCAAACCGGCGTTGGCGGCATGGCCGCTGCGGTTACTGCACAAGCCGTGCGCCGCTGGGGGAAAGACCGCCCCAAGATCGTGCTTTGCGACCCGGAATTGTCCGCGTGCTGGCTTGCTTCGATACGGGCGGGAGAACCCACCGCCGTCGAGGGTGACCTGGATACGCTGATGGCCGGGCTCGCCTGTGGCGAGGTCTCTGCGCTGGCCTGGGCGATCCTGCGCGATCACGCCGACGCGGTCATGGCGCTCACCGATGCCGCCGCCGTTGCCGCGATGCGGCGGCTGGCCCGGCCCGCGAGCCGTGACCCCGCGATCGTCGCCGGCGAAAGCGCCGTCGCGGGGCTGGCCGGGCTCACCGCGGCGATGGGCGATGCGCAAGCGCGGACGATGCTTGGGCTCGACGCCACGTCGCGCGTCGTTCTGTTCGGCACCGAGGGCAACACCGACCCGGAACTCTATGAAGAGCTCGTCGGCCTCAGCGCCGAGCAGGTGCTCGGGGGTAGAAAATGAAACCCGAGATTTCCTCCGCACGCTTGATGGGTCGGCTGAACGCGCTCGGGGAGATCGGCGCGCTTGACGGCGGCGGGGTGTGCCGGCTCACCGTGAAACGGATGCCGTCGGGCGCCGGCCACGACGCCCAGATGTTCGCGCCCAATTGCCCGAAAACGATGATTTTCATTCCGCCTCAGAACGGTTTGAGCCACAATATCAACGAGTTCTGCACAGAGGCGGATATCGAAGCCGGGGCCCAGGTCCTGCTCGACGTTGTATGCGATCTGGCGGAGGTGCAGGAATGAGCCGAAAGTTTATCGTCGCGGGCGCGCAAATGGGACCGATTGCGCGGAACGAACCGCGTAGCTCGGCGGTCGCCCGGATGTGCGAACTGATGCGAGAAGCGCACGGGCGCGGGGCGCGGCTCGTGGTTTTCCCCGAGTTGGCGCTCACCACTTTTTTCCCGCGCTGGTTCATGGAAGACCCCGCCGAGATCGACGCATGGTTCGAGACCGAAATGCCGAACGGTGAAGTGGCCCCGCTCTTTGCCCTCGCACGTCAACTCGGCATTGGCTTTCATCTCGGCTATGCCGAACTCACCCCCGAAGGGCAACATTTCAATACAGCGATCGTGGTATCGCCGGAGGGCAAGATCGTCGGCAGATACCGCAAAATCCACCTGCCGGGCCATCGCGAGAACGAAACTTGGCGACCGTTCCAGCATTTGGAAAAACGCTATTTCGAAAAGGGCGATCTCGGGTTTTCGGTGTTTGATGCTTTCGATGGCAAGCTTGGAATGTGCATCTGCAACGACAGGCGCTGGCCGGAAACCTGGCGCGTGCTGGGCTTGGGCGGGGCGGAACTGGTGGTGCTCGGCTATAACACCCCCCTGCATTACCCGCCGGCGCCCGAGCACGACCACCTGCAATACTTCCACAACGAGCTTTCGGTGCAGGCCGGCTGCTACCAGAATGGTCTTTGGGCGGTCGCTGTGGCCAAGGCCGGGATGGAGGAAGGGAGTGAGTTGATCGGTGGCAGCATCATCGTTGCGCCGACCGGCGAAATCCTCGCACGCGCAGCGACACAGGCAGATGAAGTCATCACCGCCGAGATCGACCTCGACCGATGCAAAGAAATCCGAAGCAACGTCTTCAACTTCTCACTGCATCGTGAGCCGTCTGATTACGCTTTGATTACAGCGGAATGACACAACACCAACGGCTTTTTCACAAAGCCACCGAAAAGGGATTGGACAGGCGCACTGTGCGTCGGCTGAATGTTGGCCCTGGGCCGAAAACCGACCTCTTGCCTTCTGACTATGAATGGACCGGCTTTTCGCCCCTGCCCGCTCAGTTTTCTCCCAGTGATCTCAAAGTGATTTGAAAGGTAGCCCGTTACCATCGAGCCGCCTTGTCACTCCCGAGCATGGAATCTTCAGTCACCCGGCCTCCTTGATCAAGCTTGGTTGGATGATCTTTGTGACCGCGGGTCGAAAGCTCCGGTGATCACGCTTGAAGAGGACAGGAGGCTGAACAAGATCGCCAGGTTCAGGCTGTTTGACAGCCCGGAAGAACGTTGGACAGCAGCTGGAATCGAGTTCTAGTGCGACAGTTCGGCGCTACCTCCCACCAAAACAGGTGACAAGATGGTGACACAGGACCTCATGCAGATTGGTGACACAACGCCAAGGAGGTAGCCGGCTCCCTCGCAACCCACTCAAAACGCGTCTCAATCTGGGGAAAGGCTTTGGTGGAGCCTAGGGGAGTCGAACCCCTGACCTCTTGCATGCCATGCAAGCGCTCTCCCAACTGAGCTAAGGCCCCATCCGGCGACGGCCATGCCGTCTGCCCGCGCGTATGTAGGCGAGGGTTGTGGGTTGTGCAAGGGAAAAAAGCCACCGCCGTCGCGCGTTTTCGACCACGGGCCCGCCGACCCGATAGACACCGGCGCCGCGGCCACTTAGCCTGCGTCGGGATTGCGGATCCAGCGGCATGAGGCCGGCTGCGCATTTCGATCTGGAGGGGCCATGGACGACAAGACCCTGACTTGCGATGTGCTGATCGTCGGCGGCGGCCCGGCGGGGCTGTCGGTTGCCTCCACGCTTCCCGACGACGTCAAAACCGTGATCGTCCATCAGGACAAGGCGATCGGCCTGCCGATCCGCACCTCCGGCGGCTGCTGGCTGAGCGACATCGAGCGCCTCGGCATTCCCGAGGGGATGTACAATCCGCTCCTCACCAATGAAGCCTTTGCCGATGACGCCCACACCGTGCTGCCGCTGCAAGACGCGGTGCCAGCGATTCTCGACACGCCGCGGGTCTACCAATGGCTCGCGAGCCTGTCGGATCAAAAGGACCGCACCCTCCTGCTCGATACCAAGTTCATCACCACGCGCCAGCGTAACGACGGGCTCTATGAGAGCGATATCCGGGTCCGCGACGGGGCCTTGGAAAGGGTCGTCTCGCGCTACATCGTCGATGGCTCGGGCTGGCATTTCGCGGTGCTCGACGCGCTCGGGCTGGCGCAGAAGCCAGAACGCCTGGCGATCGGCACCGAGTATGAATACCCGATCGCGACAAACGCACCGAACCGAGGGCTGATCTTCGTCGGCAGCAAGGTGCCGGCCGGCTATGGCTGGGCCTTCGCCACCGCGCGCGACACGCTGCGGGTGGGCGTCGGCGTGATCCAGCCCGACACCGATCAATCGCCGCGCAAGCTGCTCGACCGGGTGGTGAACGATGAAGCCTATCTCGCCCGCCTCGGCCTTGAGCTCGTGGGGGAACCCATCGTGCACAGCGGCATCCTGCCTTCGGTCCCTTATGACGAAAGGCTCGTCTTCGGCCATGTGATCCGGGTGGGCGATTCCGCCAATTTCGCCACACCCACGGTGGGCGAAGGCATCCGCGTCAGCATCGAGTTCGGCCGGTTGCTCGGCGAGAAACTCGGCGCGGCTGTCAAGACCGGGCGCGACGGCCCTCTGAAAGCCTATGAACGCGCCTGCCGCCGACGCATGAAACGCAACTACAAATGGGGCTTTCTCGTCAACACCCGCGCGGCGCGTTATACACCGGAGAACTGGAACGCCTCGATCCGGCGAATGGGCAAGGTCGGTCCCGAGGTGGTGGTGGCGACCTTCCGCGGCGAATTTCCGCTGCACAAGGTCGCGAAGATGTCGTGGAGCCTCTGGCGCGCCCTGCTGCGCTCGCGCATCCGGCGCCTGAAGACGAAACTCGGCCTGTCCTGACGGCCCGGCAATGAAAAAGGGCCGGTGGCGTTCGTGCCCCGGCCCGCTTTCTGTCATGTCTGCGACAGACGCTCAGCTCTCTTCAGGCGCCGCAACGTCCGCGATTTCGTCGAGCGAAACGTTGTCCTCCTCGTCGTCGTCGAGCACGTCATCCTCGAGATCGACATCGGTGTCGTCTTCCTCGACGATATCTTCGCTATCGAGCAGTTCGTCGTCCGCGGCCTTCTTGGCTTCCGTGGCCTTGTCGGCTTTGTCGGCCACCATGGTGCGCGAGGTCTTGCCGGTGTCGATCTCGACAACCTTTCCGGTGTATGGGCTGATCACCGGGTTGGCGTTGAGGTCATAGAACCGTTTGCCGGTCTCCGGGCAGACGCGCTTGGTGCCCCATTCTTCCTTGGGCATGAAAACCCCTTTCCGTCATCACATCATTCTGCGAGATTTGGGGGCACTTGCCACAGTCGCGCGGGGCTGTCAAAGGCTTTCGCACGTCAGGCGCGGTGGCGGCCATCGTTGGCCCGTGCAGCAGACAAACGGTTAAGAAAACATGGTCGAACAGGTGTTTCTTCCCGGCGACCCGCCAATCGCGCTGACGCTCAGGCCGTCGCGGCGGGCGCGGCGGCTGTCGTTGCGGGTTTCGCGGCTCGATGGCCGGGTGACGCTGACCTTGCCGCACGGGGCCTCGCGCCGTCAGGCCCTCGCCTTCGCCGCGCAGAAGACCGACTGGATTCGCCGCCAGATCGCGGCCCGGCCCGGCGATGTGCGCCCGATGCCCGGCGGGGTGCTGCCGTTTCGCGGCGCCGAGATGCCGATCGCCGCCGGGCCCGGGCGCTCCGTGCGCATCGCCGATGGCCGGATCGAAGTGCCGGCGCGCGACCCCGACCGCACCCCGGCCCGGCTGGCCGCCTTCCTCAAGCATCACGCGCGGCTCGATCTCGTCGAGGCCTCCGGGCGCCACGCCGCGGCGCTTGGCCGGCCGCACGGCCGGATCACCATCCGCGATACCCGCTCGCGCTGGGGCTCGTGCAACGCGCAGGGGGATCTGATGTTTTCCTGGCGGCTGGTGATGGCGCCGCCACAGGTGCTTGATTACGTCGCCGCGCACGAGGTGGCCCATCTGGCGGAAATGAACCATTCGCACGCCTTCTGGTCGCAGGTCGAGCGGCTGCTGCCGTCCTACGCGGCGCCGCGCCGCTGGCTCAGGGACAACGCCCCGCAGCTGCACCGGATTCGCTTCAAGGATTGACGGGCGCGCGGTTTGTGATCACATTCGCCGCATGATGACCCCCGACCCGATCCAGCCGACGCCATCCGGCGCCGGCGGCGAAACGTCACTCGCCGCGCATGAACAGGTCTATCGAAACCTGCGCAGCCAGATCATGTTCGGCGAGCTCGATCCCGGCCTTCCGCTCACGATTCGCGGCATCGGCAAGGCCTTCGGCGTGTCGATGACACCGGCCCGCGAGGCGGTGCGCCGGCTGGCCGCCGAGGGCGCGCTCACCTTGTCGTCGTCCGGGCGGATCTCGACGCCGAACCTCGGGCCAGAGCGGATCGAGGAGCTGGCCGCCCTGCGCGCGCTGCTCGAACCCGAATTGGCCGCCCGCGCCCTGCCGCGCGCCCACATGGCCCTGATCGAGCGGCTGCGGATGATCAACGGCCGGATCGCCGAGCACGTCGCGAAGAACGATATTGCCGGCTACATCCGCACCAATCTCGAATTTCACCGCACCATCTACCTGCGCGCGCAGGCGCCGGCGATGCTGGCATTGGCGGAAACGGTGTGGCTGCAACTCGGGCCGACGATGCGGGTGCTCTACATGTCGCGCACGCGCACCGACCTGCAGAAGCACCACCGGATGATCCTCGCCACCCTCGCGGCGGGAGACGAGCCGGGGCTGCGGCTGGCCGTGCGCACGGATGTGACGCAGGGCCTGAAGATGCTGGTCGGCTAACCGCGACGGAAACCCGGGCCCCCGCCGTTCAACCTTGGTCAGACCGCGGCGGGACGCGCGGGCGATGTCCTGCCACCGTGCCCCGCCCGCCGGTCCGGCGCGTGGGCCGGGGGTTTCCCCCGGCCTGCCTTCAGCTGTGGATTGCCCCGTCACCGCAGGCAAGCGCCGCCTCGCGCACCGCCTC
>JANTFS010000164.1 GCA_024763335.1 Paracoccaceae bacterium | reverse complement strand
CCTCGATGTTCTCCGGCGGCCATTCCTCGACATCCATGCCGAGGTGCAGCTGCATGCCCGAGAGCACTTCCTTGATCTCGTTGAGCGACTTGCGGCCGAAGTTCGGGGTCCGCAGCATCTCGGCCTCGGTCTTCTGGATCAGATCACCGATGTAGACGATGTTGTCGTTCTTGAGGCAGTTGGCCGAGCGCACCGAAAGCTCGAGCTCATCGACCTTCTTGAGCAGCAGCGGGTTGAATTCAAGCCCGTCGTCCTCGGCCTCGCGGCCTGCGGCTTCCGGCTCCTCGAAGTTCACGAAGATCGAGAGCTGGTCCTGAAGGATGCGCGCGGCATAGGCCACGGCGTCGTCCGGGCTCACCGAGCCGTCGGTCTCGACCTTCAGCGTCAGCTTGTCATAGTCCAGCACCTGGCCCTCGCGGGTCGGCTGCACGTCATAAGAGACCTTCTTGACCGGCGAATAGATCGCGTCGACCGGGATCAGCCCGATCGGGGCGTCTTCCGGACGGTTGCGGTCGGCGGCGACGTAGCCCTTGCCGGTGTTCACGGTCAGCTCGATGAACAGATCAGCGCCCTCGTCGAGGTGGCAGATCACGTGATCCTTGTTGAGGATCTCGATCCCGGCGCTTTCCGAGATGTCGCCCGCGGTCACGACCGTCGGCCCCTTGGCCGAGATCGACAGCCGCTTCGGCCCTTCGACATCCATGCGGATCGCCACGCCCTTGATGTTCAGCACGATGTCGGTCACGTCCTCGCGGACGCCGGCAACGGAGGAGAACTCGTGCAGGACGTTGTCGATCTGAATTGACGTGATGGCGGCCCCTTGCAGCGAGCTCATCAGCACCCGGCGCAAGGCATTGCCCAGCGTCAGGCCGAAGCCCCGCTCCAGCGGTTCGGCGACGACGGTGGCCTGGCGCGAGGGGTCTGCCCCCGGCTTGACCTCCAGCTGCGTCGGCTTGATCAGTTCGGCCCAGTTCTTGTGGATCATGCGTCCCTCCATTCCAGTCCTGCTCCCATGTCCAAAGAGCAGAACGCCCGAGGTAAAATGACGGACTCGGGCCGGGGAAAATCCACGGCCCGAGCTTGAAATTCGGGTCAGACCCGGCGGCGCTTCGGCGGGCGGCAGCCATTGTGGGCGATCGGGGTCACATCACGGATCGAGGTGATGTTGAAACCAACCGCGGCCAGCGCACGCAGGGCCGATTCACGGCCCGAGCCGGGGCCCTGGACCTCGACCTCGAGCGTTTTCACGCCGTGCTCCTGAGCCTTCTTGCCGGCATCCTCGGCGGCCATCTGGGCAGCGTAGGGGGTCGACTTTCGCGAGCCCTTGAACCCCATTGTGCCGGCCGACGACCACGCGATCGCGTTGCCCTGCACGTCGGAGATCAGGATCTTGGTGTTGTTGAACGACGAATTCACATGCGCCACACCGGCGGCGATGTTCTTGCGTTCCTTGCGCTTGGGAGCGCGTTTATCACGAGCCATCTGGTGTCCCCTCCCTTATTTCTTCTTGCCGGCGATCGGCTTCGCCGGGCCCTTGCGGGTGCGGGCGTTGGTGTGGGTGCGCTGACCGCGCACGGGGAGCGACCGGCGATGACGCAGGCCGCGGTAGCAGCCAAGGTCCATCAGGCGCTTGATATTCATCTGGGTGTCGCGGCGCAGGTCGCCTTCGACCATGTAGTTGGCGTCGATCTGTTCGCGGATGGCGAGCACTTCGGCGTCCGAAAGCTCATTGACCCGGCGGGACGGGTCGATACCCACGGCATCGCAGATGGCTTTCGCCGTCGTGTGGCCAATTCCGGTGATATAAGTAAGGGCGATCGGGACGCGCTTGTGCGTCGGGATGTTCACGCCGGCAATACGTGCCAAGTGTCTTTTCCTTTTCGTTGCGGACCCGTAGCCCCAGGTCCTTTTTTCACAACGTAAGCCCGCCGGGATCCTCCCCCGCGGGCCGCAGCTGAATCTGGTCTGGTGTCAAGAGGCATGGACGACCCCGGGAGCACCGATTCCCTTCATGGGATGCGGTGCAATAGAAGGGATTTGGAACGGCGTCAAGAGACCATGGCCCGGACCAACCGAACCGGGCTGGCGGCTCGGTAAAGGTCGGACCAGTTTTTTCTCTTCGCCCGTCGGGCGGTCGCGGCCCCGGCAGCCCCCGGAGCCGCGACCGCGACGTCACATCCAGCTTGCCGGAACAAAACGGTAGGCATCGCCGTCGGTCACAAAACGACCGAATCCGGGGAAGTGCACATGGGTCGCGGCAATGAGCACCCCGTCCGCGGCGGCACGGTCGAAAATGCGCCTGCGCGATTGAACGGCGAGGCCCGGGTCGGTGTCAAACCCCGACATGGCCTCGGGAACGGCTGTTTGCAGATCGGTGTTGAGCACGGTATCGGCCACCATCAGCAACTGCCGGTCGCCACCGTCGATATGCACGACCGAATGGCCCGGCGTGTGGCCCGGCGAAAGCTCCAGCGTAAGCCCCGGCGCCACTTCGGTGCCGGGGATGACCGGGCGAAGCCGGTCGCCATAGGCGGCGAAGACATGCTGCGCGAGGCCAAACATCCCCTTCGCCTCGTCCGGAGCGGCCGCCATGTTGGCGGCATCGGACCAGAACCCGTGGTCGACATCGCTGATCACGACTTCGGCGTTCGCAAAGACCGCCGCACCGTCTGCGACGAGCCCGCCGATATGGTCGGGATGGGCATGGGTGTTGACGATCAGGTCGACATCGCCGGGGGCAACCCCGGCCGCCGCAAGGCCGGCGGTGAGGCGACCGAAGCCCGGACCGAACATATCCAACGCGCCCACCCCGGCGTCGATCAGGATCGTACGGTCGTTCGATCGCAGGAGAAAGGCATTGACCGGCGCGGGAAGTGCTTCGCCCTGCACCCCCGCCGCAGCCAGGGTCGCGTCGATCACCGGCCGTTCCGGTCCGAAAAAGAGAGATTTCTGAAGCGGCACCATGCCGTCGAAAATCGACGTGATCCGGTAATTTCCCAGGGCGGCGTCGAACATCGCCGGGGCTCCGGCCGATCCGGCAGTCGCAGCCCGGGCGGGAGCAATTCCGGCATTCAGGCCAAGCGTCGCGGTGGCCCCGAGCCCGGCAAGGGCGAAGCTGCGGCGGGTGAGTATGGTCATGTCAATTATCCTTCTGTGCGATTACTTCGTATACGAAATAGTCGTCTAGGATTTAATCCGAGTCAACCCTTCCCCTCCCCCGCGCGACGCCCTATCATCTGGCCTTATGGCAGACGCAGATTTCCCACTCACACGACGGCTTTGCTTCAATGTGTATGCCACGAACCGGGCGTTCGGACGGTTCTACCAGGCAGCGCTCTCCGAGAGCGGGCTGACGTACCCGAAACTCGTGATCCTGAACACGCTGAAAGACGCCGGTGCGCTGACGATCTCCGATCTCTCGACCCGTGCCGGGGTTGAACCGAACACGCTGTCACCGCTGCTGAAGAAAATGGCAGAGTTCGGGGTCATCACCCGGCAACGCTCCATCGAGGACGAGCGGCGGGTGATGATCGCGCTGACCGACGTCGGGCGCGACGTGTTACGCCGCGCCGACGCGGTGGTGCAGCAGGGATTTGCCGAACTGGATCTGGATTTCGAACAATGCATGCAGACGGTTCAGTTCCTTGAAGACGTGCGCGAACGGCTCGACAAGGCCGACCCGCCAAAACTGCGGACGGACGATATCACCGATTGACGGAGCGCAGGCCGACGCGGGGTCCACCGGTGCATCGTCACGCGGGGCGGCATGGGGGCGGTCCAAAGGGGGCGGGCCCGAAAGGGGTTCGCAAACCGGCGCCGACGACACACAGCATTGAAACCGCAGAATGACCGGCCACAAAGCCGCGGCCCTCACCCGGCGAGCCGGATTGCGATCTGGGCAGAGCCGGACAGCGCGGGAATGACGATCAGCGCCCAGGCTCCGACCCCGTGGAAATCATGGTCTGGGTGATGGCGGTAGCCGAGGTGCAGGACGAGGTGCACGACCGCGAAACCGGCCAGCGCCAGCGCGGCGGGGCCCCCTGCCGGTTGCCCGGCAATCCAGATCATCAAGAGTGTGAGCGGGACATGTGCCCAAATGAAAACTGCCCGACCGGTCGGGTCGGGCAGAAAAGCGGTGAGCGGCAGAACCCGCCATTCGCGTGCACGGACCGCATCAAGCTCGTGCGCAAAGAGAAAGGCAATGGTCGTCCAGAGCAGAGCCCCAGCCATCAATCCCCCCGTCCGGCGCCCCTACACCGCGTCGAGCACGCCCGCGATCTCCTTGGCCACCTCGTCGATCTCGCCCAGCCCGTTGACCGGCTTCAGCTTGCCCTTGGCGTAGTAGTAACCGATCAGCGGCGAGGTTTTCTTGTAGTATTCCATGAGCCGGGTGCGCAGGCTCTCTTCGTTGTCGTCGGCCCGGCGAATGAATTCGGTGCCGCCGCAGACCGCGCATTTTCCGTCGGCCGGGATCGGCTTCGAGATGTCGTTGTAGCCTTCGCCGCAGGTCGCGCAGGTCGAGCGGGCGGTGATCCGCGCGACAAGCGCGTCGTCGTCCACCCGCATCTCGATCACCGCATCGAGCGTCATGCCGTGCTTGTCGAGCAGCGCGCCGAGCGCGTCGGCCTGGGCCAAAGTGCGTGGGAAGCCGTCGAAGATGAAGCCGCCCTCGGGGTGCGCATCGAGTTGCTCCTCGATCAGTCCGATGACGATCTCATCGGTCACAAGCTGGCCGGCGTCCATGATGGCCGCTACCTTCTTGCCCATCTCGGTGCCGGAGTTTTTCGCCGCGCGCAGCATGTCGCCTGTCGAGAGTTGGATCATCCCCCGCTTCTCGGTGAGAATGCGGGCCTGGGTTCCCTTTCCCGCCCCCGGTGGGCCAAGCAGAATAATGTTCATCGACGCGCCGGTCCCTTCTTCCTTTTCGTCGTTTTCGACGAGGCGCCGCGCTTGCCGCGCAGCTGCGATTTTTCGATCAACCCTTCGTACTGGTAGGCGAGAAGGTGCGATTGAACCTGGTTGATCGTGTCCATGGTCACCGAGACGACGATCAGCACCGAGGTTCCGCCAAAGTAGAACGGGATCGCCAGTTGCGAGCGCAGGATCTCGGGCATCAGGCAGACCGCGGCCAGGTAGGCCGCGCCGAGGGTGAGGATGCGGGTGACCACATAGTCGAGGTATTCGGCCGTCTTCTTGCCCGGGCGAATACCGGGAACGAAGCCGTTCTGGTTCTTGAGGTTGTCGGCCACCTCATCGACCTTGAAGCTCACCTCCCTGGTATAGAAGAAGGTGAAGAAGACGATCATGCCCGCGTAGAACAGCAGGTAGAGCGGCTTGCCGGGGCCGAAATAGGCGAGCAGCGTCGACAGCACCGGCCCGGTGGTGCCGGCCTGGTTGAAGGTCGCGATCGTGGTCGGCAGCAGGAGCAGCGCCGAGGCGAAGATCGCCGGGATCACGCCCGCGGGGTTGACCTTGATCGGCAGGTGCGAGGAGCCGCCGTCATAGACCTTCATGCCGACCTGGCGGCGCGGATACTGGATGTGGATCTTCCTCAGCGCGCGTTCCATGAACACGACGAAGCCGATCACCACGACGACCATCACCAGCACACCGATGATGACCGCGGGGCTGACCGCCCCGGAGCGGCCCTGGCTCAGGAACTGAACGAGGGCGGCGGGAATCTGCGCGACGATGCCGACGAAGATGATCAGCGAGATGCCGTTGCCGATGCCGCGCGAGGTGATCTGCTCACCGAGCCACATCAGGAACATCGTGCCGCCCACCAGGGTGATGACGGCGGAAATGACGAAGAAGATGCCCGGGTCATGCACGAGGTTGCCCGCTTGCAGGCTGTTGGCGAGCGCGAAGGCCTGGCCCGTGGCCAGGGCGACGGTGCCGTAGCGGGTGTACTGGGTGATCTTGCGCCGGCCCTGCTCGCCCTCTTTCTTGAGCTGCTTGAGCGGTTCGATCATGGTGGCCAGGAGCTGGACGATGATCGAGGCCGAGATGTAGGGCATGATGCCGAGGGCGAAGACCCCCATCCGCCCCAGCGCGCCGCCGGTGAACATCGTCAGGATCCCGCCGATCCCCTGTTGCGCCTGCTCCATGAAGTCGCGCAGCGCCGCCGCGTCGATGCCGGGGACCGGGATATAGGTGCCGAGCCGGTAGATCATCAGAAGGCCGACGGTGTAAAAAATCCGCTGGCGCAGTTCCGTCGCCTTGCCGAGCGTTCCCCAGGAGAGGTTCGCCGCCATTTGTTCCGCTGCAGATGCCATGAGGCCCCCTGTTAAAGCGAGCGCCGCCAAGGTCGATTTCCGACCCGGCGGCGCTTGGGAAATCTTCCCGTGTCATGTAAGGGACCGCGAGGCCCCGGACAAGCGCCTTACTCGGCCGCCGAGGTCGCCACGGTCAGCGAACCGCCCGCTTTTTCCACCGCTTCGACCGCCGATTTCGATGCGCCGGTGACGCTCAGCGCCACTTTTGCGGTGATCTCGCCCTTGCCGAGCACCCGCACGCCGTCGAGCTTGCGCCGGATCACGCCGGCTTCGAGCAGCGTGTCTTCGGTGATCTCACCGGCGGGCAATTTTCCGGCATCGACGAATTTCTGGATGATCCCAAGGTTCACCACCGCGAATTTCTTGCGGTTGGGCTTGTTGAAGCCGCGCTTCGGCAGCCGCATGTAGAGCGGCATCTGGCCGCCCTCGTAACCGGCAATGGCCACACCCGAACGGGACTTCTGGCCCTTGATGCCGCGCCCGGCGGTCTTGCCCGTGCCCGAGCCCGGGCCGCGGCCGACGCGCTTGCGCTTTTTGGTGGCGCCAGCGTTGTCGCTGAGTTCATTGAGTTTCATGGTTCGCTTCTCCTTTGCCGGATGTGGCCCGCGAAGCGAGATGGGCCAACCACGGCGTTTCTTGTTCGATTCTGTGCGCAGCCCAGGAGGGCCACCGCGCGCGTATAGACCCCTGCGGGCGGCGGATCAAGGGGCAGTTTCGCGGGCCGGGCGAAGGGTGGGCGAACTCGGACATGGGGTCAAGTATTTGATATTATGTACGTTAGCGCTAACTGCACCTTCGCCCGGGTGAGGCGGAATCCGGCTCAGTTGTCGCCCTTTTGCAGAAGTTCGGGATGGGTGCGCGGGTTGATCTCATCCTGCCAGGCCTGGATCGCGGGGATCGGGTGGAACGTGTTGATCGTGGTCAGCGTGAGGTTGTCGCGCGCGATCA
>JANTFS010000163.1 GCA_024763335.1 Paracoccaceae bacterium | reverse complement strand
TTTTGGTCGGGCTAGCAGGACTTGAACCTGCGACCTTCCGTCCCCCAGACGGACGCGCTACCAGACTGCGCCATAGCCCGACGTGACGCTCTACATAGCGTTTTTGCCGGCAGGGGCAAGCGGGAATGCACATGAAATCGCCTCAGATCCCGCCGCGGCGGCCGGGGTGCTCGGCCATCCGCGTGGAGATCTCTTCGAGCCGGTCGGCCAGCGCCTGCAGGGTGGCGGTATTGAGCGCGGCGCGGGCGCGGCGGGCCGCACGCAGACTTGCGGCGGTGAGGGGCAGATCGGGCGCACCGGCCTGATCATCGGGATCGGGCCCGATGTCGGGCATCTGCAAGGACGGCGCGGGCGCCCGGGCCGGTTCGGCCGCGGTGGCGGTGGTTTCCGGTTCGGCCATGGTGGCGGTTGTTTCGGGTTCGGCGTCATGCGCCGCGAATTCCAGCGCCTCCGGGCTCGACAGCGGGTCGGTCGGGTCGGTCACCACAGGCGCGGCGGGTTCGGCGGGTGCCGGCGGCGCTTCGTTGCCTGCCTCCGGCTCGAACGTGTCGGGCTGCGCATCGTGGGCAAGGAAGTCCATCGTGGCAGGGTCCGGCAACGGGTCGGACAGATCCCGGGGCGGCGTTGCCGGCTCGGCGATCTCGGGTTCCGGTTGCGGTGCCGGTTCGCCGGCTTCGGGCTCGGGCGCCGCCGCCTGTGCCGCCGGTTCGGCCACCTCGGCCTCCGTCGCGCCCGCATCGGCCGGCTCGACACCCTCCGCGCCCGGTTCAGCCGGCGTGGGCTCCGGCGTGGAGGCCGACGGGGCCTGCGCAAAAATACCGGTGTCATACCAGGGCGCGTCCTGGTTTTCCTGATCCGAGTCCGGCGTGTCGGCGGCGGTGTCCGCCTCGCGCCGATCGGCAAGATCAACGATGTTGTCGGGGGTCACGTCCTTTGCCGCGACCGCGACATCAAGTGGCGGCGACAGCGCCGCGACGTGTTTCACGCCCTTTTCCCGCAAAAGCTTCTGCACGCCGCGGATCGTCATGCCGTCTTCATGCAGCAACTGGCGGATACCGCCGAGCAATTCCATGTCGGACGGGCGGTAGTAGCGCCGCCCGCCGGCGCGTTTGACCGGCTTGACCTGGCTGAACCGGCTTTCCCAGAATCGCAGAACGTGGGTCGGCACCCCAAGCCATTCGGCGACTTCACTGATCGTGCGGAAGGCCTCGGGGGATTTCTGGTCCATGGTCTTGCCTGTTTATCGTTGCCTGCTCGAGATCGCTGTGCTCCGGATCAGCGTTTGTTCCCCGCTGCGACCCGGTCTTTCATCAAATGCGACGGCCGGAAGGTGAGAACCCGGCGCGGCAGGATCGGCACCTCTTCGCCAGTTTTCGGATTTCGGCCGACGCGGGCGGCCTTGTCGCGCACGGCAAAGGTGCCGAAGGACGAGATTTTCACCGTCTCGCCTTTCACCAGTGCATCCGACATGTGCGCGAGCACACTTTCCACCAGCTGCGCGCTTTCGTTGCGCGACAGCCCCACCTCGCGAAACACCGCTTCGCTGAGATCCATTCGGGTCAAGGTCTTTCCACTCATGCGTCCCCCCCCGGACAATCGTGCGGTCAGCATGGGCTCACTTGGTTTTCAAGTCAAGATCAATGGTTTGAGGCGGGGCGTTGATCTGGTGATTCTGCCCCGGCGGGGCGCTACCAGCGCAGCACGACCGCGCCCCATGCAAGGCCGCCGCCGATCGCCTCGGTGACGATGAGGTCGCCTGTCTTGATCTGGCCCCGGGCCTGCCCGACCGACAGCGCCAGCGGGATCGAGGCGGCGGAGGTGTTGCCGTGGTCCTGCACCGTCACCACCACGTTGTCCATCGACATCTGGAGCTTCTTCGCCGTGCCCTGAATGATCCGGATGTTGGCTTGATGCGGCACGATCCAGTCGATGTCGCCATGGCCGAGCCCGGCCTTGTCGAGCGCCGCATCGGCGGTTGTGGCGAGCTTCTCCACGGCTTGGCGGAACAGCGGGTTGCCTTGCATCTTCACCACGCCGGCGGTGCCGGTGGTGGAGACCCCGCCGTCGACATAGAGCATGTCGCGAAAGCGCCCGTCGGAGTTGATGTCGGCAGCAAGGATGCCGCGGTCGTCGGAGCTGCCGTGGCCCTCCTGCGCCTCAAGCACCACCGCGCCGGCGCCATCTCCGAACAGCACGCAGGTGGCGCGGTCTTCCATGTCGAGGATGCGCGAGAAGGTTTCCGAGCCGATCACCAGCACCCGGTTTGCCTGCCCGGACAGGATCAGCGCATTGGCGTTGGCCAGGGCAAAGACGAAGCCGGCGCAGACCGCCTGCAGATCGAAGGCGAAGCCGCGGGTCATGCCGATCCCGGCCTGCACCATGGTTGCGGTGGAGGGGAAGGTGAGATCCGGGGTCGAGGTGGCGAGGATGATCGCGTCGACGTCGTTGGGCGCGAGCCCGGCATCGTCGAGCGCCGCTTTCGCGGCGGCAATGCCCATCGACGAGGTGGTTTCACCCTCCGCGGCGAAATGGCGCCGCTCGATGCCGCTGCGGGTGCGGATCCATTCGTCGGACGTGTCGACGCGGGATTCGAACCAGGAATTCGGGATGACCCTCTCGGGCAGGTAGTGCCCCACGCCGATGACCACCGCGCGTTTCGTCATTGCAATCTTTTGTCCTGCTCGTGGTCTGGTCTTTCGCCATCCTGACCGGGTGCGGGCACAGATGCAACCCGCGCCGCGAGCTTGTGATTGAAGTCGTGTTCGGCGAGATCGAAGGCGAGGTTGATCGCGGCGGCCACACCGGCGGCATCGGCGCTGCCATGGCTCTTGACCACGGTGCCGTTGAGGCCGAGGAACACCCCGCCATTGACATGCCGCGGATCGGTGCGGTTGATCAGGGCGCGGATCTGGCGCGACGCAAACATCGCGCCGATCCGGGCCGGGACCGTCGCCCGGAACGCCTCCTTGAAGAAGCTCTTGATCAGCGTCGCGGTGCCCTCGGCAGTTTTCAGCGCGACATTTCCGGTGAACCCGTCGGTGACGATCACGTCGACCTTTTTGGAAGGAATATCAGACCCTTCGACATTGCCGACGAAGTCGAATCCGGCCACGTCGGCGGCGTCGGCGATAAGCTCTGCGGCGGCCTTGATCTCGGGCCGGCCCTTGTGCTCCTCGGTGCCGACGTTGAGCAGCCCGACGCGGGGGCGCGCGAGGCCGAGCGAGTTGCGGGCATAGCTCGTGCCCATCAGCGCGTATTGCAGAAGATCGGTCTCGTCGGCTCGCACGTCGGCGCCGACGTCGAGCATGACGTTGAAGCCGGCGGGGTTCTTCGACGGCCAGTAGCAGGCGATCGCCGGGCGGGTGACGCCGGGCATCTTGCGCAGCCGCATCATCGACAACACCATCAGCGCACCGGTGTTGCCGCAGGACACCGCCGCCTCGGCCTCGTGATCCCGCACGGCCTCGATCGCCGACCACATCGACGTGTCCTTGCCGCTGCGCAACACCTGCGCGGGCTTGTCTTCCATCGACACCACGCCCTCGGCATGGTGGATTTCGACGCGGCCGGCAAGTTCTTTGCGCCGTTTGACCAACTGGGCGAGGGTAGGTTCGTCGCCGTGCAGGATGAAGGCGATATTTGGGTTCTTGCGCACGGATTTGGCAAGGCCGGCGACTATTGCCGCCGGCCCGCGGTCGCCGCCCATGGCGTCGACCGAAATCACGATGCGTCGCGGCCCCTCAGTGGTCGCGGCGGTCTGCGGGTGATCCGTCAGTGCCGACATCCTCGGGCCAGTTCGCGGGAGACGGCTTACGCCGCATCCTCATCGTCGAACACCGCCTCGTCGACCATCGCCACCACGTCGCGGTCGTTATACGAGCCGCAGGAGGGGCAGACGTGATGCGGGCGCTTGAGTTCGCCGCAGTTCGGGCATTCGTTCGGATTCGCGCCGGTCAGAGCATCGTGGCTGCGGCGCATGTTGCGGCGCGACCGGCTGATCTTATTCTGGGGGACGGCCATGTCCAACCTCGATATTCGGGGGCGCCGCAACCCTGTCCGGCGCCCGGTGTGTCATGAGTCTGACCGCCTCTTATGCGCAAACGCGCGTGCTGTCCAACCCATCTTTCGCAAGAGGGGCGGAACATACTGCGATTCTTTGCCGTTTCAAGGGGTTTTTGCGCAGCCGGCGCGGGCTCAGTCTTCGCTCTCGCCGCCGTCGCCCGAGAGCTTGTCGCGCAGCGCTGCGAGCCCGGCGAAGGGCTTGGCGTCCTCATCCGTCATCGGCGTTTCGCCCGGCGCGGTGAAGACGGCTTCGTCAAGCGTGGCATCGTCGGCGCGGGGATAGGCGGGCAGGGCAAGCGCCAGCGCCTCGACCATGACCGCGCCGATGTCGATCTCCGAGCCCACTGGCTCGTCATCGACCGCCTCCGGGATCTCGACTTCCTCCGCCTGAGGAAGCTCGAAATCCGACAGCCAGTTGCGGCTGATGTCTTCCTCGATCCGGGTGGTGACGGGCGCGAGGGTGACGACGCATGGCTGCACCACCGTGGCGCCGAGATGGGCGGTGAGTCGCCAGTCGCGCCGGCCGAGCGGCGCGAGTCGGCCCTCGAAGCGGAGTTTCCTCAGCTCGATGAGGTCGAGCGCCTGCGCGATCGCGGCGCGGGTTTCGGCGTCCGGCTCGACCACGATGTCGCGCGATTCGCCCGGTGCAAGCTCGGCGACCCGCAGGATCGGGCCAAATCGGGCGGATCGAAGGTCTGATGTCATCGCAGGGGATGCTTTCGTTTCTTGAAACAGATGCTATCCTTCTGTAAGTCGAGTGACAGAACCAGCCGTGCAAGGCAAGGGGGGCAGGATGGCGAAACCGGGTGCAATGCTGAGGAGCATCGTCGCGCTGCTGGCGTTTACGGCGCTGGTCGCCTGCTCGCCGGTCTATCAGTATCATGGCTTCATTCCGACCGAGGCCGATCTTGAGGAACTCCAGGTGGGGCTCGATACCCGCACCACGGTGTCCTCGATCATCGGTGCCCCGGGGGCCTCCGGGCTGCTGGCGGAAAGCGCCTGGTATTACGTGCGCTCCGAGTTCAAGCACAATGCCTTCTATGCGCCGGAGGAAGTCAGCCGCGAGGTGGTGGCGATCAGCTTCGACGATAACGGCGTGGTCGAGAACATCGAACGCTTCGGGTTGGAGCGCGGTCAGGTCGTGGTGCTTGAGCGCCGGGTGACCGATTCCAACATCAAGGGCGTAAGCCTGCTCAAGCAGCTGTTTGGCAGCGGCGCGAGCATCTCGCAGCTGGCCAGCATGTTCAACTAGGCCGGGGGCGGCGCCGCGAAGGCGTCGCGCACCAGCTCAGGTGTTCCCGTCTTCGCGGAAGTCGAGCGCAACCCCGTTGATGCAATAGCGCAGGCCCGTGGGTGCGGGCCCGTCGGGAAAGACGTGGCCCAGATGCGCGCCGCAGCGGGTGCAATGCACCTCGGTGCGGCGCATTCCGTGGGTCAGATCGAGGCTCTCGCCAACCGGCGCGTCGGCACCTGCGGGGCGGGTGAAGCTCGGCCAGCCGCAACCGGCGTCGAACTTGTCGGCTTGATCAAACAGCGGCGCACCGCAGCAGGTGCAATGGAAGCTGCCGGGGGTTTGCGGAAAATCATCGTGGGTGAAGGGGCGCTCCGTGCCGCGGTTGCGGGTGACGTCATAGGCCAGCGGGCTGAGCCGGGCTCGCCATTCGGCATCGGTCTTCTTGATCTCGATCATCGCGTTCCCCGTCTTCTCGCTGACACGCCTTGCGGCCACGGCGGGCCTGTTCGATAGTTATGCCAGCCCCCGGCAGCGTCCAAGGGGGCGGGAGAGGGCGATGGGTCACGAAGCCTTGATCGATACCGGGCGCTACCGGGCCCGGCTGGCGACGAGCCAGGACGATCTGCACCGGGCGCAGGCATTGCGCGCGCAGGTGTTTCGCCGCGGCTCCGTCGCGCGTGATACCGACGAATTCGATGACCGCTGCCGGCATGTCGTGCTGGAGGCGACCGGGGACGGGGCACTCCTGGGTGCGTTTCGCCTGCTCAGCCTGCCAAACGGCCGGGCGCTCGAGACCAGCTATGCCGCGCAATTCTACGATTTGACTCCGCTGGCCGGGATCGACAGGCCGATGGTCGAGGTTGGCCGGTTCTGCCTCGCCCCGGGGGCGGGCGACGCGGACGTGATGCGCGTGGTCTGGGCGGCCTTTGCCCGTCTGGTCGACGAGGAAGGCATCGGCACGTTTTTCGGCTGTTCATCGTTTCCCGGCCCCGATCCCGCCGTGCACCGCGATCCGCTGGCGCTGCTGGCCGCGCGGCATCTCGGGCCAAAGGCCGTGCGTCCGGGCGAACGGGCGGCCGAGATCGTGGGCATGAGCGGGCCCGCCATGGCCGGGGCCGACCTGAAACGCGGCCAGAGGTTGATGCCGCCGCTGCTGCGCGCCTATCTGGCGATGGGCGGCTGGGTGTCCGACCACGCGGTGATCGACCGCGACCTTGGCACCGTGCACGTGTTCACCGCCCTTGACGTGGCGGCCATCCCGCCGGCGCGCGCCAGAATCCTGCGGTCCATCGCGGCCAGTCGCACGCCGGCGGAGCCGGGGTAGGGGCGCGCAGACCCGTTGACGGCGCCGGTCGGCAAGGCTACCTCGCCCGCATGGCCCGTGCTCCGCTTTTGCAACTCTCCGGCATTTCTCTCACCTTCGGCGGAACCCCCGTCTTCGACGGGCTCGACCTCGTCGTGCAGGCTGGCGACAGGGTGGCGCTTGTCGGGCGCAACGGCTCGGGCAAGTCGACGCTGATGAAGGTCATGGCCGGGCTCGTCGAACCCGACCACGGCACCCGCGTGCTGCCCGCCGGCACCTCGGTGGGCTACATGGAACAGCACCCGGATCTGACGCGCTTCGCCACGCTGGGCGCGTTTGCCGCGAGCGGGCTGGCGCCGGGCGAAGACTACCGCGTGGCGCGGGCCGCCGAGGGGCTGAAGTTCGATCCCGACACGCCCTGCGAAAGTGCCTCGGGCGGCGAGCGGCGGCGCGCGGCGCTGGCCAAGCTGATCGCCGAGGCGCCGGATCTGATGCTGCTCGACGAGCCCACCAACCACCTCGACATCGCGGCGATCGAATGGCTGGAGGCAGAACTGAAGGCCACCCGCGCGGCCTTCGTCATCATCAGCCACGACCGCGCCTTCCTGCGCGCGCTGACCCGCGCGACCCTGTGGATCGACCGCGGCGTGGTGCGCCGGCAGGAGCAGGGCTTCGC
>JANTFS010000162.1 GCA_024763335.1 Paracoccaceae bacterium | reverse complement strand
CAGAAGATCGCGCTCAACATGATGTCATCGCTGATGGGGGTGCTGCTCGGCCACGTGATGGACGGGCTGATGGTCAACGTGATCGCCAACAACGAGAAGCTGTTTCGCCGGGCGGAAAACATCGTGATGGACCTCGCGGATTGTGACCGGGCGCAGGCCGCGCGCAGCCTCGAGGCAGCGGCGGGCCGGGTGAAAGCGGCGGTTCTGATCGCGGCGGGGGCCGAAGACCTGGATGCCGCCACGCGACAGCTGGATGCAGCGGGGCACAACCTGCGCGATGCCATGCAACGCGTCCGCGACAGCGCCCGGGGCGGGAGCTGATCCGCCCGCCTGAGCCGCTGCCTGGTACCCGCGGCCGGACTCGAACCGGCACGCCCGAAGGCTGGGGATTTTAAGTCCCCTGTGTCTACCATTCCACCACGCGGGCCCAACGCGGGTGACCCTACCGGATCGCGTTGGGCGGGGAAAGGTTCAGCGCGGGGCGCCGGCGGGCGGATCGAGCAGCCCGCGTTCGGGCAGCCAGGGGTGGAGCGCGACAGCTTCACGCAGGACCGCATCGCCCTCGGCCTCGCGCCCCAGCCGCATCAACGTGAGCCCCTTGCCGGAAAGCGCGGCAACATGGCGGGGCGCCAGCTCCAGCGCGCGCTCGACATCGGCCAGAGCGGCCTCGTAGTCCTCTTGCAGGAATTTGACATAGGCCCGCTGGTTCCAGGCCTCCGCCCAGGATGGGCAATATTCGACCAGCGCGTCGAGACCGAGAAGCGCGCCCTTGAAATCCCGAATGGCGATCCGTTCCTGCGACACCGCCATCAGCTCGCCCGACCAGCTGTCGGGCGCCGCGCGCCAGATCGCCTGCATGTCGCGAAAGGCGTCGCGGCCGCTCATGTAGGTTTCGGCCGCCTGCGCGTCGGCGATCAGCGTATCGATCGCGGCTGAGACATCGGGCGGCGGCGGACAGGTCTCGGCCAGCGCGGGCGCAGCGGCGAATAGGGTCAGGGCGGCGGCGAGTGGGGTTCTCATGGCGCAAGGGTCGGGCCCCGGGCCGGGTGCCGTCAAGTCAACTGGCCGCGAGTTCGGCTTGACGCGCGGCAGCGGCTGGTGTGACCTCGCGCCCATGTTTCCGATCCGAGATCACAACCCGTCTGAACGCAAACCGTGGGTGACCCTCACCCTGATCGTGGTGAATTGCCTCGTGTTTCTTGGCTATGCCGGCTCGCTCGGCGACGAGGCGGCGATCTATGTTCTGTTTTGGGATTGGGGCGTTGTTCCGGTCAAGATCAGCCACGGAGTTGGCCTGAGCGGGCTGTTCACCGCGATGTTTCTTCATGCCGGGTTGATGCATCTGGGGGGGAACATGCTGTTTTTGTGGGTATTCGGCGACAATCTCGAAGACCGGCTGGGGCATTTGGGGTTCTTGATTTTCTACCTTGCTGCCGGGCTCGGGGCGGGCCTTCTGGAGGTTCTCGCCGCCCCCGCGAGCGAGGTGCCGATGGTCGGTGCATCGGGGGCCATTGCCGGTGTGATGGGGGGGTATCTGATGCTGTTTCCAAGGGCCCGGGTGGATGTGCTGGTGATATTCATCGTGTTCTTCCGCATCTTCGTGGTGCCGGCATGGCTGGTGCTCGGGATCTGGTTCCTGCTTCAGTTCTTCTCCGGTCTTGCCGGGCCGGCGGGTCAGGGCGGCGTGGCCTATTGGGCGCATGTCGGCGGGTTCCTTGTTGGCCTGGTGGCGATCCTGCCCGCCTGGATGCGCGCCGGCGGGCCACGGTTCTGGTCGCAAACCGGTGGCCACCCCGATCATCCGGCGACGAGATACCGGCTGACCGAGAGCCCGATTCCGAAAGTCCGGCGGCGACGGTGACGCGTGGCAATCGGGCGAATTTTCGGAAAATTGTTGTGTTTTGATCCCAGAGGGGTTTCCGACCCGGTAAGATCGGAAACATGACTGCCCGGCGGGCAGCTCGGGGCGCGATCAGTCGGGAACGACCGTCACGCTGTCCATGTAACCGACAACGGAATCCGCGACTTCCGGGACCGAGGAGGCGACATAGAAACTGGCGGCAATCCCAAGCATGACGATGGCCGCGGTGATCGCGATCCAGTCAACGGTGATGGCGCCGTGATCTTCCTTGTGAAAACGCTTCAAAAGGGCAGCGAGAACTGAGCGCAGCATGGGCACTCCTTTATACCAGACACAAAACGAGAGACACTGTCGCCGGCAACCGCGGCGGTTTTGCGTCCTTTCCGAGTGAAATTCGGGGCAATCAGGTGCCGCGGATCAGGCGGGCGAATTTCTCGAAGATCGGCTCGTTGGCGGCGATGAGTTCGCCCTTTTCGAGGATGTCGTCGCCGGCCTGGATGGGTTCGATCAGGGCGCCGGCCTCGCGGGCGATCACGATCCCGGCGGCGATGTCCCAGGGGTGGAGTTCGCGCTCCCAGAAGCCGTCATAGCGCCCGGCCGCGACATAGGCGAGATCGAGCGCGGCGGCGCCCCAGCGGCGCACGCCCGAACAGCTGGGCAGCAGGCGCGCAAGATCCTGCAGCGTGTCGGGCAGATCATGGCGCCCGCCGAAGGGCAGACCCGTTGCGAAGATCGCCTCGATCATCCGCGAGCGCGCCGATACCCGCAGGCGGCTTTCGTTCATGAAGGCGCCCTTCCCCTTCTCGGCATGGAAGAGCTCGTCCTTCGCGGGGTCGAAGATCACCCCGGCGACGATCTCGCCCTTGTGCTCAAGCGCGATCGACACCGCCCAGTGCGGCAACCCGTGCAGAAAATTGGTGGTGCCGTCGAGCGGGTCGACGATCCAGCGCCGGGTCGGGTCGGCCCCGTCTTCGCCGCCGCCTTCCTCGCCAAGCCAGCCGTAGGTCGGGCGGGCCGCCATCAGCTCATCCTTGATGATCTTCTCCGCGGCGATGTCGGCACGCGAGACGAAATCGCCGGCGCCCTTCATCGAGACCTGCAGGTTCTCGACTTCGCGGAAATCCTTCACCAGCGACCGTCCGGCCTTGCGGGCGGCCTTGATCATGAGATTGAGATTGGCGCTGCCTTGCTGCATCGGAGGCTCCTTGCGGTTTGCGGCGGCTATACGCGCGGGCGGCGGCTTTGCCAAGGGCGGGCGCGGTTTCTGCCCCAGAAACCGACACGGAAACCGATGCGGTTTCCGTCGGCGAAATCCGCTGCGGATTTCGCACGCCTCGGCATCTGCCGGCGCGGGTCAGGCGGGATGCAGGTTGGCCTCGCCGGCAAGCAGTTCTTCCATGAACAGCGAGATCAGCTGTGCGCGTCCGTCGACACCCGCCTTGCCGTAGATCGCGGTGCATTGCGCGCGGACCGTGCCCGGGGCGGTGCCGCGGATGCGCGCGATGGCATCGTTGTCGAGCCCCTTGAGCACCATGAGGCCGACATCCCGTTCCGAGGGGGTCAGCTCCCAATCGCCGAAAAAGGCCTCGACGACGTCTGCCATTTCACCGCGGGCGGCCTGCATGGCGCGGTCGAGGGTGCTGAGCCGGCTCATGACCCGCCGCAGCTCGCGCATCAGGAAGAAGATGCCACCGATCAAAGCGATACTCGCCAGCGCCTCGATCCACATGTGAAGATCGTCAATCAGGCCGTCTTGCAACAGATCGAAAATGACGTCGCCGAGGAAAAACAACGCAGTGAGAGCCTGCAACAGGATGACGGCGGCGAGCCCGATGGCCCGCCGCTCATCACGCGACGCCGACGTGGCCTTTTCCGTCATTCACGCATCTCCGTGGGATCGCGGAGTCTTTTTCGTCCATCGATCATGGCGCGGACAAGGGGCACGCCGGTCATCCGCGAATCAAGGATCACCCCGGCGACATGCAGGACGACCGAAATGATCAGCCATGCAAACAGGCCTTCATGCACGTCCAATACCCATTCCATGCCAAAATACCTCGGTGTTCCCATCATGTAGCCGGTGGCTGCGAGGCCGATCAGAACAGCCCAGAGATTGTAGACCATCAACGCACCGGCAGGGTTGTGCGACAGATACGCACGATGGGGACGGCGAAGCAATCCGGCAAGATGCCGGACGGCCGCTGCGGGGTTTGGTGGAAAGGCCGAAAACCGGGCATGAGGGGTGCCGACAAGGCCCCAGACCAGGCGGGTCAGCACGAGGCCGAGCACGGCGTAACCGATCAACTCGTGGGTTGCGCTTTCCTCGTCGACGATGGCGGCATTGACCAATACCCCCGCGGCCACGCTCCAGTGGATCATGCGGACCAGCGGATCCCAGACCCGTACGCCAAAAGCCGGTGCGGGGGCGGCCGCGAGCCGCGCCCCCTTGTGCTGGGTGGTGTCAGTCATGGGAGGCTATCCGGGTAATCCGGCCGGTGGTCGGGTCGACATAGATCTCGGCCAATTGCTTGCCCATCACGGCATAGGCCTCGATCAGCCCGTCTTCGGCCTGAACCTTGCGCACGTCCCACCCCATGTCCGAGAGGGCGGTCAGGATGGCTTGCGGGGTGGTGCCAAGCTCGGTTCCCATCGCAAGATCCTGGGCGAACGCCGGGGCGGCGAGAAGCAAAGAGGCGGCAAGAACGATCTTTTTCATCGGGTGTCCTTTCAATTTGATGGCCAATGCCAGCGGGTCAGTGCCCAACCGCAGCGCGGCTGGCTCGACCGACATCACGATGCGCCGGCACGAGTGCCATAGGCCGGCGGTTTAGACCGGGCGGTTTAAGCGGCGGCTTATGGGCGGCGTCGTGAGGGCGCGGTTTCTGGTGCAGAAAACGCATCGGAAAACGCAGCGGTTTCCGTGACGAAATCCGCTGCGGATTTCGTTTCGCCCTCAGTGGCGCTGGAGTTTGACCGGTTCGGTGCGTGCGAGCCGGGTCATGTGGGCGATATACGGCTTGGTCACGTCCTCCTCGCGCACGGCCGCATACATCCGCTTCGACAGCCCCGATTCAGTGAGTTGTTTTACCACGTAGTCGGGGCGGCCGTGGTAGTCGCGCAACACCCAGTCGGGCAGCACCGTTACCCCGCGCCCGGCGGCGACGAGCATGAGGATCACTTCCGTCAACTCAACCGCCCTTGTGCCGCGCGGCTCGATTCTGGCCGGGGTAAGGAGTTGGGAGAAAACGTCGAGCTTGGCCCGTTCCACCGGGTAGTGCAGCAGGACCTCTTCGGCAAAGTCTTCGGCCACGATGAACGGCTTTTCGGCCAGCCGGTGACCCTTGGCGCAGACAAACATCGGCTCATAGTCGAACAGAGGCTGGAAGGTAATGCCGGGCATCTCGACCGGGTCGGAAGAGATGACGAAATCGACCTCTTCGCGCCTGAGCGCCTCGAGCGCGTCGAAGGCCAGCCGCATCCGGATATCGACATCCACCTCCGGCCACGCCGCGCGAAACCCGTCGAGCACGGGAAACAGCCAGTCGAAACAGGCGTGGCATTCGATCGCGATATGCATCCGGCCGGAGCGGCCCGACTGCATGGCGCGAAACTCCTCTTCGACAGCCGCCACTTCCGGCAAAATGCGCTCGGCGAGCCGCAGGAGCTTGTGGCCGGCCGGCGAGAGCGTCATCGGTTTCGAGCGGCGGTGGAACAGCTCCATGCCGACCTGATCCTCCAGCGCTTTTACCTGGTGAGACAGAGCCGACTGGGTGATGTGCAACATGTCGGCGGCGCGCGCGAGGCCACCGGCTTCATGGATCGCGCGAATCGTGCGCAGGTGCCGAAATTCGAGATACATGAGCGACCTTCATGATCTTCGTGAGATTTATGAATTTGTCTCACAAATCGATCCCGGATACAAGAACACCAGCCTTGAAGTCGGAGTCCGTTCCATGCCCACGCCATGCGTCTCGTTTGAATTTTTCCCGCCCAAGGATATCGCGGGGGCCTTTCGGCTGTCGGACACGGTGCGCGAGCTTGCGCCGCTCGATCCGAGTTTCGTGTCCGTCACCTATGGCGCGGGCGGAACCACCCGGGCGCTGACCCATGACGCGGTCACGACCATCCACAAGCGCTATGGTCTCAACGTCGCCGCGCATCTGACCTGTGTCGACGCAACCCGGGCCGAGACATTGGAGATCGCGAACAGTTACGCCGAGGCGGGCGTGACCGAGATCGTGGCGCTGAGGGGTGACCCACCGAAAGGGCAGGGGGCGTTCGTGCCCCACCCCGAGGGGTTTGCCAACTCGATCGAGTTGATCGAGGCGCTGGCGGAGACCGGCAAGTTCAACATCCGCGTTGGCGCCTATCCCGATCCGCACCCGGAGGCGGCGAGCGACACGGCGGATGTCGATTGGCTCAAGCGCAAGATCGATGCCGGCGCCAACTCGGCGATCACCCAGTTTTTCTTCGAGGCCGAGACCTATTTCCGCTTCCGCGACAAATGCGAGAAGGCCGGGATCGCTGCGGCCATAATCCCCGGCATCCTGCCGATCGAGAGCTGGTCGGGGGTGAAAAAGTTCGCCGCGACCTGCGGCGCCAAGGTGCCGGGCTGGCTGGATGATGCCTTCGAAAAGGCCGGGCGCGATGGGCGCGAGGATCTTTTGTCGGTGGCGGTGGCGGCGGAGCTGTGCTCGGAGCTGATCGACGGCGGGGTGGAAGACCTGCACTTCTACACGCTGAACAAGCCGCAGCTGACGCGTGATATCGCCCATGCGCTCGGGGTGGATCCGAAAGCGGTGTTGCAAAACGTCGCCTGAGCCCGGCGCGGGCAGATTGTGCGCCTGCGGCGCGCAGGTCTTTTTTCATTGGGGGCCAGCCCCCAAACCCCCGGGATATTTTCGGAAAGATGAAAGGGCGTGCGAATCGGCTTGTCGTGAAACGGCGGATCGACGTAGCCTCGCGTTGCCCGCAGCGATGGCGTCGCTGGCTCTGAGTGATCGCGCCTGCGCGATTGCGCACCGGCAGGGGCATCCCGAAGGTGGGGTGCGCCGCGAAGGGAAGGGGTGGGGCATTCACGGATCCTGTACGCCCGGATGTTTGGTTTTGGCCGGACATCGCGCCGGCCCTGAGCGAAGGGAGGCCCGGCATGGAGCGGCCTGCATATTTTACATGTGAGAACGGCGAAAAGGCACCTTTGCCTTTCAGCCAAGGCGAATACGACCGGCGATTGGCGCGGTTGCGCGAGATCATGGCAACGCGCGGGCTCGAGGCGGTCTTGCTTACCTCGATGCAGAACATCGCCTATTATTCCGGCTTTCTCTATTGCAGTTTCGGGCGGCCCTATGGCTGCGTCGTGACGGCGGACCGCTGCACCACGGTCAGCGCGAATATCGACGCCGGCCAGCCGTGGCGGCGCAGCCATGGCGACAATGTCATCTACACCGACTGGGCGCGTAACAATTACTGGCGCGCCGTGCGCGAGGTCTTGCCGCG
>JANTFS010000161.1 GCA_024763335.1 Paracoccaceae bacterium | reverse complement strand
GAGCGCGCGAGAATGCGGTCGGCCATGCGGGTGCTGAGAACCCGCCTGAGGATGCCGGCAACATAGGTTGGTGTGGTGATCCAGTAGCGAGGCCGCGGCCGCCGGCTCTCCAGCGCGTGCGCCAGTTTCTTTGTCACCGCGGCGGCGGGCAGCTCGAACGGATCCGGCGCATTGCTTTTGTCATACAGGCGCTTGAGCAGGGCCGTTTCGTATTTTTCCCGCAGCGGCGAGGCCTGCCAGTCGACCCAGCGCTCGAAATGCGACCGCGAGTTTTCGCGGAACTTCGAGGTGATCGGACCGGGCTCGATCAGGATGGTCTGGATGCCGATGTCTTTCATCTCGAGGCGCAGCGTATCGGCGTAGCCTTCAAGCGCAAACTTCGACGACACATAGGCCGCGCGCCAGCGCAACGGCGTGAACCCGAGGACCGAAGACGTGAGCACGATGCGCCCATGGCCCTGCGCCCGCAGGATCGGCACCGTCTGGCGGACCAGCTCATGCACGCCGAAGAAGTTGGTCTCGAAAATCTCGCGAAGGGCATCGGTCGGCAGGTCTTCCGCCGCGCCGGGCAAACCAAAAGCGCCGTTGGCGAAGATCGCGTCGAGCGTCCCGCCGGTGCGGGAGGTGGCCTCTGACAGCGCCGTGCGGATCGTCTCCGGATCGGTGTGATCGAGCGGGAAGCTTTCCAGTCCCTCGGCTTCGAGCCGGGCGCAATCCTCGGGATGTCGGCAGGTGGCAAAGACACGCCAGCCGCGTGCCTTCATGCCATGCGCCGCGTCGTAGCCGATGCCCGACGAGCACCCGGTGATAAGGAGAGATTTCTGCGTCATGCCTGCCTCGCTGCTCATCGGCAGGGTAGGCAAGAGGCGCGGCAGGGGCAATGCTCAGGGTGCGACCGGCGAGAGGAAATCGCCCGACATGTAAGCCGTCTCGCCGCTCGGCAGGCGGATCATCCGCCAGCCCTCGCCGGCATCGCCGAGATCGACCACGGCTGTGCCGCGGGTGAGCGATGTGATCGCGCCATACACCGTCGAGGGGCCCGAGCGGACGTTGACGCGGTTGCCGGTCACGTAGAGCTGCCGGTTCTGTTCCGGCTCAACAACCCACTCGGTGTCTGGTTCCGGCGCAATCGCCGGCTCCGGCGCGGCCGCTGGTTCGAGCAGCGCACCCGCTGCCGGTTCCGGTTGGGATGCCGGGCCGGCCACGGGTTCCGGTTCGGGGGCGGGTGTCGCCAGCGCGTCGCTGACGGCCTCTTCCAGTGCATTGGCGAGGGGAGGCGCGGGCGCGGCAGGGCCTGGCGTTGCCGGCGGCGCGGTCGCGTCAGCCGCCGGTTGTGGCTGTGGCTGCGGGGGTGGTGCCGTGGCCGGTCGCGGCGCGGGCTCCTCCGCCGGGGCCGGGGCCGGCTCGGCGACGATCTGCGCAGGGGCTGGTGTCGTGTCGCGGCCGATCAGGTGTTCGGGCAAGCCCTCATCGCGTCCGAAATACATCATCGCCAGCCAGATCAGCACCGCCGTGATCAGTGTGAGCCGAATGATTCCCATATCTTCCCCATAGCGCGCCCGATCCTAACGTGCCAGCATCGAGCCCGGGAGGGGGAAGGTTGCGCGGTTTTTCCCGCCATTTGCCCAAGCGGCCCGCCGCACGGTGCTTGCGGGGGGCGAATCGGGCGGGTATTCAGCAGGCATGAGCGATCAGATCGACGACACCGGCGAGCCGTCTCTCGAAGTGGCCGAGCCGCTGCGCCGCGCCATTGGCGAGCGCTATCTCACCTATGCGCTGTCGACGATCATGCACCGCGCCCTGCCGGATGCACGCGATGGGCTCAAGCCCGTGCACCGGCGTATCCTCTATGCGATGCACCGCCTGAAGCTGGCGCCGGGGGGCAAGTTCCTGAAGTCGGCAAAGATTTCCGGCGACACGATGGGCGATTTCCACCCCCACGGCGACGCCGCGATCTACGACGCGATGGCGCGGCTGGCGCAGGATTTCAACGTCCGCTACCCGCTGGTCGACGGGCAGGGCAACTTTGGCAATATCGACGGCGACAACCCGGCCGCCAGCCGGTATACGGAGGCGCGGATGACCTTCGTCGCCGAGGCGCTGCTGGAGGGGCTCGACGAGAATGCCGTCGATTTCCGCCCCAATTACGACGGCCGGCTGGAAGAACCCGCGGTTCTGCCCGCGAGCTTCCCGCACCTGCTGGCCAATGGCGCCGCCGGGATCGCGGTGGGGATGGCGACGAACATTCCGCCGCACAACATCACCGAGCTGGTCGAGGCCTGCATCCATCTGATCAAGACGCCCGACGCGCGCGACGACACGCTGCTCAACTACGTGCCGGGGCCGGATTTCCCGACTGGCGGGGTCATCGTGGATGACCGCGAGACCATTGCGCGCGCCTATCGGACCGGGCGGGGCGGTTTTCGGCTGCGGGCGCGCTGGGAGACCGAAGACCTCGGCCGTGGCCAGTGGCAGATCGTCGTAACCGAGATTCCCTATCAGGTGCAGAAATCGAAGCTGATCGAGAAGATCGCCGAGGTGATCCAGACCAAGAAGGTGCCGATCCTCGCCGACGTGCGTGACGAGAGCGCCGATGACATCCGGGTGGTGCTGGAACCGCGTTCGAAGAACGTCGATCCCGAGGTGCTGATGGGGCTGATGTTCCGCAACACCGACCTGGAGGTGCGGTTCAGCCTCAACATGAACGTTCTGATCGACGGGGTGACGCCGAAGGTCTGCTCGATGAAGGAGGTGCTGCGCGCCTTCCTCGATTTCCGCCGCGAGGTTCTGATCCGCCGCTCCGAGCACCGGATGGAGAAGATCGACCACCGGCTGGAGGTGCTTGAAGGCTTCATCGTCGCCTTCCTCAACCTCGACCGGGTGATCGACATCATCCGCTACGACGACGAGCCGAAGGCAGCCCTGATGCGCGAGGATTGGTCGAAGGACCATGTGCGCGCAACGAGCGAGGCCGATTACGTCAGCCCGGCGCCCGGCGAGGGCGAGCTCAGCGAAGTGCAGGTTGACGCGATTCTCAACATGCGGCTGCGCAGCTTGCGGCGGCTCGAGGAGATGGAGCTTGTTCGCGAGCGCGACGCGTTGATGGAAGAGCGCGCCGGGCTCGAAGACCTGCTCGAGAGCGAGGCGCTGCAATGGGCGAAGATTGCGGAGCAGCTCAATGAGACGAAGCAGCTCTTTGGCAAGGACTATGAGGGCGGCGCGCGCCGGACCACCTTTGCCGAGGCCGGCGCGGTGGAAGAGGTGCCGATCGAGGCGATGATCGAGCGCGAGCCGATCACCGTTGTGTGCAGCCAGATGGGCTGGATCCGGGCGATGTCGGGCCATGTCGATCTGAACCGCGAGTTCAAGTTCAAGGACGGCGACGGCCCGCGCTTTGCCTTCCATGCCGAGACCACCGACAAGATCCTGATCTTCGGCGAGAACGGCCGGTTCTACACGCTGTCGGCGGCCAATCTGCCCGGCGGGCGGGGCATGGGCGAGCCCTTGCGGCTGATGGTCGATCTGCCGAACGAGGCGGGGATCGTCGACATGTTCCTCTACAAGCCGGGGCAGAAGCTGATCGTGGCCTCGGCCGAGGGCAACGGCTTCGTGGTCAATGCCGATGACGTGGTGGCCCAGACGCGGGCGGGCAAGCAGGTGCTGAACGTGGGCGAAAGCGTGGCCAAGGTCTGCAAGCCGGTGGCGGGCGATCACGTGGCCGTCGTGAGCGAAAACCGCAAGCTTCTGGTGTTTCCGCTCAGCGAGCTGCCCGAGATGGGCCGGGGCAAGGGCGTGCGGCTGCAGAAATACAACGCCGCGCGGGGCAAGCAGGGCGTGCTGGAGCTCGACGGCGGGCTTTCGGATGTGACCACCTTCGACATCGCGACCGGCCTGTCATGGGCCGCGGCCGGTGACCGCACGCGCACCGAAGTGGACATGAGCCCCTGGATCGGCAAACGCGCAAGTGTCGGCAAGCTGCCGCCGCATGGCTTCCCGCGCGACAACAGGTTCACCTGAGGCAGGGCGAGACCATGGCGCTGCGTGATCTGACAACCGACTACGCGGGCCGCGGTGCGCCGATGTTTCGCCTCGCGCTCAAGACCGGCGCGCTGACCGTGCTCACGTTGGGTTTCTACCGGTTCTGGATGAAGGCCCGCATCCGGCGCTATTACTGGTCGGCGATCCGGCCCGGCGGTCATCCGCTCGAATTCGTCGGGCGCCCCACCGAGATGCTGACGGGGTTCCTCACCGCCGTCGTGTTTCTGGCGTTCTACATCGGGGTCGTGAACCTGATCTTGATGTTCTTTTCTTTCTCGGTCTTCAAAGGCGAGGCGCCCGCCTACCTGTTGAGCTTCATCGGTCTCGTGCCGATGTTCTTTTTCGCCCATTACCGCGCCCGGCGATACATCCTTGCCCGCACCCGCTGGCGGGGCATCCGCTTTGCGCTGGAGCCGGGGGTGAAAGGCTATGTCTGGCGCGCGACATTGTGGTGGCTGGCAACGATCCTGTCGGTGGGCATCCTGTGGCCGGTCAAGACATTCGAGCTCGAAAAATACCGCACCGACCGAACCTGGTTCGGTGATCAGAAATTCGAGCAGACTGG
Organism: Paracoccaceae bacterium; assembly: GCA_024763335.1. GTDB lineage: Bacteria > Pseudomonadota > Alphaproteobacteria > Rhodobacterales > Rhodobacteraceae > Sinisalibacter. The sequence continues at coordinate 2,792 of JANTFS010000161.1, read as the reverse complement.
CGGCCGCTGGAGCCTGATGGGGGCTATGAAGCACGTGTATCTGGCCGCGGCCCTGATCCTGTGCGGCATCATCGCGGCGACGGCGCTGGACGAGCCGGTCTGGCTGGCCGCGAGCGCGATGGGCGCAATCTGGGCCGTGCTTGGGCTGGCCTACTGGAAGGCCGAAAGCTTCAAGCGCCTGACGGAAGGCAAGGTGCTGGGTGATGCGGGCCTGCGCAGCCACCCGCGCGGCGGAAGGGTCCTGGGGGTTTACCTGCTGGGTGGGCTTGCGATCTCGGCGCTGCTGACAGCCTTGCTGATCGGGCTTGCGGTTGGGCTTGGGCTGGTCTTCGCTCTGGTCGATCCGGCGATGATCGAGGCCGGGTTCAAAGATCTGGGCGATCTCGCGAACCTGCCCGCCTGGGTCGCGACGTTGTTTGCTTTGGCCGCCTATTTCGCCATGTTCCTGTTCTGGGGCGTGCTGCGCGAGGTTTTCATCACCATGCCGATCGCGCGCCATTTTGCCGAGACAACCGAGGTCGTGAACCCCGATGCGCTGAATGCCATCCGCCAGCGCCCGCGCGACGAATTCGCCGAGGCCGAGGGCTTTGCCGACGCTTTGCCGCTGGGGGATGGGATATGAGCGACGGCGGGTCGGTTGTCGAAGGCTTCGCCGACTACGTCGACGGAGAAACGGCCATCATTCATCGGGTGGCGCTTCGGCTATCGCCGGATCGGCTGACGCTCATTCAGCCCGACGGGGGCAGCGAAGACTGGGTCGCGGATGACCTGCGGGAAGTGCCCGATCAGGCCGATCCGTCGATGTTGGTGTTGTCGCGTGCCGGCAACCCGGTTGCCCGGCTGTATGTGACTGATGGCGAGATCAGCAAGCTGCTTCGCCGAAACGCGCCGGCGCTCCACCGCCGCCCGCCGATCGAGAACAAACCCAGGATCGCCGCCTGGGGGCTCGGCGCGGTGGCCTCCGTGGCGCTCATCATTTTCGTGCTGGTGCCGGTCATGGCCAACCAGCTGGCCGAGTTTCTGCCGCCGGAGGGCGAGAAGGCTCTGGGCGATGCCACGTTCGAGCAGATCCGCACGGCTTTGGGGCGCGAAGATTTTCTGCCGGTCGAGACCTGCGAGGATCCGGCCGGGCTTGCCGCGCTTGCCAAGATGGAAGCGCGGCTTGGCGCGGCGCAGGACCTGCCCTATCCGGTGACGGTGACCGTGCTCGACCATGAACTCGTCAACGCATTTGCCTTGCCGGGCGGGCGGATCGTGATTTTCCGCGGGCTGCTGGAGATGGCCGCCAGCCCGGAGGAGGTCGCCGCGGTCTTGGCCCATGAGCTTGGCCATGTCGTCCACCGCGACCCGACACGCGACGCGCTTCGGCTGGCGGGGTCTATCGGGGTGCTCGGTCTTGTCTTCGGTGATTTTGCCGGCGGCACCGTGGTGCTGCTCCTCGCCAACGAGCTGATCAACGCCCAATACAGCCAGGCGGCCGAAACCGGGGCCGACGACTACGCCCATGCGTTGCTGACCGAGGCGGGATTGCCGCCCTCGGCGCTTGGCACTTTTTTCGCACGGTTGAAGGACGAGTACGGCGATGCCGAAGGCATCTATGCGCATTTTTCCACCCATCCGCAGATGACGGCCCGGATCGAGGCCGCGCTGGAGGCGCAAACGCAGGCGGAACGGGCGGGAGAGCTGAAAGACCCGGTGCTCACGCCAGCCGAATGGGCTGATCTGCGCGCGATCTGCGGTCCGAGCAAGCCTGAGCCGGATCCGAAGATCCCGGGCAACAGCAAGGGGGAACCCAGCCGCCTGGGGCGGGGATGAGGCAAGCGGTCGGGTTGCGACCGGCAGCCGGCGTGGACGCATGACGTTTGCATGGTCGCGCCGCAAGCGCTATCCAGAGCCAGACTTGGATTCGCGGCAAGGAGCCCTGACCATGACCCGTCTGACCCGTTTTCGCGCTCGGGCCGCCGCCCTCTTGCTGGCTGCGGGGCTGGCCACGGCCTGCGCTCCGGTCACGGACCTTGAAGGCCCACCGCAGCCCATGGGCCGGTTCCTCCTTGGTCACAACATCGTGGTCATCGCGGATGACTTCGAGGTGCCGGGCATCTCGCGCGAGCTCGCCGACGACGTTTGGATCAACACCGTTCGCTCCGAAATGAACACCCGGTTCAGCCGCTATGACGGCGACCAGTATTTCCACATCTCGACGGCAATCCTGGGGTATGTTCTGGCTCCCCCGGGCATCCCGATCGTCGGGGCGCCCAAATCGGTGCTGATGGCGGATGTCTACCTGTTCCGCGATAGCGACGGCGGCAAGCCGATTACCGAGGAGCCAAAGCGGTTTACCGTGCTGGAGGAAGGTGGCGACGTGATCGTGGGCTCGGGGCTCACCCGCACGGCGGAAGAGCAGGCGCAAAGCCTTGCGCGCAACCTCGCCAAGCAGGTGCATGAGTGGATGCTCGAAAACAAGGAATGGTTCGGCGACGCCTCTTTGATGGACCCGGCGACGACGTCTCCCGGCCGCCCGGTTCAGCCGCTCGAACCTGTCGGCACCGCCCAGAATTCCTGATCCGCGGCTGCGGTCGGCGAATGCCGCACCGGCGCGCAACAACGTCTTGATTTTCCTCCCACGACGCAGTAACGAGCGCGCGGATACGAACCGGGTTCGCGCGGAACCCCCCAATGACGAGGCGCATGGCCAATGGCTAAGGAAAAGTTTGAACGGTCGAAACCGCATGTGAACATCGGCACGATTGGTCACGTTGACCACGGCAAGACGACGCTGACGGCTGCGATCA
>JANTFS010000160.1 GCA_024763335.1 Paracoccaceae bacterium | reverse complement strand
CCTGGTTCTGAAGTCGCTGACCGGGCGCTGGTAGCCCATGCCCTTGCCCCGGGGCTTACGCCACGTAGCGCGCCAGCCAGACGGAATGGCCGTTGCAGCTCGGATCGTCCGGCACGAAGGCGATTTCCTCGAAGCCGTGCGAGGTGAGCAGGCCGCGGTATTCGTCCGGGCTCAGCGAGGCGTGGTAGACCGGCGCACCGGCCACCTCGCCAATGGCCTCGCCGGCCTCGGGGCCGGTGGTGAACAACAGCACCGTGCGGCGATGGGCATGGGCCCAGAAGGTTTCAAACATCGCGCGCTGGTCGTCGGCGGAGAGGTGGAAGAGACTGTTCCACGCGAGGATCAGGTCGAAGCTCTCGTCGAGCCGCAGGCCGCGCATGTCGGCCTCCACCGCCCGGGCGGCGGGCAGCGCCTGCTGAAACCGCGCCAGCATTGCCGGTGCGCCGTCGACGCCGGTGATCGCGCAGCGCCGGTCCTGCAAATAGGCGGCTATCGGCTGGCCGGTGCCGCAGCCCAGATCGAGCACCTTGCGGCCGGGGGCGTAGTTCAGCGCCCGGTCAAGCCAGCGCCGTTCGAACAGCGTGCGGTCCCGGGCACGGGCGAATCCGTCGGCGACGCGGTTGTAGGTGGCGAGAATGTCGTCGGGCGCGGTGCTGCGCAGGGGCGAGTCTTTCATGCCGCCAGCTAGGCGCGACCGGGGCGGCGCGTCCAGTCTCGCAGGCCACCGGCCCCGGCGAGCGGCACAAAGCCGCCGGCACTGGGCCGGTTCCCGCCGAAACCGGCCAAACGTGTTTTGACCACCCGCCGCGGCTCGCGTATAGAGCACGCTGATTTTCCCACGGGGGCGCGGGCGTGATCCGATTCATCCTGGGCGTTTTTGGCTCGATCTTTTCCTGGCTGACCCTGGCTGCGGTCATGGGCGCGCTCACGCTGGGCGCGATCTTCTGGATGTACAGCCGCGATCTGCCCAGCCACGAGCAACTCGCCAACTACCAGCCGCCAACGATCAGCCGGATCTATTCGGGCGAGGGCCGCCTGATGGACGAGTTCGCCAAGGAGCGCCGGCTCTACACGCCGCCCGAACAGATCCCCGAGCTGGTGAAGCATGCCTTCGTGTCGGCCGAAGACAAGAATTTCTACGTCCACAAGGGCTACGACATGCGAGGCATGCTTGCCGCGGCGCTGGAAGCCGCGCGCGGCGGGCGCCTGCGCGGGGCCTCGACGATCACCCAGCAGGTGATGAAGAACTTCCTGCTCTCGTCGGATCGGTCGGCAGAGCGCAAGATCAAGGAGCTGATCCTCGCCACCCGGCTGGAGGCATCGCTCAACAAGGAGCAGATCCTCGGGCTCTATCTCAACGAGATCTTCCTCGGGCAGAATTCCTATGGCGTCACCGCCGCGGCCCAGACCTATTTCAACAAGACCCTCGACCAGCTCGAACCGCAGGAAGCGGCCTATCTCGCGGCGCTGGCGCAGCGGCCGGGCAACCTGCACCCGGTGCGCCAGCACGAGGACGCGGTGAACCGGCGCAACTACGTGCTGCGGGAGATGCGCGAGAACGGCTATATCGACGCCGCCACCTACGAGGCGGCTGTGGCCAAGCCGCTCCTGACGGTGCAGAACGGCGACTACCCGTCGTTCCGCTCGCAGCTGCCCGACCGCGACTATTTCACCGACGAGATCCGCCGCCAGCTCAGCCGCAACTTCGGCGAGGAGGAATTCTTCGGCGGCGGGCTGACGATTCGCGCAACCGTCGATCCGCAGCTTCAGGTGGTCGCCGCCCATGCCCTGCAGAAATCGCTCGAGGATTTCGACCGGGGCCGCGGCGTCTGGCACGAAAACACGCTGTCGATTGATCCCGCCACGATCGACAACGGCACCTGGGAAGAGGCGCTCGGCGGGCTGCGCGTGGCGCGTGACATCACCCTCGACGGCCAGTGGTATGTGGCGGTGGTCGACCAGATCGGCGACCAGCGCATGACGCTCAGGATCGAAGGCCAGCCCGACCCGCAGCCCTGGGAGGTGCCGCGCAACGACATCGCCTGGATGCAGGGCAGTTTCCACGACAATTTCAAACGCGGCGACGTGGTGCATGTGCGGCGGATGACCTCCGGCGACAACGGCACCGGCGATTTCATCCGCTGGTCGCTCCGGCAGGTGCCGGAAGTGCAGGGCGGTTTCATGGCGATGGACGTCAACACCGGGCGGGTGATCGCGATGCAGGGCGGCTTCTCCTACCAGAATTCGGTGTTCAACCGCGCGACTCAGGCGACGCGCCAGCCCGGCTCGTCGTTCAAGCCCTTCGTCTACGCCGCCGCGCTCGACAGCGGGTTCACGCCGGCCTCCATCGTGATCGACGCGCCGATCGAGGTCGAAGTCGGGGGCACGATCTGGCGGCCCAAGAACGCCTCGAACAAATTCTACGGCCCGACGCCGCTGCGCACCGGCATCGAGCAGTCGCGAAACCTGATGACGGTGCGCCTTGCGCAGGAAGTGGGCATGGAAACGGTCGCGACCTATGCCGAACGTTTCGGCGTCTACGACAACCTCGATCCTTATCTCGCCAACGCGCTCGGCTCGTCGGAAACCACGCTGTTTCGGATGGTCGCGGCCTACGCGATGTTTGCCAACGGCGGCGAGCGGGTCGAGCCGACGCTGGTCGACCGGGTGCAGGACCGTTGGGGGCGCACGATCTACCGCCACGATCAACGCATCTGCGACACCTGCAATATCGAGGATCTGCCGCCGGGCGAGAGCCCGACGATCGTCTCAAACCGCGAGCGGGTGATCGACGCGATCACCGCCTACCAGCTCACCTCGATGATGCAGGGGGTGGTGCAGCGCGGCACTGCGGCGGGCCGGGTCAACCTCGGGGTGCCGACGGCCGGCAAGACCGGGACGACGAACGATTCCAAGGATGTCTGGTTCGTGGGCTTCACCTCGAACGTGGTGGCGGGCTGCTACATCGGCTACGACCGGCCGCGCACGATGCCCGGCGCCTCCGGCGGCGGCACCTGCGCCCCGGTCTTCCAGCGCTTCATGACCGAGGCGGTGAAGAAATACGGCGGCGGCAAGTTCAAGATCCCGCCGGGCGGCCGCTTCATCAAGATCGACCGCTACTCCGGCGCACGGCTGCCCGACGACGCAACCGGCGATTACGTGGTGGCCGAGTATTTCCGGGCCGGCGAAGAGCCGATCTTCGGGGTGATGTTCGACGGTGGTTTCGCGATGGGGTCGAACCTGCCGCTGTTCCTGCCGGGCGAGGTCGAGTCCGGCACCCAGGTCACCACCTCGACCGGCGACGTGGTGGTCGTGCCGGATCGCGCCGATACCGGGTCGGTGGCCGCCGGCGGGCTCTACTAACGCATTCTCCTTTCGAGGGTTTCAACCCCGGCGTGTGGGGAGAAAACGCGGATTTCTGCATTTTGCCATTGTCATCGCCCGTGCCCTGCCACTATGTAGGATGGACCGGGCCTTCTTCGCGAAAGCCTGGCCACAAAGTTTCGCTGGTCCGCTGACCCGCGACCGGTTTTGTCCGGGCGCGCGACCAGACCGAGAGAGGCTCTTTGACCGGATCGGTCGGACGGCCGGACACATGCCCGCCAACCCTTCGCAGGCGCGGCGCGGCCCAGAACAGGCCTCGGAATCGCAGGTGCGACCGGAGGTCGGAGAAGAAACGCGATGAGGCGCGCAGGACAGGATTATGCCGGAGCACGGAGCCCCTCGGGGCCGCTGCTCTCGCGGCCGCTGCATGCGCCAATGCTCGCCCAGACAAGCCACCCCCGCGCCGCCGCGCTGCGCAGATTGCGCGCGGCCCCGCCGGGGTGCATCGAGACAACATGGCAAAGAAAATGCTCATCGACGCCACGCACGCGGAAGAAACCCGCGTCGTCGTGGTGGACGGCAACAAGGTCGAGGAATTCGACTTTGAATCAGAAAACAAGCGCCAGCTAGCCGGCAACATCTACCTCGCGAAAGTCACCCGCGTGGAGCCCTCGCTCCAGGCCGCTTTCGTCGATTACGGCGGCAATCGCCACGGCTTTCTGGCGTTCTCGGAAATCCATCCCGACTACTACCAGATCCCGGTCGCCGACCGCGAGGCGCTGCTCGAGGAAGAGCACGCCTATGCCGAGGCGATGGCGGCGGAAGAAGAAGAACGCGACGCGAAGAAGGAGAAATCCCGCTCGTCCCGCTCGCGGTCGCGGTCCCGCTCGCGGTCCAAGACCAAGGCGGCGGCGGCCCCGGCCGAGGATGCCGTGGTCACTGCCGAGGCCGAAGCCGACGCAGAGGCCGCGCCCGAGAGCATGGAGGTGATCGACCTCGGGGAGGACGAGGCGCAATCGCCGATGGAGCGGGTCGAGGAAACGCCGGTCGAGGAGCCCGGTGGCGACGAGACGGCGGTGGCCGAAGGCGCCGAGGAGGCCGAAGAGGCCGAGGAGGCCGCCACTGCGGCGGATGCCGACAAGGACATCGAATCCGTTGCCGAAGAGGACGTCAGCGAGGAAATCCGCGTGCCGCGCAAACCGCGGCCGAAGAAATACAAGATCCAGGAAGTCATCAAGGTCCGCCAGATCCTGCTGGTCCAGGTGGTGAAGGAAGAGCGCGGCAACAAGGGCGCAGCGCTCACGACCTATCTGTCGCTGGCCGGGCGCTATTGCGTGCTGATGCCCAACACCGCCCGCGGCGGCGGCATTTCCCGCAAGATCACCAACGCCGTGGATCGCAAGAAACTCAAGGAGATAGCGAACGAAATTGATGTGCCGAAAGGGGCCGGGCTGATCATCCGCACCGCCGGCGCCAAGCGCACCAAGGCCGAGATCAAGCGCGACTACGAATATCTCCAGCGGCTGTGGGAAGAGATCCGCACGCTGACGCTGAAATCGATCGCGCCGGCGAAGATCTACGAGGAAGGTAACCTGATCAAGCGCTCGATCCGCGATCTCTACAACCGCGAGATCGACGAGGTGCTGGTCGAGGGCGATGCCGGCTATCGCGTGGCCAAGGACTTCATGAAGATGATCATGCCGTCCCACGCCAAGAACGTGAAGCACTATACCGAAGGGCTGCCGCTGTTCGCGCGCTACCAGGTCGAGAGCTATCTCAGCTCGATGTTCAACCCGACCGTTCAGCTGCGCTCGGGCGGATACATCGTGATCGACGCCACCGAGGCGCTGGTCGCGATCGACGTGAACTCCGGGCGCGCCACCAAGGAAGGCTCGATCGAAGACACGGCGCTGAAAACCAATCTCGAGGCCGCCGAGGAGGTCGCCCGCCAGCTCCGCCTGCGCGACCTTGCCGGGCTGATCGTGATCGATTTCATCGACATGGAAGAGCGCAAGAACAACGCCGCCGTCGAGAAGCGTCTGAAAGACAAGCTCAAGACTGACCGCGCCCGCATTCAGGTGGGGCGGATCTCGGGCTTCGGCCTTTTGGAGATGAGCCGCCAGCGGCTGCGCCCCGGCATGATCGAGGCCACCACCCAGCCCTGCCCGCACTGCCATGGCACCGGGCTCATCCGCTCCGACGACAACCTCGCGCTCAACATCCTGCGCCAGCTCGAGGAGGAGGGCACGCGCCGGCGCTCGCGCGAGGTGTTGCTGAAAGCGCCGGTGGCGATCGTGAACTACCTGATCAATCACAAGCGCGAGCACATCGCCCAGATCGAGGCGCGCTATGGCATGGGCATCCGGCTCGAGGCCGATCCGTTCCTGATCTCGCCCGATTTCTCGATCGAGAAATTCAAGACCGCAACCCGTGCGCTGCCCGACGCCGCGCCGGTGGTCTCGGCAGATTCGGCGCTGATGGAGGTCATCGACGAGGAAGAACTTGCCCAAGGCGATGACGACACGCCGGCCACGGGCGAGGGCGAGGAGCCGACGAAGAAAAAGCGCCGCCGGCGCCGGCGCCGGCCGCGGTCGAAATCGTCGCAGAACGGCGGCGAGAATGCAGCGCCCGAGGCCGAAGACGGGGCACAGGCCGAGGACGCCGGGACACCGGAGGAGGAGGCCGCCTCCGCCCAGGCCGGTGGCGAACCCGCAGGCGACACGCAGACCGGCGCGTCCGAGCCGGAGGCGAATGCGACGCCCGCCGAAACAGTCGCGCCGGCAGAAGAAACGCCGATGCCCGAGGCGGAGGCCCCGGCCAAGGCAGAAGAGACGCCGAAAAAGAAACCCGCGAGCCGCAGCCGTTCGAAGAGCACGGCGAGCAAGTCGAAATCAGCGAGCAAGTCGAAATCGGCACCGCGCGCCGCCTCAAAAACGCCGGCTGAACCGCAGCAATCCGAGGCGGCGCCCGCGCCGCAGCCGGAGGCGACGCCGGAGCCGGCACCGGCCCCGGTGGCGACCGAGGCGGCGGGCGATTCCGGGACCGAGGAACCCGCGGATGACGGGCCAAAGAAGCGCGGCTGGTGGTCGATCGGGCGCTAAGACCGGGCCGGGCAGCCGCCCCGGCCTGCCGCTCCCGCAGATGTGACGTCGTGTCAGGTGACCGCGCCGGTTGCGCAAGGTAGGCAATGGCCATGTTCGGAATCGATCTCATTGACGCCAGCCTTCTCCCGGCGATGACAATTGCGCTCATCGCCGGGCTCCTGAGCTTCCTCAGCCCCTGCGTGTTGCCGATCGTGCCGCCTTATCTCGCCTATATGTCGGGCGTGTCGGTCGGTGAGCTTTCCAGCGGCGCGCGGGCCTCGCGCAAGGCGTTGATGACGGCGCTGTTCTTCGTGCTCGGGCTGTCGACGGTGTTTTTGTTCCTTGGATTCGCGGCCTCGGCCTTCGGCGCGTTCTTTTTGCAAAACCAAAGCCTTTTCAACACTTTCGCGGGAATTGTCGTGATGGTTTTCGGGGCACATTTCCTCGGGATTTTCACCATACCCTTTCTCAACCGGGAGGCCCGTCTCGATGCCGGCGACCAGGGCGGGTCGGCCTTCGGGGCCTACCTGCTGGGCCTCGCCTTCGCGTTCGGCTGGACGCCCTGCATCGGCCCGCAGCTCGGCGCGATCCTGTCGCTCGCCGCCTCCGAGGCGAGCGTGGCACGCGGCACCTTCCTGCTCGCGGTCTATGCCGCGGGGCTTGGTCTGCCGTTCCTGCTGGTTGCCGCCTTCTTCCCGCGGATGCAGGGGGTGATGGGCTGGATGAAACGACACATGGACCGGATCGAGCGGATCATGGGGCTCTTGCTCTGGACGATCGGGCTGTTGATGCTGACCGGTGGGTTCTCGGCGTTCTCGTTCTGGCTTCTCGAAACCTTCCCGCCGCTCTCGGCGCTTGGCTGAAGGATCGACCCGGGCGCGGCCCGGGCCGACCGGTTGGGGGGCCAGCCCCCCAAACCCCCCGGGATATTTGAGGAAAGATGAAGGGGGCGGCGGCCTTATCATTGCCCGATTGTCGGTGTAGCCTGCCGGGAAACAAGGCGAAATCGGGC
>JANTFS010000159.1 GCA_024763335.1 Paracoccaceae bacterium | reverse complement strand
CTGGCCATCGCCGGGGTGTGTGGGCTGGATCATACGAGGACCTTTTCGCCCGCTGGCGTGTGGATCAGCGCCCGCAGCCCGGGCGGTCCTTCCCGCACAATGAGGCGGTCATCACCGGTCAGCATCGAAAGCGCCCAGCCGAGAGCGCCGGCGGCGGGGTGGCTGAGAACGAGCGTGATCAGCCGTGCGCCGACGTCCGGCAAGGCCGCCGCGGGTGTTTCGCCCTGCCATTCGATCAGCGCCGGAAACAGCCCGTCGAAGGGTTGCACCCCGTCTGCGGGCACGGTGATCCGCCAGCGCAGGACACCGCGCGTGAGGGGCAGCGGCGCCCCGATCCCTGCTGGTGCATCTTCCAACACCGCATCGAGATCGCGCACCCGAAGCGCCCAGCCCGCGAGCCGGCCGGGCCCGCCTCGATGGTCGAGGCCGAACCAGCGCGCATGGCCCGGTGGCGGTGCCTCGGGATTGATCGCGAGTGCCTCGAGATAGTCGGCCGCGCCGAGCGACAGGAGCCGGTTATGCGTGCCCATGGCGGCATGTGTCCCGCCCGGACCCATCGGCAGCCCCAACGATTTTTCGACATGCGCCGCCGCCGTGTCCAGCGTGCCCGCCGTCACGACGAGGTGGTCCAGTATGCCCGGCATCTTCCCTCCGTTTCTGTGTCGAGAATGTCACGAAGACGGGGCAAACAGAAATGTTATCTGCCGGATCGGCCCCTGCCCTTGACCCGATCACGCCGGCTCACGACATCGGGACAAACGACAGGGGGCAAGATGATTTCCACACTTGAACGATTGTTCAAACACGAAGCCGCAGGCGGCGTGATGTTGATGCTCGCGGCTGTGGCCGCGTTGCTGGTGGCGAATTCGGGGTTCTCGGGTGTCTATGACACCTTTCTGGGTGCCTATCTCGCAATAACGATCGACGGCACCGGGATCGAGAAGCCGCTGATCCTGTGGATCAACGACGGCCTCATGGCGGTGTTCTTTTTCCTGATCGGGCTCGAACTCAAACGCGAAATGCTGGAAGGCAAGCTGCGCAACCCGCGCGACGTGGCGTTGCCGGGCATGGCCGCGGTCGGCGGCATGGCGGTTCCGGCGCTGATCTATGCCGGGGTGAACTGGTCGTCACCGGCGACGTTGCCGGGCTGGGCGATCCCGGCCGCAACCGACATCGCCTTCGCCCTGGGCCTTCTGGCCCTGGTCGGAACCCGGGCGCCCACCGCGCTGAAGGTCTTCCTGCTCACGCTCGCGATCCTCGACGATCTCGGTGCGATCCTGATCATCGCGCTGTTCTACACCGCCGAACTCAAACCTGTGTATCTCATGCTCGGTCTGGCGCCGTTGGCTGCGATGGGCTGGCTGAATGCCCGCGGGACCCACCGTGTCGCCCCGATCCTGCTGCTTGGGATCGTGCTGTGGGTGCTGGTGCTGAAATCCGGGGTCCATGCCACGCTCGCAGGCGTCGTCACCGCCTTCTTCGTGCCGCTCAATGACAGATGGGGGAAATCGCCGCTGCGCGGGCTCGAACACGGGCTGCACCCCTGGGTCGCCTTCTTCATCGTGCCGGTCTTCGCCTTCGCCAACGCGGGCGTTTCCCTTGCCGGCCTCTCGGCCGATGCGATCACCTCGCCGCTCACCCTCGGGATCGTCGCGGGCCTCGTTCTGGGCAAGCAGATCGGCGTTTTCGGGGCCACCTGGCTGATGGTGAAATCCGGGCTTGCACAATTGCCGCACGGCGTGAGTTGGGCCCACATCTATGGCCTGTCAGCGCTTGCGGGCATCGGTTTCACCATGTCGCTGTTCATCGGCGGTCTCAGCTTCGACGATGCGACCCTGATGAACGAGGTGCGCCTGGGTGTGCTCCTCGCCTCGGTGATTTCTGCCGTCATCGGATTCGCGGTGCTGAGGGCCTCGACCCGCCCCGAGGCGACGGTCGAGGCCGAAGCGGCGGAATAGAGATTGCGGCGAAATTTGACTCGCGAGGCCCGGCCCATCCAGACTGGCTGAAGATTTTCAGCCAAAGGAATTCGCCATGCCAGATTTGAAAACCGCGTTCACCTCCGCCGCAACCCTTGCCCTCGCGCTCACCGCCACGCCGGCCAGCGCAACCGAACCTTTCCTCGGAGAGATCCGCACCTTCGGGTTCAACTTCTGTCCGCGCGGCTGGGCGCCTGCCGACGGGGCGTTGCTCCCGATCAGCTCCAACACCGCCCTGTTTGCGCTGTTCGGCACGACCTACGGCGGGGATGGGCGCACCACCTTTGCCCTGCCCGATCTGCGCGGCCGCGCCGAGGTGCATCAGGGGCAGGGACCGGGCCTGTCGGAGCGCCAGATCGGCGAACTCGGCGGGCAGGAAGAGGTGACCCTGACCGTGACGGAGCTGCCGTCCCACGCGCATGACGTGCTGATCGCCCAAACCGATCAGGCCGGAGACAATAGTGGGCTGACGGTGTCACAAGGCTCCGAGACGGGGTTTGTCTCGGGCGGCACCGGCACCGCGGGCGGCGGGCGGCCGCACGACAACATGCCGCCCTATGTTGTCGTCAACAAATGCGTGGCGGTCGAGGGCATCTTCCCGTCGAGAAGTTGACCGACCAGCTTCTTTGGTCCGGAAATACCTCGGGAGGGGTCCGGGGAGGGCTGGCCCTCCCCGGCGGGTCGGACCGGGCCCCGGCCCGGTTCGACGTCAGCCCCGAGCCTCGCGGATCAGCCGCAGGATGTCGCGTGCTGCCTCGGGGATGTTGGTGCCCGGCCCGAAGATCGCCTTCACCCCGGCCTTTTTGAGGAAATCATAGTCCTGCTGCGGGATCACCCCGCCACAGATCACCAGGATGTCCTCCGCGCCCTGTGCCTTCAGCGCCTCGATGAGCTTGGGTGCCAACGTCTTGTGGCCCGCCGCCTGGCTTGAAATCCCCACCACGTGCACATCGTTGTCGATGGCATCCTGCGCGGCTTCCTCCGGCGTCTGGAACAAGGGCCCCACGTCGACGTCGAAACCGATGTCGGCAAAGGCGGTGGCGATGACCTTGGCGCCACGGTCGTGGCCGTCCTGGCCCATCTTGACCACCAGCATCCGAGGCCTGCGGCCCTCTTCCTCGGCAAATTTTTCCACCTCGGCCTGGATCGCGGCAAAGCTCTCGTCGCCCTCGTAGGCCGCGCCGTAGACGCCGGCCAGCGTCTTCACCTCGGCCCGGTGCCGCCCGAACGCCTTTTCCATCGCCATGGAGATTTCTCCCACACTTGCCCGCGCCCGCGCGGCCTCGACCGCGAGCCGCAGAAGGTTGCCTTCACCAGATTTTGCCGCCGCCTCCAGCGCGCGGAGCGCGGCGTTGCAGGCGGCCTGATCGCGCGTGGCGCGGATTTTTTCCAGCCGCGCGATCTGGGCCTCGCGCACGGCGACATTGTCGACATCGAGGATGTCGACCGGGTCTTCCGTCTCGAGCCGGAACTTGTTAACGCCGACAATCACCTCGTCGCCCCGGTCGATCGCGGCCTGCTTGCGCGCCGCCGCCTCCTCGATGCGCAGCTTGGGCATGCCGCTGGCCACCGCCTTGGTCATCCCGCCCATGGCATCGACCTCCTCGATCAGCGTCCACGCCTCCTCGATGAGATCGGCGGTGAGCTTCTCGACGTAATAGGAGCCCGCGAGCGGATCGACGACATGGGTCACCCCTGTCTCGTTTTGCAAGATCAGCTGAGTGTTGCGGGCGATCCGGGCCGAGAACTCGGTGGGCAGCGCGATGGCCTCGTCGAAGGCGTTGGTATGCAGCGACTGGGTGCCGCCGAGCACCGCGCTCATTGCCTCGAAGGCGGTGCGCACGATGTTGTTGTAGGGGTCCTGCTCCTGCAGGCTCACACCGCTGGTCTGGCAATGGGTGCGCAGCATCAGGCTTTGCGGCTTTTTGGGCTCGAACTCCGACATGATCCGGTGCCACAGGAAGCGCGCGGCGCGCAGCTTGGCCGCCTCCATGAAGAAGTTCATCCCGATGGCGAAGAAGAAGCTGAGCCGCCCGGCGAAAGCGTCCACGTCCAGCCCCCGCGCCAGCGCCGCGCGGACATATTCGCGCCCGTCGGCCAGCGTGAAGGCGAGCTCCTGCACGAGGTTCGCCCCGGCTTCCTGCATGTGGTAGCCCGAGATCGAGATCGAGTTGAAGCGCGGCATCTCCTCGCTGGTGTATTCGATGATGTCGGCCACGATCCGCATGCTCGGCTCGGGCGGGTATATATAGGTGTTGCGGACCATGAATTCCTTGAGGATGTCGTTCTGGATGGTCCCCGAGAGCTTTTCGCGGCTGACGCCCTGCTCCTCGCCCGCAACGATGAAACTGGCAAGGATCGGGATCACCGCCCCGTTCATCGTCATGCTCACCGAGACCTCGCCGAGCGGAATGCCGTCGAAGAGGATCTTCATGTCTTCGACCGAGTCGATGGCCACGCCCGCCTTGCCGACATCGCCCACCACCCGGGGGTGGTCGCTGTCATAGCCGCGATGGGTGGCGAGATCGAAGGCGACCGACACCCCCTGCTGCCCCGCCGCCAGCGCCTTGCGGTAGAAGGCGTTGCTCTCCTCAGCGGTGGAAAAGCCCGCATATTGGCGGATGGTCCATGGCCGGCCGGCATACATCGTGGCGCGCGGGCCGCGGGTGAAGGGCGCAAAACCGGGCATCGTGCCGGTATGCGGCAGGCCCTCGGCATCTTCCTCGGTATAGAGGGGCTGGACGTCGATGCCCTCGGGCGTGTGCCACGTGAGGCTTTCGAGCGGCTTGCCGCGCAGTTCCTTTGCCGCGAGGTCTTCCCATTTCTTCCTGTCGGTCATCGCCGCACTCCTTCGTGCATTGCCACGGGCCCTGTGGCCTCTATATTCAAAAGAGGAGGTCCGATGTTGCGTCGCCCTGTTCTTGCCCTGATCGCCGTGTCTCTCGCCGCCGTGCCCGCGCTCGGGCAGGAGGGGGAGGGGGCTGTGCCGCGCGGTGCCGAGGTGCTGGCGCAAGCTGCCCCCGAGCTTGTGATCACAAAGGCCGGCGAGCAGACGCTCGAAGCCTTCCACTGGCTGGCACGGCCCTTGATCATCTTCGCCGACAGCCCCTTCGACCCACGATTTCGCCAGCAGATGGAACTGCTTGCCGAAGACCCGGAGGCCCTGATCGAGCGCGACGTGGTTGTGATCACAGACACCGACCCGTCCCTCCGCTCACCGATCCGCGCGGACCTGCGCCCGCATGGCTTCTCGATCGTGCTGATCGGCAAGGACGGGCTGGTATATCTGCGCAAACCCCTGCCATGGGACGTGCGCGAGATCACCCGCTCGATCGACAAGATGCCCCTGCGCCAGGACGAGATGCGGCTCGAACGCGAGCGCGAGGCGGCCGAGGCACTATCCGGCGGGTAGGGTTGGGCGCGGCCGGGCATCCCTACTCGAACTCCATGATCACGTCATCCACCCCGAGGCTGTCGCCGGCCGCCACGTTGATCCGTGCCACCACCGCCTTGCGTTCGGCCCGCAGGATGTTCTCCATCTTCATCGCCTCGACGGTGCAGAGCGCCTGGCCTTCCTGCACCTCGTCGCCTTCCTCGATGTCAACCTTGACGATCAGCCCCGGCATCGGACAGAGCAGCAGCTTCGAGGTGTCGGGCGGCATTTTCTCCGGCATCAGGGTGGCAAGCTCTGCCTGGCGTGGGGTGCGGACATAGACCTTGAGATCGGCGCCGCGGGTGCGAATGCGATAGCCGGCATCGATCCGGCCGACTTTCAGCACCAGCGCGGTCTCGTCGACCTTGAGCCGGGCCAGCGGGTCGCCCGGCGTCCAGTCCGAGGTGACACGCATCTTCGAGCCGTCAATGAACTTGACCGTCGAGCCCTTCTTGTCGGCCTTGATTTTCACCTCGAAGCTCTCGCCCTGCAATGTCACCACCCAGTCCTTGCCGACCCGGCGTTCGTGGTTGTCCATCCGGCCCGAAATGCGGCTTCGTCGGATCTCGTCGACGCGAAACATCGCGGCAACCGCGGCGGCGACGCGCTGGAGATCCTTCTGCCCCAGTGTGACGCCCTGAAAGCCCTCGGGGTATTCCTCGGCGATGAAGGCGGTGGTGATGTCGCCCGAGATGAATTTCGGATGATCCATGACCGCCGAGAGAAACGGCAGGTTGTGGCCGATGCCCTCTACCTCGAAGGAGTCGAGCGCCGTGCGCATTTGGGCAATGGCCGCGCCCCGGCTGGGCCCCCAGGTGCACAGCTTGGCGATCATCGGGTCGTAATACATGCTGATCTCGCCGCCCTCGTAGACGCCGGTATCGTTGCGCACCACATGCTCGGCGTCGGCCACCTCTTCAGGCGGGCGGTAGCGGGTCAGCCGCCCGATCGAGGGCAGGAAGTTGCGGTAGGGGTCCTCGGCATAGAGCCGGCTCTCCATCGCCCAGCCGTTCAGCTCGACATCTTCCTGGGCCATCGAAAGCGTCTCGCCGTTCGCGACCCGGATCATCTGTTCCACCAGATCGACACCGGTAATGAGCTCGGTGACGGGGTGCTCCACCTGCAGCCGCGTGTTCATTTCGAGGAAATAGAAATTCTTGTCGCCGTCGACGATGAACTCCACCGTGCCAGCGGAGGTGTAGCCCACCGCCTTGGCCAAAGCGACAGCCTGTTCGCCCATCGCCTTGCGCGTGGCCTCGTCGAGAAACGGCGAGGGAGCCTCCTCGATGACTTTCTGATTTCTACGCTGAATCGAACATTCGCGTTCGCCAAGATAGATGCCATTCCCATGAGAATCGCACAAAACCTGTATTTCGATGTGGCGCGGCTGGGTGACGAATTTCTCGATGAAGATCCGGTCGTCGCCGAAGCTGGCGGCGGCCTCGTTCTTTGACGACTGGAAGCCCTCGCGGCATTCCTCATCATTCCACGCGATGCGCATGCCCTTGCCGCCGCCGCCGGCGGAGGCCTTGATCATCACCGGGTAGCCGATCTCGCCGGCGATCCGCACCGCGTCGTCGGCGTCGTCAATGAGCCCCATGTAGCCCGGTACCGTCGACACGCCGGCATCCTGCGCGATCTTCTTTGAGGTGATCTTGTCGCCCATCGCCTCGATGGCGGCCTTGGGCGGGCCGATGAAGGCGACACCGGCCGCGTCCAGCGCCTCGGCAAACTTCGCGTTCTCCGACAGGAAGCCATAGCCCGGATGCACGGCCTCGGCTCCCGTGCCCTTGATCGCCGCCATCACCTTGTCGATCACGATGTAGGACTGGTTGGCAGGTGGCGGGCCGATATGCACGGCCTCGTCCGCCATTTGCACATGCAGGGCGTTGCGGTCGGCGTCGGAATAGATGGCCACCGTCTTGATGCCCATCTTTCGGGCGGTCTTGATCACGCGGCAGGCGATCTCGCCCCGGTTGGCAATCAGGATCTTCTCAAACATGTCCTGCTCCTCTCAATGATGTCTCAGGCGCGGCCCCGG
>JANTFS010000158.1 GCA_024763335.1 Paracoccaceae bacterium | reverse complement strand
TCCTGATGCGCCAGGGCTATTACTCGGCGGTGCCGGAAACGTCCAAGAACTTCATGACAGCCGACGAATGGGGCTATTGGTTCGAGGGCAAACCCGCCCAGGGCGATATCACCAACCCGTTTGGCGATGTGCTGGCCCATGCCGGCGAAACCCGCGATGGCGGATCGTTCTACGACCGCATGGGAGCGGTCGCCTGCTGGAACTCGGTCATGGACGAAAACCAGTACATGGTCCGCAAGTGGAACGAATTCATCGCTGCGTGATGTTCCCCCGCGGAGGGCCGTTCAAAGGCCCTCCGCAACTTTTCCAGGGAGGCCCGCCTTGTCGAGAAACCTGATCGGATGGTTGCAAGCCGCACCGCTCGCGCTGGTGCTCGCAGGCTTCCTCGTCGCGCCAATTGTCATGATCGTGATCGTGAGTTTCTGGGGCGCGACCGAATTTTCCATCTATCCCGCCTTCCAGTTCGACAATTACCAATTCCTCTTTTCGTCGCCCGTCACCTACAAGGTGTTTTTTGCCACGCTCAAATACGCCGCGATGACCTGGGCCCTTACGCTCGCCATCGGCTTCACGGTGGCCTATTTTCTCGCCTTCCATGTCCGCAACCAGTCTATTCAGATCGCACTTTTTCTGGTTTGCACCATCCCGTTCTGGACCTCGAACATCATCCGGATGATCTCTTGGATTCCGTTCCTTGGCCGAAACGGGATCGCGAACAAGACCCTGATCGACTGGGGGCTCATCGACCAGCCGTTGGAATGGCTGCTCTATTCCGATTTTTCGGTGATCCTCGCTTTCGTGCACCTTTACACGCTGTTCATGGTGGTGCCGATCTTCAACACGATGATGCGCATCGACCGCTCGCTTCTGGAGGCCGCGCGCGATGCCGGGGCCAGCGGTTTGCAGACCCTCACCCATGTCATCCTGCCGCTGACGAAGCCCGGCATCATGATCGGAACGATCTTCGTCGTCACGCTGGTCATGGGCGATTTCATCACCGTGCGCTTCATGTCCGGTTCGCAGCGCGCCAACGTCGGCCGGCTGATCTCGAATGACATCGCCTTGCTGCAATACCCGTCTGCCGCGGCAACCGCTGTCGTCCTGCTCGTCACCGTGCTGATGATCATCGGCATCCTGCTGCGCTTCGTGAACATCCGAAAGGAGCTTTGACGTGGAAAAGCGTCCCCGCAGCTTCTATTTTCTCGCCGGTTTCTTCATTCTTTTCGTGCTGTTCCTCTACGGACCCACGCTGACCATCGGCATCCTCTCTTTTCAGGGCCCGCAGGGCGGCCTCACCTTTCCGATGAACGGGGTTTCGACCTACTGGTTTGCCGATCTGTTCCGCGAGCAGGCCGTGGGCGATATCTGGGGCGCATTCCGGCGCAGTCTGGTGCTGGGCCTGATGGTGATGGTGACCACCCTGGTCGTTTCGGTGATGGCGGGCCTTGCCTTCCGCAAACGTTTCGACGGCTCGGGCATGCTGTTCTATCTTGCGATCACCTCGCTGGTGATCCCCTCGATCCTGATCTCGCTCGGTGTCGGGCTCATTTTCAACCAGCTCGGCCTGCCGGTGCACTGGGCAACCTCGGGGTTCGGCGCGCAGCTGACATGGACACTGCCCTTCGGCCTCCTGATCATGTTCGCGGTCTTCAACCGGTTTGACAAAAGCTACGAAGAGGCCGCCCGCGATCTCGGGGCAACCGCCTCGCAGACAATCCGCCATGTCGTTCTGCCCATTATCGCGCCTTCTCTCATCGGGGTCGCGCTGTTTGGCTTCACCCTCTCCTATGACGAATTCGCCCGCACCCTTCTGACGGCCGGGAGCTACAATACGCTCCCGCTCGAGATCTATGGCATGACCACCAATGTTACGACGCCGGTGATTTATGCACTCGGCACACTCACCACGGCGTTTTCCTTCCTCGTCATCGGGGTCTTCCTCGCAACCGTCTGGGTGGTCGGAAAGCGCCGCGCCCGGTTTGGGTCCGACGCCGGAAAAGGCGTGTGATGAAAGTCCTGTACATCAACCCCAACTCCACTGAAGCAATGACAAGGAGCGTCGTCGAGGTGGCGCGCCACGAGAACCCGGATTGTGAAATCCTTGGCTGGACCAACGCCAACGGCCCGCCGGCCATCGAAGGGCCGGAGGATGGTGCCGCCGCGATCCCGGGCATGCTTGCGCTTCTGCCCATGGCCGAGGCTGAAGGTGCCGACGTGATCGTCATCGCCTGTTTCGACGATACCGGCCTGGCCGAAGTTCGGGCCAAGTCCCATTGCCCGGTGCTCGGCATCGGGCAGGCAGCCTATGTGGCCGCCAACTTGCTGGGCCACCGGTTTGCCGTGGTGACGACACTGGAGGTTTCGGCCCCGGTGATCGAGCGCAACATCGCCGAACAGGGGTTTTCGGCCAACTGCACCGCGGTTCACGCGAGCGGCCTGCCGGTGCTCGTGGTCGAGGAAGGCAGCGAAGAAACCCGCGCGCAACTCGCGGATCATATCCGCGAAACGCAAGACCGCCATGGCGCGACCGCAGCCATTTTGGGCTGTGCCGGCATGGCAAGGCTGCGCGATGACCTTTCGGCGCGCAGCGGGGTGCCCCTGATCGACGGCGTTGCCGCTTCCGCCCAGCTGGCACCGGCCCTCGCCCGGCTGGCTTGATCCGCATCCCGCCGCGCGGTGCAAGGCCCTTCCCCGAGCCGATGGCCCCTTGCGTGCCAGTCCGCATGCCACCCCCGCCATCCTGACGCCTGCACGACTTTCGCGCCGGTTGGTACGAACAGACCGGAGTTGACCTTGCCCGGGCACATCGCGACAGTTGGGTACCGAAAGGGCTCGCGTTCGCCATGCCGCTGTTACGCCTCCGGCATGAAAGCTCTCGTACGGGACGCGGGAAAGGATCGCATGAACGGATCAGTGAAAGCGTTCATCGAGCTCCTGGGTGCCACGGCCCGGGATCTTGCTCCAATCCTGATAATCGTGGGCTTCTTCCAGATCGTCGTGCTGCGGCAGCCGGTGAATGATCTCGGTCAGATCGCGGTGGGCTTCCTGTTCGTTCTGCTGGGGCTTGCCGTTTTCATCCGTGGCCTGGAAATGGCACTGTTCCCGCTCGGGCAGGCATTGGCCAATGCGCTGGCCCAGCGCGGCTCGCTTTTCTACTTGATCCTGTTCTCGTTCAGCCTCGGTTTCGGAACCACGGTGGCCGAACCTGCCCTCATTGCCGTGGGGGCCGAAGCCGCGAGGGTGATGTCGGAGGCCGGCGTGATCGAAGATCATCCGGCCGCGCTCGACCGCACGGCGCGCGCCCTGCGCTACACCGTCGCCGCATCTGTAGGCGCGTCTCTCGTGCTGGGCGTTTTTCGCATACTGAAGGGTTGGCCGATCCAGTGGCTGATCATCGGGGGATACGTGATCGTCGTCGCGCTGACCCCGGTTGCGCCAAAAGAAATCATCGGCATCGCCTATGATTCCGGCGGCGTGACGACATCGACGATCACCGTGCCGCTGGTCACCGCGCTTGGCGTGGGCCTCGCCTCGGTGATCAAGGGCCGAAATCCCATGGTCGACGGATTCGGACTGATCGCCTTTGCGTCCCTGATGCCGATCATTTTCGTGCTCGTTTTCGGATTGGTGATTGCCGCATGATTGCACCCATGATCCTTGACCTTGCCCGATCCATTCTCGCCGTTCTGCGCGATGTGGCTCCGATCGCGGTGGTTCTGCTCGGGTTTCAGCTCTTCGTGTTACACAAGCCGATCCCGCATCTGCGCCGGGTGATTCTGGGCGTGGCCTATGTCGTGCTTGGGCTCGCGTTCTTCCTGTTTGGGCTCGAACGCGCCCTGTTTCCCCTCGGCCGGAGCATGGCGGCGCAGCTGACAGACCCGGAGTTCCTCGGGACCGCCGCCGATCAGGCATTGCACTGGACGCACTATTACTGGGTCTACATCTTCGCCTTCGCGATCGGATTTGCCACCACCATTGCCGAACCTTCCCTGATTGCCGTCGCGATGAAGGCCCAGGATGTGTCGGGCGGCTCCGTCAAGGCAACCGGTCTGCGCCTGGCCGTGGCGCTGGGGGTGGCGCTGAGCCTCTCGGTCGGAACCTTCCGCATTGTCACCGGCACGCCGCTCTATCTCTACATGGTGGTCGGCTACATCGTCGTCGTCCTCCAAACGCTGGTGGCGCCGCGCCTGATCGTGCCGCTGGCCTATGATTCCGGCGGCGTCACGACATCGACGGTTACCGTGCCTCTGGTTGCCGCTCTCGGGCTGGGGCTGGCAACAACCGTTCCGGGGCGCAGCCCGCTTCTCGACGGGTTCGGTCTCATTGCGCTGGCCAGCCTGTTCCCGATGATCACCGTGATGGGCTATGCCCAGATCAGCAACCGGCTGGCCCGACGCAACGCAGCAAGCGACCGCGGCCCGCGGCAAGGAGACGACAGATGAAGTTCAAGCTGATTATCGTGATGGCGCAGGATACCTTGACCGATGCAGCCATCGAAGCCGCCCGCGGGAAGGGCGCCACGGGATGTACCGTCATAACCTCGGCACGGGGCGAAGGGCTCATGCCAGCCAAGTCCTTTCTTGGGCTGACCGTCGCCGGCCAGCGTGACATCCTGCTGTTTCTCGTCGAGGAACACCACAGCCGGGTCATCCTTGAAGCCATCGCCTCGGCCTGTCGTTTCGAAGAGGATCCCGGCACCGGCGTCGCGTTCCAGGTGGACATTGAGGATGCAATCGGTTTGTCGGGTCAGATCAAATCGATCCAGAAAGATATCAGCAAGGAGGATCTGTGATGGGGGATGAAATCCTGAAGGTCGAGGATGTGATGCAGACCTCGATGCAGATGGTCAGCGGGTTGGCGACGGTCCGGGAGGCCGTTGCGGAAATGAAGGCCAAGGACGTGCCCGCTCTCATCATCGAGCGCCGGCACGAGGGCGATGAATATGGCTTTGTCTCGATCGACAAGATCGCCGCGCGGGTGATTGCCCTGAACCGATCGCTGGACCGGACCAGCGTTTACGAAATCATGGACAAGCCGACACTGACCCTGAACCCCCGCATGGCTGCCCGGTATGCCATCCGCCTGCTGGCGCGGCTTGGCCACCGCCGCGCCCTCGTCGTCGATGAGAAGGGCGCGCGGGGGATGGTCACCCTGCGCGATCTCGTGCTGGCCTATTCCGAACACGGGGACGAGCCATTCCACCCGGAAGACGGAGCGGGCTGACCACGATGGCGCCCGCCGCCTGCGGCGCCATGCGTCACCCGCCAGCGAGGCGCAGCGGCATGTGGCGGTGGACGTCCTTGTAGAGGAGATAGCGGAACCTCCCGGGCCCGCCTGCGTAGCACGCCTGCGGGCAGAAGGCCCGAAGCCACATGTAGTCGCCGGCTTCGACCTCGACCCAATCCTGATTCAGCCGGTACACCGCCTTGCCTTCAAGCACATAGAGCCCGTGTTCCATGACATGCGTCTCGGCAAACGGGATCACCGCCCCCGGCTCGAAGGTCACGATGGTGACATGCATGTCGTGGCGCATGTCTGATGACTCGACAAACCGGGTCGTCGCCCACTTCCCGTCGGTGCCGGGCATGGCAACCGGCTCGATGTCGCGCTCGTTGGTAACGATCACGTCTGGCCGCGCCAGCCCCTCGACCGCTTCATAGGCCTTGCGAATCCAATGAAACCGGCAGGCCCCGGAGCCGGTTGCGCGGAAGGTCCAGTCTGTCGCCGGCGGAAGGTAGACATAACTCCCCGAGGTCACCTCATGCGCGTTGCCATCTATCGTCACCGTGGCCTCTCCCCCAACCACGAACAGCACGGCCTCGGCTGCGGGATCGGTCTCGGGGCGATCCGACCCACCCCCCGGTGCGACCTCCATGAGATATTGCGAAAAGGTTTCTGCGAAACCGCTGAGCGGGCGCGACAAGATCCACAGGCGGGTATCGGACCAAAACGGCAGATAGCTCGTGACGATGTCGCGCATCGTGCCCTTCGGGATCACTGCATAGGCCTCGGTGAACACCGCCCGGTCGGTCAGCAGCTGTTGCTGCGGCGGATGGCCGCCGGTTGGAAAATGGTAACTATCGGTCATGGCGGCTCCGGGCTGGTCAGGGTCGCGCGCAGCATAGCCTCCTCGCCGTGCCGTTGGAAACCAAACCGTATGCGGCGAAACCTCCGAATCTCGCAGACCCCGTGGGACGGCAGGCGGCCTCTACAAACCTTCCGCAAGGATACTGCTCGATTTCAGGGCGTTCAGATCCCACCACCGGCCTCGGCCAAGGTCGGTGGTGGAAGGCGATTGGCAAAGCGCAGATACAGAAGGCTCAAATGCGTGGTGAGAATAGCTTGGGCTGTTGCCTCATCGGCCTGTGACGTTCCGCCATGTCTCAGGGCCCGATCCAACCGTCCCGTGTCGCCTCCCCCGCTCAACCTGCGCACAGCGCCATCAGGATGTGCCCGGGACGATACTGGCCCGGCGGCGGCACCCAAAGACGGGCAATTAATCCATCGTCTTGCCAGAGATCGCGCCTCGTCGCCGACGCCAAACGGAACACAGGCCCCGCCTTGCGTTCATTCACCAAGATTGCGCCGCGGCTTTTCTCAATCTCCGCCGAACACGTCCCGGGTGAAGATCTTGTCGGCCACGTCGGCGATGTCATCGGTGACGCGGTTGGCGATGATCAACTCGGCTTCCGCCTTGAAGGCGTCAAGATCGCGGATGACGCGGGAGTTGAAGAACAGGTCGTCCGTGAGCACGGGCTCGTAGACGATCACCTCGATGCCCTTGGCCTTGATCCGCTTCATGATCCCCTGGATCGAGCTTTGCCGGAAATTGTCGGAGCCCGCCTTCATCACCAGCCGGTAAACGCCGACCACCTTGGGCTGCATCTCGACGATTCGGTCAGAGAGGAAGTCCTTGCGGGTCCGGTTGGCATCCACGATCGCGCGGATGAGGTTGTTGGGCACCTCAGCGTAGTTCGCGAGCAACTGCTTGGTATCTTTCGGCAAGCAATAGCCGCCATAGCCGAAGGACGGGTTGTTGTAGTGACCGCCAATGCGCGGATCGAGCGAGACTCCCTCGATAATCTGACGCGCATCCATGCCGCCGGCCATGGCGTAGCTGTCGAGCTCATTGAAAAAGGCCACCCGCATCGCGAGAAAGGTGTTGGCAAAGAGCTTGATCGCCTCCGCCTCGTCCGGGTCGGTGAACTTGACCGGCACGTCATCTTCCAAGGCGCCCTCGACCAACAGATCGGCAAAGCCCCGCGCCCGGTCCGATTGCTCCCCGACGACGATCCGGCTCGGGTGCAGGTTGTCGTAAAGCGCGCGTCCCTCGCGCAGAAACTCGGGGCTGAAGATGATCCGGTCGTTTCCGACTTTCTCGCGCAGCCGGCGGATATGGCCCACCGGGATCGTCGATTTCACCACGATCACCGTCTCGGGATTGGCCGCGAACACCGCGCGCACGGCGGAATCGACCGACGAGGT
>JANTFS010000157.1 GCA_024763335.1 Paracoccaceae bacterium | reverse complement strand
CGCGCCGCCACGCCGCGATCTCGTCGAGCGTCTTCGCCGCCGCCGCGGGCCGGGCCATCCGGCGCAGCGTGTCGGGATGGGCGTGCTGGAACGGGATGTCGAGGTAAGGCAGGATCAACCCCTCCGCCATCAGCGGTATCAGGTTTCGAACATGCGGGTAGGGGTAGACATAGTGCAAGCGCACCCAGGCTCCGAGGCCTCCCAGATCGCGTGCGAGATCGGTTATGTGCGCTTTGTGCCCCCTATCCTCGGCATGCTTCAGGTCGAGCCCATAGGCCGAAGTATCCTGGCTGATGACCAGAAGCTCGCGCACGCCGGCCTCCACCAAACGCTCGGCCTCGCGCACCACCGCATGCGCCGGGCGCGACACCAACCGGCCCCGCATCGCCGGGATGATGCAAAACTTGCAGTGATGGTTGCAGCCTTCCGAAATCTTCAGGTAGCTGTAATGGCGCGGCGTGAGCGACACCCCCGACGCGGGCAGCAAATCGACGAACGGGTCCGGCGCCGGCGGCGCGGCCCCATGCACCGCATCCAGCACCTGCTCGTATTGCTGCGGCCCGGTGACGGCCAGCACGGAAGGATGTGCCCCGGTAATATAGTCCGGCTCCGCCCCGAGACAGCCCGTCACGATCACCTTGCCATTGTGGGCCAGTGCCTCGCCTATCGCTTCCAGGCTCTCGGCCTTGGCGGAATCAAGAAACCCGCAGGTGTTCACGATCACCGCATCCGCCCCGGCATAGTCCGGGCTGATCGCATAACCCTCGGCCCGCAGCCGCGTGAGAATCCGCTCGCTGTCCACCAGCGCCTTCGGGCAGCCCAGGCTCACCATGCCGATTTTCGGCTGTCCGGGCCGGGCGTCTTCGCGGAGCACCGCATGGGCAAGATCGGGGCGCAGATCAGGCGGGTTGCTCATCGTGCCCTTTCATCTTTCCAGAAATATCCCGGGGGTGCGGGGGCAGCGCCCCCGCGCGGGTCGCACCGGCGCCAGCCGGCGCGACATCACCGCTTGCGGTCGCGCCGCGAGCTCATCGGCTGGAACGCCACGCCCACATGCGCCTCGCAATAGGGCTTTCCGGGCTGGACGGGAAGGCCGCAAAACCAGAAATCCTCGGTCGCCGGGTCGCCGATCGGCCATTTGCAGGTGCGCTCGGTCAATTCCATCAGCGTCAGCTTCTTGGCGGTTTTTTCCACCTCGCGCACCGTCTCCAGCGCTTCGGGGCTGATCTCGTTTGCCGAGGGCTGCGGCGGCAGCGGCTGGCCGGCAGGGATGATCGGCTTGCGCGCCGGGACGGGCGTCGGGGGCCTTTCCGCTTCCGGCTTTTCCGGTGCCGGTTCGGGCTTCTCCGCTTTCCTGGCTGGCGCGGCCTTGGCCTTGGGCGCCGGCTTGGCAGGCTTCTCCTTGGCCGGGGTCTTGGCGGTCGCGCCGCCGCCGGCCCGGTTGGAAAGCCCGAGCCGGTGCACCTTGCCGATCACCGCGTTGCGGGTCACCCCGCCCAGTTCCTTGGCGATCTGGCTGGCCGACTGGCCCTCGACCCACATGCGTTTGAGGGTTTCAACCCGTTCTTCAGTCCAGGACATAAAGCTCCAATCCTTGCGCGTGCGCCGATGCACGCTCTCTTACCGCAAAGACATATACTAGTCAGCCCCCCGGCGGATACAAGCCGCCTGGCGCCGGCGCCCCTCACGCCAGGCCAGAAGCAACCCGCCGGCAAGGATGATCCCGGCGCCGAGCGCCGACAGGCGGTCGGGCACGACATCGAACACCGCCAGATCGTACAGCGCGGCAAAGATCAGCGTGGCATAGGAAAACGGCATGACGAAAGAGGCGTCGGCGCGCCGCATCGCCTGGATGTAGAGGCTCTGCGCCCCGGCCATGGTGACACCGAGCGCGGCCAGCGTCGCCCATTGCGCCGGGGTCGGCCACTGCCAGACGAAGAGCGCCGCAAGGCTGGCGATGAGGGCGCCGAGCGCGTTGTTGATCAGCAGGATCTGCAACGGCTTCTCGCGACCCGAAAGGAATTTCAGGATGGTGATCTCGATGCCCATCACCGCCGCCGCGGCCAGCGCCACCAATGCGCCGGGCTGAAACGTGCCGGGCCCCGGGCGGATCAGCACAAGGGCGCCGGCAAAGGCGAAGCCGGCCGCGATCCAGCGCCATGGCCCCACCTTTTCAGCGAGAAACAGGATCGCGAGGACCATCGCGAAAACCGGGTTGAGGAAGGTGATCGCGGTGGCATCGCTGAGCGGAATGAACTGCACGGCGGCAAACATCAGCGTCACCCCGCCCCAGCCGGCGAGCGAGCGGGCGAGATGCAGCCGCATGGCGGGCCGGGTGATCTTCGGGCGCAGAACCAGCGCCGCGCTCGAGAAGGCGAGCAGCCCGAACAGGAACCGGCCCTGCGAGATCTGCAGCGGGTGCAGCCCCGACGCGCCCGCGAGCTTGGCCAGCAGGGTCGTGCCGGCGATGAAGGCGGTGGCGGCGAGCATGAAGCCCGCAGCCGTCAGGGGATGGTCGGGCCGCATCATCCACCCGCGATACGCCGCGTGCGGCACGAAGGAAAGCCCAAACCGCTGGCCGCCCGACCCTGTCCCCGCGGGCCGACAAATGCCCGGCTTATTGCCCCTCGGTCAACCCGGCCCCTTGCCAGCGGGTGCGAAACCGGGCAAACAGCGCCCATGAGCCGCCGTATCGCATATGCCGAGACCCGACGCCGACGCAGCCACGCCTGACGTCCCGCCCGCTCATTGCGCGCCAAACCGGCGCGAACCCCTCTCAAAACGTTGACACCGGCCTGCCCTTGCGGCACCCAAAGGCTTCTTTCATGGAGGACATGATGATCCCGTCCGTTCTGCCCACCTACGCGCGCGCGCCCTTCGCTTTCGAGCGGGGCGAAGGCTCCTGGCTGGAGACGACCGACGGGCGACATTTTCTCGACCTCGGCGCGGGCATCGCGGTGACCACGCTGGGCCATGCCCATCCGGCGCTGGTCGAGGCGCTCACCGAGCAGGCGCAGAAGCTGTGGCATGTGTCGAACCTCTACGAGATCCCCGGCCAGCAGGTGCTGGCCGACAAGCTGGTGGAGGCCACCTTTGCCGACACGGTGTTCTTCACCAACTCCGGCACCGAGGCGCTGGAACTCGCGGTGAAGATGGTGCGCAAATACTGGTATGAAAAGGGCCAGCCCGAGCGGATCGAGATCGTCACTTTCTCGGGCAGCTTCCACGGCCGTTCGACGGCGGCGATCGCCGCGGCGGGGTCGGAGAAGATGGTACAGGGCTTCGGGCCGCTGATGCCGGGCTTCACGCATGTCGCGTTCGGCGACCACGAGGCGCTGCGCGCCGCGATCACCGGAAAGACCGCCGCGGTGCTGATCGAGCCGGTGCAGGGCGAGGGCGGGATCCGCCCGGTGCCCGACCAATGCCTCAAGGGCCTGCGCGACCTCTGCGACGAAACCGGGGCGCTCCTCGTTCTCGATGAAGTGCAATGCGGCATGGGCCGCACCGGCAGGCTCTTTGCCCATGAATGGGCCGGGATTGAGCCCGACATCATGATGGTGGCCAAGGGGATCGGCGGCGGCTTTCCGCTTGGTGCGGTGCTGGCGACGGAAGCGGCGGCGGCGGGGATGACACTGGGCACCCATGGCTCCACCTATGGCGGCAACCCGCTTGGCTGCGCCGTGGGCGCGAAGGTGATGGAGATCGTGACGGCCCCCGGGTTTCTCGAGGCGGTCAATCGAAAGGCCGCGGCCCTGCGCCAGCGCCTCGAGGGGCTGGTCGCGGTGCACCCGGAGGTTTTCGAGGAGGTGCGCGGCCAAGGGCTGATGCTGGGGCTGAAATGCAGATTGCCCAATACCGATGTGGTCCGGGCCGGCTACGATCAACATATTCTGACCGTGCCCGCGGCCGACAACGTGGTGCGCATACTGCCCGCGCTCAACATTGACGACGATGACATTACCGAGGCCATCGAGCGGCTCGATGCCGCCGCCTCCGCGGTGAAAGGACCGGACGCATGAGACATTTTCTCGACATCAACACGACCGACCCCGCCGATTTGCGCGCGATGATCGACCAGGCGCGCGAGACGAAAGCCACCCGCGCCGGGCTGCCGAAGGGCACGCCCGATCGTGAGCAACCGCTCGAGAACCACCTCGTGGCGCTGATCTTCGAAAAACCTTCGACCCGCACCCGGGTGAGTTTCGACGTTGGTGTGCGGCAAATGGGGGGCGAAAGCATCGTGCTCACCGGCTCGGAAATGCAGCTCGGCCACGGCGAAAGCATCGCCGACACCGCGCGGGTCTTGAGCCGCTATGTCGACATGATCATGATCCGGACCTTCGACGAGGCTTCGTTGCTGGAACTGGCCGAGCATGCAACCGTGCCGGTGATCAACGGGCTGACCAACCGCACGCATCCCTGCCAGATCATGGCCGATGTGCTGACCTTCGAGGAGCATCGCGGGCCGATTGCCGGGCGCAAGGTGGTCTGGCTCGGCGACGGCAACAACGTGGCCGCCTCGATGATCCAGGCGGCGGGGCAGTTCGGTTTCGATTTTACCTTTTCGGGCCCCGAACAGCTCGACCCGGAAGCGGTGTTCGTCGACGAGGCGCGCGCGAAGGGGTCGAAGGTCGAGATCGTGCGCGATGCGGCCGAGGCGGTCGCGGATGCCGATCTGGTGGTGACCGATACCTGGGTGAGCATGCACGACGCGCTGTCGACCCGCGAACGGCGCCACAACCAGCTTCGGCCCTACCAGGTGAATGCCGATCTGATGGCGCAGGCAAAGCCCGATGCCTTGTTCATGCACTGCCTGCCGGCGCATCGCGGCGAAGAGGTCACCGACGAGGTGATGGACGGGCCGAACTCGGTGATCTTCGACGAGGCGGAAAACCGGCTGCACGCGCAAAAGGCGGTGATGCGGTGGTGCCTCGGGGTGTAGCGCGCAAAAGGTGCGCCGTTGGCGCGCCGTTTTGATTGCGTTCAGGCCACGCAGGCCTTGGGGGCGCTGCCCCCAAACCCCCGGAGTATTTTTGCCAAGATGAAGAAACGAACGGCTGGTTCCGGCCGGCGGGCGGTCAGGGCCCGAGTTTCTTGTGCACCTCTTCGAGATCGATCTCGCCGGTCGGCATCTTGTTGCCGGGATTTTCGAAATCGTATTTGAACAGGTCGAAATCGCGTTTGTAGATTTCCCGCACGAGGTGCATCGACAGGTCGTCGAAATAATCTTCCACCGGGTGGGCGCGTTTCGGGCCGTGGCCTTCGCTTTCATTGAAGCGGGGGATTTTCTTGAGGTTGACCTTGTGCGGCGTTTCGACGTTGTCGAGGACGACCTGCATGCCCTTGTTGAACGTTTCGATGTTGAAGATGTGGTCGTAGGTGCCGCCGTTGTGAATGTAGGTGGAAACGTGGCCGGACATCGCCGACCAGTGAATGTCGGGGTCCATCGGGCGGCGGAACCGGATCGTGTCGCGCGCGAACAGGAGGAACCGGCGGAAGCTGCGAACCTGGTCGAAGTCGAATTCGTCTTCGGGGCTGCCGACCTCGATTCCGTATTTCTGGATCAAGAGCGGCACGAGGTTGCCGCGGTAACGCTTGCCGTTGCGCTGGATGCCGCAGATCTTGTCGAAGAAGCTCGACAGCACGCGCGTGTAGGGGTTGCGGACAGCGGTGAAGGCGAAGGACTTGTGGGCATGGACGTTGGCCTCGATCGCCGCCTTGCTTTCGTCCATGCCCCATTTGTGCAGGCCCTCGGTGGCGTCATGCACGTCGCCGTCGAAAAACCGGCCGTGATCGGAATAGAACATGATCTGGCCAATGCTCGAGCAGGCGCATTTCGGCACCACGCGATAGACCATGCTTTCGCTTTCCGTCATCCATGTTCCGGGAAATCCCATGCCCTGCCGTCACCTCCTCGTGCCGCAGCCTTCTATGGACCAGTGCGGGAAAAACGATACTGCCCTGAAAAAAAGCAAAGAAAGCCTGTCATTTCAATGATCCTTTACGTTATTTGTGTCAACAATCCCAAGTAATGGCATCCATGGTTTCGTAAATGGCAAGAATTGCCTTCATTCTGCTGAGCCACAAAGATCCCAAGGCGATCATCAGCCAGGCGCAGCGGTTGACGGCCGCCGGGGACTATATCGCGATCCATTTCGACGCCCGTTCGTCGAAGGCGGATTACGAAATGATCCGCAGCGCGCTGGCCGACAACCCGTCGGTGACCTTCGCCAAGCGGCGGGTGAAGGCCGGCTGGGGCGAGTGGTCGCTCGTCGCGGGCACGCTCGAGGCGGTGAAAGCTGCCGTCGAAGCTTTCCCGCGGGCGACGCATTTCTACATGGTTTCAGGCGATTGCATGTCGATCAAGTCGGCGGAATTCGCGCATCGGTTTCTCGATGCCGAAGATGTCGATTACATCGAGAGCTTCGATTTCTTCGAAAGCGACTGGATCAAGACGGGGTTCAAGGAAGAGCGCCTCGTCTATCGTCACTGGTTCAATGAACGCAGCCGGAAATGGCTTTTCTACAGCTCGATCGAGGTTCAGAAAAAACTTGGGCTCAAGCGCAAGGTGCCCGCCGATCTGCAGATCATGATCGGCTCGCAATGGTGGTGCCTGCGCCGGCGCACGATCGAATGGATTCTCGAGTTCATAGACCAGCGCCCGGACGTGATGCGGTTTTTCCGCACCACATGGATTCCGGACGAGACCTTTTTCCAGACCCTGGTGCGGCACATGGTGCCGGACGCCGAGATCCGCACCCGGACGCTGACATTCCTGATGTTCAGCGACTATGGCATGCCGGTGACGTTCTACAACGACCATTACGACATGCTGCTGAGCCAGGATTATTTGTTTGCGCGCAAGATCAGCCCGGAGGCGGATGAGCTCAAACGGCGTCTCGGGGCGCTTTATGCGACCGAGGGGGTTGACTTCAAGGTGTCGAACGAGGGCCGGTCGCTGTTTCGGTTTCTCACCGGGCGGGGGCGCATCGGGCAACGGTTTGCGCCGCGATTCTGGGAGGCCGAATCGACGCTGGGGCGCGAGCGGGAACTGCTCATTGTCGTGGCGAAGAAGTGGCACGTGGGCAAACGC
Organism: Paracoccaceae bacterium; assembly: GCA_024763335.1. Classification (GTDB taxonomy): domain Bacteria; phylum Pseudomonadota; class Alphaproteobacteria; order Rhodobacterales; family Rhodobacteraceae; genus Sinisalibacter. Next base: position 411 of record JANTFS010000157.1, on the reverse strand, counting down.
CTGCTCGACCGGGTCCGGCAGGTCACGAACGTGCCGATCATCGAATACCTGTTCGACGAGGAAGCGACGCCGTTGCCCGATCTTGGCGGGATCCAGTCGACGCTGGAAAAGCGCACTCGCCACCGGCGGGCGCTGATGCGGATGCTGTTTGACTACTTCGATACCGACCGGCTCGCCATTGCGATGGACCCCAACAACATGGATCTCTTGCGCGATTTTTATGCCGACCGATCGACGACCCGGCTGCTCGAGGTGGAGACCGAATTCTCCGATGAGTGGCTCATCGGACATGCGCAGCGCGTTGGTCTTGCCGGCGAGCGCACGCCACAGGATGCGCTCGACAAGCTCCTGCCCACGATCCGGTCGGATTTCTTCTTCGAGAGCGACACGATCCGCGACGCCGGGTTCGAC
>JANTFS010000156.1 GCA_024763335.1 Paracoccaceae bacterium | reverse complement strand
GGGCCCGGCCCGGGCGCCACCGCAAGCTAAAGCGCGCCCTCGGCGATCTCGACATTCAGCGGCGCGCGCACCACGCGCTCGCAATAGGCCGCCAGCGCCTTGCGGGTCTCGAACGCCGCCACCGCCACCGGCTCGTGGTAGACCAGCTCCACCGAGCCCTGCGGCCACTGCGCCAGCACCTTCAGCAGATGCGGTCCCATGTCCTGATCCCCCCACCAGCCGTAGAACCGCGCATCGCGCCCCTTCGGCGCGCGGTAGATCACCGTCACCGGCTGAATATGCATCCCCTCGCGCAGGCCCGCATCGAAGAACGCAGCAAACAGCGTGGTCTTGAACGGCAGAACCCGGCGCGAATCTGTCGACGTGCCTTCGGGGAAGAACAACAGCTTGTGCCCCGCCGACAGCCGCGCGCGAAACAGCGCCACCTGCGCCTCCGCTTCGCGCCGCTCGCGCTTGATGAACACCGTGCCGGTGGCCTTGGCAAGCCAGCTCACCCCCGGCCAGCCCGCCACCTCGACCTTGGAGACGAAATAGATCCGCTTGCGCGCGTTCAGCACGAAGATGTCGAGCCACGAGGCGTGGTTGGCCACCACCGCCCCCCTCTGGCGCATCCGCTCGCCGGTGACGGTCAACCGCAGCCCGAGGATAGCCAGCGTCAGCCGGCACACCGCCGGGGTGATCCACGGTGTGAGCGGGCGCTTCACCCCGAACAGCGGCTTTTCCACCAGCCGGATCAGCAGCATCAGCGCGAGGCCGCTCGCGTTGACCGACACGATCAGCCCGCCGCGCAGCAGCGCCAGCCCCCAGCCAAGGGGCGAGACCCGCACCGCCTCGGGCTCCGAGCCATCGTTCCACGCCACGCTCACGCGCCCGTCTCCGCGGCATACACCGCCAGGACCCGTTTCGGGATTCGGGTGATATCGACCACCACGCCCACGTCGACGGTGTTGAACGGCACATCGATAAAGGCGCCCTCGCCGACGAAGCCGCCGAGCCGGAGATAGGCCTTGAGCAGCCCCGGCACCGCGCGCATTGCCGCCACCCGGTCGATCCCGGCCTCGGGCCTGAGATCCATGGCCTGAAAATGTTCGGGCCGCGCGCGTATCCGCAGTTCGGGCGGGGCGAGGTGGCGATGGTGCAGCAGCGAAAGCGGCGCGGCATGGGCGCCGACGTCGGTGCCGTGAAACGAGGCAACGCCGAACATCACCTCCAGCCGGTGCCGCTCGACATAGGCCAGAAGCCCGCGCCAGAGATGAAACAGCGCCGCGCCGCCGCGATACTCGGGATGCACGCAGGACCGGCCAAGCTCGAGCAACCGCCGGCCCGAGGATTTCAGCACCGACAGGTCATATTCATCTTCCGAGTAGAAGCGGCCGACCCGGCGCATCATGTCGTCACGCATCAAGCGGTAGGCCGCCACCGCCGGGGCGTCGGGGCGGGCCCGGTCGAACAGCAGCAGGTGATCGCAGAAGGCGTCGAACCGATCGCGTTCGAGGCGTGCATCGTGATCCACCAGCGCGCCGGTGCCGCCAAGCTCCTCGATGAAGACCTCGTAACGCAATCTCTGGCCGGCACGGAGGTCGGCTTCGGTTTCGGCCAGACGCAGGTCAAAATCGGGAATATGTGCTGCCATTGCGCGCGCGGCCCTCCTCGCCGGGCGTTCTAGGGCGCGTCCCGGGCTTTGGCAACCAAACCGGGGCGATGGCCGCGCTTGCATCGCTTCATGGTTGTGTTACCCTTTGGCGATGTTACCTTCGATTGCATCCGGTCGCGGCCCGGCGTCAGTCCTCGATGATCAGTTCGAGTTCCACCCGGGTGATGTCGATCACAACCTTGCCGGCATGGCGGAAATTGACCGTGACCTTGCCGCCGATGTTCGACTGCACCTGTCCAGCCCCCCAGTCCGGCTGCCCCGGGTGACGCACCAGCGTGCCCGGTTCCAAAAGCGATCCGATCCCGTTCATGTCGTTCCCCCTGCTCCCGGAGGCCCCGATGACCGTGCCCCCAGCTGACCGCGTCGCGGCCGATCTCGTCGCCCTTGTCGGCTCGCGAATCGCGCATGATCTTGCCAGCCCGCTTGGCGCCATTGCCAATGGTGTCGAGTTGCTCGGGCTCGCCGGGCAGGCCGACAGCCCCGAGCTGGCGCTGATCACCGAGAGCGTGACGAACGCAACGGCGCGGATCAAGGCCTTTCGTATCGCCTTTGGCGCCGCGCGCCCCGGTCAGACCGTGTCCGATACCGATCTGCGGGCGCTGTTCGCGGCGGGGCCCGAGGGCCGCAGGCTCGAGATCGACGGGCCCGACGCCGGCGATGTGCCCCGCCCGGCCGGAAAGCTCATCCTGCTGGCGCTGATGTGTGTCGAAACCGCGCTGCCTTGGGGTGGACGGGTGCAGGTCACGCGCGACGACACGCGCTGGCAGATCGCGGCCCGCGGAGAACGGATGCGGGTCGATCCCGCGCTCTGGGCACATCTTGCCACCCCGCAGCCGCCCGCTTCGATCGCGCCGGCCGAGGTCCATTTCGCGCTGATCGGGGCCGAGGCGGCCGCGCAGGGCCGCTCTCTCGCGGTCGATATCGCCGAGCCCGGGCTCACGATCAGCTTCTGAGGCCTCGGCCGGGCACTCACGGATCGGGCAAATAGACCACCGCGCGGGCATCCCCGTCTCCGGGCCCCGGCACCGTGACCTGCGATCCGGCGTCGCTGTTGCGCAAGGCCGCGATCAGCGCTCCGGATCGTATCATCTCCAGCAGGTCCGGTGAGGACTGGAAGGTGAAATGCGGATCGATCGCCCCATTGTCGAAATCGCTGATGTCGAGCGCATAGACGCCGAGGTGGCGCAGCGCTGCGATGTCGCCGGGATTGCCCAGCCGCGGCTGCCCGCCGGTCAGCAGGCTCGACAGCCGCAGTACGCCATCACGTTTCGAACCGAGCACGGCCACGGCCATCCGGGTCAGATCGAGCCCCCGCAGCTGTGACCGGAACACGTCGAGATCAATGTCGGGCTCGGCCAGCACGACGGCGGCGATCCGGTTGAGGGTCCGCTGGTCGCCCCGGTCGCGCAACCGGCCAAGCCCTTCCATGGTCAGCTCGGCCCCCAAGGAATGCGCCAGAATGACGACGGAGCGCGCCCGGGTCTTTGCCAGGGCCTGTAACAGCGTGGCGAACTGGTCGCGCACGAACAGCACGCTGTCGCGGTCGTAGAGGTAGAGCAACGGCTGGTGGGCCGAGGGCCAGGCATAGCTGACCATCGGGCTGTCGATCCCGAAGTCTTCTCTCACCTGGGCCGCGGCGAGCACCGCGCCGCCATAGCTGGTGTGATAGCCATGCACGAAGAGGAAGACGTGCTGGTCCTTGGCCGGCAGGGCCGCAAGCCGCGCGTTGATCGCCGCGATGAACGCGGCCTCATTGGCCAGACGCTCCTGCCCGACAGCCAGATAGTCGCGCTCCGGATCGGGCCGCCCGGCGGGCACGGGGATCCGGCCCGGCTCGCGCTCGGGCGGGATCGAAATCCGGTGTTCGACATAGCTCAACGCGTCGGCGCGACCCTTGCCAAAGACGGGCGGGTCGCCGCCAAGGTCACGGCGCGAGGTGGCCACGAAAACGGTTTCCGTCCGCGTCACCGCCCCCTCGTAGGGCACCAATTCCGGCGGCGGCGTGCAGGCCGACAGCATCCCCAACACCGAGACCAGCGCAATCAGTCGAGCCCACCACCGTGTCATCGCGCCGTCTCCAAAGCACGGCCCGCCCCAAGCGGCCCGGCCGGCAACCAAGATTCGCCTCAAAGTTTAGTCCGCCCCCGGCGCGCGAACAACAAGGCCTTCGGGGCGAAGGTCCGCTCAGGGCCGCACCGTCCCATCGCCCTCGACGATATACTTGAAGCTGGTGAGCTGTTCGGCCCCCACCGGCCCGCGCGCATGCAGCTTGCCCGTGGCGATGCCGATCTCGGCCCCCATGCCGAACTCGCCACCATCGGCAAACTGGGTCGAGGCATTGCGCATCAGGATCGCCGAATCGATCCGCTCGAAGAAGCGCTGCGCGGCCTCGTCGTCCTCGGTCAGGATCGCCTCGGTATGATGCGAGGAATAGCGGTTGATATGGGCAATCGCCCCGTCGATGTCGTCCACGACCTTGGCGGCAATGTCCATGTCGAGATATTCCCGCCCCCAATCCTCATCCGTGGCCGCGACCGTGCCCTTCAGCCCCGGCCCGGCATGCACCGTCACCCCCGCCGCCATCAAATCGTCGAGCACGGATTGCCCCAGAGCGACCGCATCGCGATGCACCAACAAACACTCCGCCGCGCCGCAAATCCCGGTGCGCCGGGTCTTGGCATTGATCACCACCCGGCGGGTCTTCTCCGGGTCGGCCGCCTTGTCGATATAGACATGCACGATCCCCTCGAGATGGGCAAAGACCGGCACCCGCGCCTCGCGCTGGACAAGCCCCACAAGCCCCTTGCCCCCGCGCGGCACGATCACGTCGACATACTCGACCATGTGCAAAAGCTCGGTCACCGCCGCCCTGTCGCGCGTCGGCACGAGCTGGATCGCATCCTCGGGCAAGCCCGCCGCGCGCAGCCCCTCGACAAGGCAGCCATGGATCGCCTGCGAGGAATGAAAGCTCTCCGAACCGCCGCGCAGGATCACCGCGTTGCCCGCCTTGAGCGTGAGCGCCCCGGCATCCGCCGTCACATTCGGCCGGCTTTCGTAGATCACCCCGATCACCCCGAGAGGCGTGCGCACCCGCTTGATATGCAGCCCCGAAGGCCGGTCCCATTCCGCCATCACCTGCCCGACCGGATCGGGGAACGCCGCCACCGCCCTGAGCCCCTCGACAATACCGCCGATCCGCCCCTCGTCGAGCATCAACCGATCCATCATCGCCGCCGAAAGACCCTTCTCGCGGCCAAAATCGAGATCCTTCGCGTTCGCCGCCATGATCTCGCCGCGTCGCGCCCAGACCGCATCCGCCGCCGCCTCCAGCGCCTCCTGCTTGGCCGAGGACGAGGCAAAGGCCAGTTTCCCCGCCGCCGTCTTCGCGCGCTTGCCGATGTCCTGCATCAGCGCGTGAATATCCGCCTGATCCTTCATCTCAGACCCCTCTCAAAATCCGCGCCATTCTGCCCCCTTCGCGCACCAAGGTCAAAGCACCGCCTGCTTCTTTGGTCCGAAAATACCTCGGGGGGTCACAGGGGGGCAGCGCCCCCCTCATGAAAAAATGCGTGCCCATCGGGCACACCGCTTCAAAGCGCCTTGCCTTCAAAGCGCCATGTCATCGCGGTGAATGAGCGCCGCCCGGCCCGGGTAGCCCAGCACGGCCTCGATCTCGCCCGACCGCTTGCCGATCAGCGCGCGGGCCTCCTGGGCCGTGTAGCGAACCAGCCCGGCGCCAATTCGGTTGCCCTCGGGGCCAAGGATTTCAACCGGGTCGCCACGGCCAAACCGGCCGGTCACCGCCCTGACCCCCGCGGGCAGAAGCGACTTGCCCTGCGCGAGCGCGCGGGCCGCCCCGGCATCGATGGCGACGGCGCCCTTGGGTTTCATCGAGGCGATCCAGTGCTTGCGGGCCGAGGCCGGAGAAAGCCGCGCCTTGAACAGCGTCTGCGGCGCGCCCTCCTCGAGCCCGAGGAGCGGATGCATGCGGCTGCCTTCGGTGATGACCAGCGCGCAGCCCGCCGCCGTGGCTGTCTTGGCCGCCATGACCTTCGTCTTCATCCCGCCCTTCGACAGCCCGCTCACCCCCTCGCCCGCCTGCGCCTCCATGGCAGGCGTGATTTCCTCAACCACGTCATACCGCGTCGCACCGGGGTCGGTCTGCGGATTGCCGGAGTAAAAGCCATCGACATCCGACAACAGCACGGCGCAATCGGCCCCGATCGTGACCGCCACTTGCGCGGCCAGCCGGTCATTGTCGCCAAAGCGGATCTCGTCGGTGGCGATGGTGTCGTTCTCGTTCACGATCGCCACGGCTCCGAGGCCCAGCAGCGTCTCGAGCGTGGCGCGCGCGTTGAGATAGCGCCGGCGGTCGGCGCTGTCTTCGAGGGTGACAAGCACCTGCGCGGCGGTGATGTCATGTGCCGCCAGCGCCTCCTCATAGGCGCGGGCAAGGCGGATCTGCCCCACCGCCGCCGCCGCCTGGCTCTGTTCGAGAGAGAGCGCGCCGGACGGCAGACCAAGCGCCCCGCGGCCCAGCGCGATGGACCCCGACGAGACCAGAACCACATCCGCGCCCCGGTTCTTCAGTCGGCCCACGTCGGCGGCAAGCGAGGCCAGCCAGTCGGCGCGCAGGGCACCGGTCTGGGCATCGACAAGCAGGGCCGAGCCGATCTTGACGACGATCCGACGGGCTTCGCTCAGGGCTGCCACGGCGCCTCTCCCGCGTCATCCCCCGCCGCCTCGGCCTTGTGGCGCAGGCGGTCGGTGTCGATCCGGGCCCGGAGCGCCCGCAAGACCTCGGTCACACCGGCCTTCGACACGCCCGACATCTCCATCACCGGCCCACCCGAGGCCTCTTCGAGCGCGCGGCGCTTTTCCTCGACCTCCTCGGGCAACAGCGCATCCACCTTGTTGAGCACCGTCACGCGCGGTTTCGCGGCCAGGGCCCCGCCATAGGCCTCGAGTTCGTGAATGATGGTGCGGTAATCTGCCACCACGTCCTGCGAGGTGCCATCCACCAGGTGCAAGAGAACGGCACAGCGTTCGACGTGGCCGAGAAACTGATCGCCCAGCCCCCGGCCCTCATGCGCCCCTTCGATGAGCCCGGGAATGTCGGCCACGACAAACTCGACCCCGTCCACGCCGACAACGCCAAGGTTCGGCACCAGCGTGGTGAAGGGATAATCGGCGATCTTGGGCCGCGCATTGGAGGTGGCGGCCAGGAAGGTCGACTTGCCGGCATTGGGCAGGCCCAGCAGCCCGACATCGGCAATGAGCTTGAGCCGCAGCCAGATCGTGCGCTCGATACCGGGCTGGCCGGGATTGGCCCGGCGCGGCGCCTGGTTCGTCGCGGATTTGAAATGGAGGTTACCAAAGCCGCCGTTGCCGCCCTTGGCGAGAACCACGCGCTGGCCGACCTCGGTGAGATCGGCGATCACGGTCTCTTCGTCTTCGTCAAGGATCTCGGTGCCGACGGGCACGCGCAGGATGATGTCATCGCCCGACTTGCCGGTGCGCTGCCCGCCCTCGCCGGGGCGGCCGTTCTGGGCAAAGAAATGCTGCTGGTAGCGAAAATCGATGAGCGTGTTCAGCCCCTCGACGGCCTCGACAACCACGTCGCCGCCACGGCCGCCATCGCCGCCATCAGGGCCGCCATATTCAATGTATTTCTCGCGGCGAAACGAGATACAGCCGTTTCCGCCGCTGCCGGAGCGGATATAGACCTTGGCGAGATCGAGGAATTTCATGACAGCCGCCTTTCAACTGGCTCTTGCGATAGTGGCAAATCCGGCGCGGCTCAAGGGGGCGCGAAATCCGCTGCGGATTTCGCACCGGAAATCGCCGCGATTTCCGG
>JANTFS010000155.1 GCA_024763335.1 Paracoccaceae bacterium | reverse complement strand
GCCGGCGCGGCGCGCCATCATCACCTCGTGTTCAAGGCCCACCCGCTGGAAGACGGCCGGGTGCCGCTGCGCCGCGAGATCCGCAGGCTCGCCCGCGAGCACGGGGTCGAGGCGCGGGTGCATTACGTGCGCGGCGGCAAGCTTGCCCGGCTGCTCGACCACGCCCGCAGCGCCGTCACCGTCAACTCGACCGCGGCCCAGCAGGTGCTCTGGCGCGGCTTGCCGATCCGCACCTTCGGCGACGCGGTCTATGCCAAGCCCGAGTTCGTCTCGACCCAGCCGGTGGCGGAATTCTTCGCCCACCCCAGCCGGCCCGACACCCGCGCCTACCGCGACTACCGGCGCTACCTGCTCGAGACGAGCCAGGTCGCCGGCGGCTTCTATTCGTCGCGCGGACGGCGGCAGTTGTTGCGCCAGGTCGTCGACATGATGCTCGCCCTCGATGATCCCTATGAGGCCTTCGAGCGTGGCACAGCGGCACCACGGCAACAGTTGTATGCGGTGAAATAGCCCGACCCTGTGGAAAAGCTGGATTTTTTCGCGCAGCCCCGGTAGCTTGGCGAAAAAAACCAGAGGCAGAACTCCACAAAGGAGCCCGAGCAGTGATTGATAAAGGCAACGCCTGGGCGCGCAAGGCCGCCCTGTTTGCATGTGTGGTGGGAATTTCCGCCTGCGACGTGCTCCCCCGAAGCGGCCCGAACAAGGCCGAGATATTCGCCGGATCGGTGCAACGCGAAGGCGATGCCTTCGTCGTCGCGGTCAATGACCGCGTCACCCGCGCCACCGCCGTCGTCCCGGCGCTCGGCTTCTCGAGCGACTTCACCAACGCCGGTGTCGTCGGGTCCGACACCATCCGCCCGGGCGACGTGCTCGGCGTGTCGATCTGGGAAAACGTGCAGGAGGGCATCCTCACCACCGCCGGCGCACCGGCGGCTCTGGAAGAGGTGCAGGTCGATGGTGCCGGTTTCATCTTCATACCCTATGCCGGCCGGATCAAGGCAGCGGGCAACACGCCCGAGGCGATCCGCCGGATCATCACCGAGAAGCTCGCCGACCAGACCCCGGACCCGCAGGTGCTCGTGCGCCGGCTTGCCGGCGACGGCGCCACCGTCTCGATCACCGGCGCGGTGGGCGGCCAGGGCGTCTTCGCCATCGAACGGCCAACGCGGACCCTCGGCGCCATGCTGGCGCGCGCCGGCGGCGTGGCGGTTCCGGCCGAGATCGCCGTGGTCAAGATCATCCGCGGCGAAAAGACCGGCCAGATCTGGTATCAGGACCTGTTCAAGCACCCCGAACTCGACATCGCGCTGCGCAACGGCGATCGCATCCTCGTCGAGGGCGATACCCGCGCCTTTACCGCGCTTGGCGCCACCGGCACGCAAACCCGCGTGAAGTTCGAAACCCAGACCCTCTCGGCGCTCGAAGCGATTGCGCAGGTCGGCGGGCTCAACCCGGCGCTGGCCGACCCGACCGGCGTGTTCATCTTCCGCAACGAGCCGGCCGAGATTGCCAACAGCGTGCTCGGCCGCACCGATCTCGTCGGCGAGCAGCGGATGATCTACGTGCTCGACCTGACCGAGCCGAACGGGATGTTCATGGCGCGAGACTTCGTCGTGCGGGACGGCGATACGGTCTATGTCACCGAGGCGCCCTACGTGCAGTGGACGAAAGTGCTCTCGGCGCTGACCTCGACCACCGGCGCGATCGACTCGCTCGCCACCACCGCCGTGACCGCGGGGCTGCTCTAGGCCCGGCATGGCGCACCACCCCGACACCGGAGCCGCCGGGGCCAATCGCTCCCGGCGGCTTTACTATTTCAACGCCGGGTTCCTGACCCAGCGCCGGCTGCGGCGGATCCTGAGCCTCGCCGGCTGGGACCTCCGCATTGGCCGCCCCGGGGCAAGCGATACCGTCGCCGTCTGGGGCTGTTCGCCAACCGCCCATCGCGGCGAGGCCTGGGCCGAAAGGACCGGCGCGCAGCTTGTGCGGATCGAGGACGCCTTCCTGCGCTCGCTCCGGCCGGGCCGCACGGGCGAACCGCCTTTGGGGCTGGTAATCGACCGCCACGGTGTGCATTTCGACAGCAGCCACCCTTCCGATCTCGAAACGCTGCTCGCCACCCATCCGCTCGACGACGGCGCCCTGCTTGCCCGGGCACGCCGCGCGATGGAGCTGATGGTGCGCGGGCATGTGTCGAAGTATAACGCCACCGACCCGCGCGCGCCCCTGCCCGAGCCACCCTACGTTCTGGTCATCGACCAGACCCGCGGCGATGCCTCGATCTCCCACGCCGGCGCCAGCGCCGAGACCTTCACCGAGATGCTCGCCGCGGCCCGGATCGAGCAGCCCGGCATGCGGGTGGTGATCAAGACCCATCCCGAAACCGCGGCGGGCTATCGCGCCGGGCATTTCAGTGCCGATGATGCCGGCCCCGGGGTTTCGCTTCTCGACGCCGCCGTCGACCCCTGGGCGCTGATGGAAGGCGCCGTTGCCGTCTACACGGTGAGCTCGGGCATGGGGTTCGAAGCCATTCTCGCCGGCCATCGCCCGCGCGTGTTCGGCCAGCCGTGGTATGCCGGCTGGGGCCTGACCGCGGACGAAAACCCGGTGCCCCGGCGCGCCGGGCGCACCCTCACCCGCAGCCAGCTCTTTGCCGCCGCGATGCTGCTTTACCCGACCTGGTATGACCCCCATCACGACACGCTGTGTGGCGCCGAGCAGGTCATCACCACGCTCGATGCCCGCGCCCGGGCCTACCGTGAAGACCTGCACGGCCATGTCGCCGCCGGCATGCGGCTATGGAAACGCCGGCCGCTGGCCGCCTTCTTCGGCCAGGAAAAGCGGCTTCTGTTCCGCTCCGGTCCGGCCGCCGTCGCCAAGGCCCGTGCAACCGGGCGCAGCCTGCTGGTCTGGGCCAGCCAGGAAGACACGCTGGGCGACACCACCGGGGTCACCGTGCTGCGGGTGGAAGACGGGTTCCTGCGCTCGCGCGGCCTCGGCGCCGAACTCGTGCCGCCGCTGTCGCTCGTCACCGACGATCTCGGCATCTACTACGACCCAAGCCGCGAAAGCCGGCTTGAACGGCTGATCGCCGCGGCGGTGAAACTGCCCGAGGGCGCGCGCCTGCGGGCCGAGCGGCTGGTGGCCGGGCTGGCCCTCGCGCGGCTGACGAAATACAACCTCGGCGGCGCCGCGCCGAGACTGCCCACGGGCCACCGGATCCTTGTGCCGGGGCAGGTCGAGGACGATGCCTCGATCCGGCTGGGCACCCGCGACGTTGCAACCAACCTCGCGCTGTTGCAGGCAGCGCGCGCCGCCAACCCCGCGGCGGTGATCGTGTTCAAGCCGCACCCGGATGTCGAGGCCGGGCTGCGCCGGGGCGCCATCCCGCGCGACGCGGCGCTTGAGTTCGCGGATGTGGTGGCGGATGCGGCCGACCCCGTCGACCTGATCGAGGGCTGCGACGAAGTCTGGACGATGACCTCGCTGATGGGGTTCGAAGCGCTCCTGCGTGGCAAGCCCGTCACCTGCCTCGGCGCCCCGTTCTATGCCGGCTGGGGGCTCACCCGCGATCTCGGCTGGGTGCCCGAACGGCGCCAGGCCCGCCCTGATATCACCGCGCTGGCCCATGCCGTGCTGATCGACTACCCGCGCTACCACGATCCCGTCACCGGGGCCCCCTGCCCGCCCGAGGTGGTGGCCGACCGTCTGGCCGCCGGCATCGCCGCGCCCACCGGGCCGGTGCACCGGCTTCTGGCCAAGCTGCAGGGCCTCTTCGCCGGATGGTCGCGGCTATGGCGGGTATAGGGGCCGGTCGGGCCGGGTGCGATCAGACGGCCTTGAGCGCCGGCACCGGCCGTTTGCCCTTGGCCCAGGCCCGCGCCGCATCGCCAAACGCCTCGAACAGCGGGCGCGAAACCGGATCATTGGCGGCGTTGTATTCGGGATGCCATTGCACCGAGATGGCAAAGCCCGGCGCGCCCTCGACATAGATCGCCTCGGGCGTGCCGTCATCGGCATGTCCATCCACCACGACGCCGGCGCCGGGACGGTTGATCCCCTGCCCGTGCAGCGTGTTGGTCATCACGTCGCGCGAGCCCACCAGCCGGTGAAACACGCCGCCGTCGTTGAAATGCACCGCGTGACGAATGGCGAATTTCTCATCCAGCGTGCCGTCGGGGGGCATCCGGTGGTTCATCCGCCCGGGCAACTCGCGGATCTCGGGGTAGAGCGTGCCGCCCAGGGCGACGTTCATCTCCTGAAACCCGCGGCAAATGCCGAAGATCGGCTGGCCACGCTCGACGCAGGCGCGCACCAGCGGCAGGGTAATGGCGTCGCGGCACCGGTCAAAGTCGCCATGCGCCTCGGTCGGCTGCTCGCCGTATTCCTCCGGGTGCACGTTCGGCCGCCCGCCGGTGAGCAGGAACCCGTCGAAAGCCTCGATCAACTCGTCGACGGCGACGAAATGCGGATCGGTGGGAATGATCAGCGGCATCGCGCCCGCAACCTCGGCGACGGCGGCGGAATTCATCGTCCCGCTCGCATGCGCCGGATAATCGCCGCCGATCAGCGACGCGTTCCCGATAATCCCGATAACCGGGCGCCGTGCCTCCATCGCCCTCGCCGCTCCTCTTCGACAAACTGACGGAAAGATAGGCGGTTGCGCAAGGTTGCGAAAGCCCCCTCCCTTCATCTTGGCCCAAATACTCCGGGGGTGTGGGGGCAGCGCCCCCACCCGGCGGCCCGGCCACGCGCCACACCGCCCGTTGCAGCGCGCCGCCGCCGCCACTAGGTTGCGCCGAAAGCGACAGAAGGACCGAGCATGTCAGACGCGACCCCCCGCAAGATCCGCCTTCAGGACTATACCCCGCCGGCCTTCCTCGTCGACGATGTCCACCTGACCTTCCGCCTTGCCCCCTCGGCCACGCGGGTCCTCTCGCGCATCCGCTTCCGGCCCAACCCCGCCGCCAGCGCACGCGAGTTTTTCCTCCATGGCGAAGGGCTCAAGCTCCTCGGCGCCCGCATCGACGGCGCCGAGATCACCCCGCGCCAGACCGAGGGCGGCCTTGTCGCCGATGTCCCTGACGGGCCCTTCACATGGGAGGCCGAGGTTGAGATCGATCCCGCCGCCAACACCGCGCTCGAGGGGCTCTACCTCTCGGGCGGCATGTATTGCACCCAATGCGAGGCCGAGGGCTTCCGCCGCATCACCTATTACCCCGACCGCCCAGACGTCATGGCCCCCTTCACCGTGCGCATCGAGGGGCCCGAACCGGTGCTGCTCTCCAACGGCAACCCCACCGCCGCCGGCCCCGGCTGGGCGGAATGGACCGATCCCTGGCCCAAACCCGCCTACCTCTTCGCCCTCGTCGCCGGCGATCTGGTGGCGCGCGACGATCATTTCACCACGATGTCGGGCCGCGATGTCGCTCTCAAGCTCTGGGTGCGCCCCGGCGACGAACACAAGACGGCCTGGGCCATGGACAGCCTCAAGCGCTCGATGACATGGGACGAGGAGGTTTACGGGCGGGAATACGATCTCGACATCTTCCAGATCGTCGCCGTGTCGGACTTCAACATGGGCGCGATGGAAAACAAGGGCTTGAACATTTTCAACACTTCGGCCGTTCTGGCGAGCCCTGAGACCTCTACAGATGCAAATTTCGAACGTATCGAGTCCATCGTCGCCCATGAATATTTCCATAACTGGACCGGCAACCGCATCACCTGCCGCGACTGGTTCCAACTCTCCCTGAAGGAAGGGCTCACGGTGTTTCGCGACCAGCAGTTCTCCGCCGACATGCGCCCCGGCGGCGTTACCCGGATCGAAGACGTGATGGCCTTGCGCGCCCGCCAGTTCCGCGAAGACAACGGGCCGCTGGCCCATCAGGTCCAGCCCGACAGCTTCGTCGAGATCAACAATTTCTACACCGCCACGATCTACGAGAAGGGCGCCGAGATCATCCGCATGCTCAAGACGCTGGTGGGCGACGAGGCCTATCGCGCCGCGCTCGATCTCTACTTCACCCGCCACGACGGGCAGGCCTGCACCATCGATGACTGGCTCAAGGTCTTCGAAGACACCACCGGGCGCGATCTGAGCCAGTTCCGGCTGTGGTACAAACAGGCCGGCACCCCGCGCCTCGACGTGCGCGAGGACTGGGACGGCGAAACCTACACGCTCACCTTCCGCCAGCAGACCCCGCCCACGCCGGGCCAGAGCGAGAAAGAGCCCATGGTCATCCCCATCGCCACGGGGCTTCTCAACCCCAATGGCGACGAGATCAGGCCCACGACCGTGCTGGAGATGACCGAGCCCGAGCAGAGCTTTGCCTTCGAGGGGCTCGCCGCCCGGCCCGTGCCCTCGATCCTGCGCGGTTTCTCGGCGCCGGTGATCCTCCGGCGCGAGACCAGCGCCGCGGAGCGCGCCTTCCTGTTTGCCCATGACAGCGACCCGTTCAACCGCTGGGAGGCGGGGCGGACGCTCGCCAAGGACGTGCTTTCGGCCATGGTCACCGGCGCCGAGCCGCCGCTCACGGTCTATCTCGACGCGCTCGCCACGCTGCTGCGCGATGACACGGCCGAACCGGCCTTCCGCGCGCTGGCCCTGCGCCTGCCGGGCGAAGACGACATGGCCCAGACGCTGTTCGATGCCGGCCTCACCCCCGACCCCGACCGCATCCACGACGCCGCCGAGACCCTGCGCCTCGAAATCGCCCAGCACCTGCAGGACATGCTGCCGCGGCTCTCGGCCGAGATGGAGGTCGATGCGCCCTTCGCCCCCACCGGCGAACAGGCGGGCAAACGCGCCCTCGCCCTCGAACTGCTCAAGCTCACCACCCGGCTCGACACCGGCAAGGCCGCCCACGCCCTGTTCGACCGGGCCGACAACATGACCCTCTCGCTCGGCGCGCTGGGCTGCCTGCTCGACGCCGAAGCGGGCGACGAGGCGCTGGCCGCCTTCGAGGCTCGCTGGAAAGACGACGCGCTTGTGATGGACAAGTGGTTCTCCCTGCAAGTCACCCACGCCGCCCCCGAAACGGCCGCCGCCACCGCCGAGGCGCTCACCGCCCACCCCGCCTTTACCATGCAGAACCCCAACCGCTTCCGCGCCGTCTTCGGCGCACTGGCGATGAACCCGGCGGGGTTCCACCATGCCTCGGGCGCGGGCTACCGGCTCATGGCCGACTGGATCATCCGCCTCGATCCGGTCAACCCGCAGATCGCCGCGCGGATGTCGTCGGCCTTCGAAACCTGGCGCCGCTACGATGCCGACCGGCAGGGCATGATCCGCGAGGCGCTCGGCCGCATCGCCGCCAAGGACGGGCTCAGCGCGGACACCGCCGAGATGGTCGGGCGCATCCTCGGCGCCTGATGGCGCCGTCGTTCCGGCAAGAGAATTCTCGGGGGGCTATCCCGATCGCCGGCCTGGCCTGACCGAACGAGAGACGGGCGACCCCGGCGCGGCCGCGCTCAACCCGCCTCGGTCGCGAGCTTGCGAATACGCTCCACCATGGCCCGCAGTCCGTTGGTGCGCTGGCCCGACAGGTGCTCTTCGAGGTGCAACCGGCCGAGTTCGGCCTGGGCATCCACAGCGGCCACCTTTTCCAGCGGCAACCCGT
>JANTFS010000154.1 GCA_024763335.1 Paracoccaceae bacterium | reverse complement strand
CGGGCGGCGCCGGGCCGCCCGCCCGCGCCCCGCCTCGCGCGCGCCGGTCCGCCCCGGGGCCGCATCAGGCCCGGACGTTTCGGCATCGGCGTCCAGCCCAGAGGCCGCGGCGCGGCGGGATTCACTTTGCGCGATGAGCTTGGTGGCCTCGGCGCGTCCGGCCGGGGTGATGGTGTAGCGGGCCAGCCGCCCGGACGCCTCGCCCGAGATCAGGCCGCGCAGAACCAGCGATTCGGCCACGGTTCGGCCCACCACCGCCCGGCGCACCGGACGGTCGGCGCCGGTATTGTGGACCACCACGGCGTCTTCGACGCCCTCGGCAATCACCAGAAGCGTGCGCGGTTCCATCAGCGCTTGCAGCGCACGCAGGGTGTCGCGCTCGAGGTCCGCGTCATCAATCGGGTCGAAATGGGCCATGTTTGTCTGATCCTGTGCTGGGAACGGAAGGGACTCCGCCCTGCCCGCCCGCACCAGCCGGCCAAGCCGGGCGAGCGCGGAATCGGCAAGCGGGTCGTCACGCAGGTTCTCGGTTCGGTGGACTTGCCTGAGCACCGTGGAGGGATGGCAGCCTTCGGCGCGGGCGAGCGCCCGGATCCCCGCGCCGCCCTCGGTATGGGCGAGGTAGATCCGCACCGCGGTCGGCAGCCAATTGGGCATGCCCGATGGGGTCTTTGCAGGTTTTCCCATGTCCGACCCGAACACTCCCCGTTGTGGGCCTGACTCGCCGCGCGTGCTTGCGCAACACAACTTAAAGGCGAGTTTGCTGAAGCACAGCTAGGCCGGAATTGGTTACCGATCCGTTAACCGCAGACGACGAGTCCGACTTTGCGACGCTTGTTTTAAAGGATTGCTACTCAACCGAACGCAGAGTGCTCCCCGCAGGCAACACCCGCTCCGGTTGTGTCATACAGATCGCGAATCAATTCGGGAGCCATGACATGACCGACACCACTGCCCTTCTCGCCGCGCTGCGCCGTCCCCGGCTTTTGATCCGGGCCGCACGGTTCGGCCTCGCCGACTACAGCCGCGAACGCGATCTCAAGCGCCTGATGCGTCTGCCGGTCGCGCCCGGCCCGAAAGCCGCTGTCGACGGGTTGATCGCGGCGGAGGCGGAGATGGAGGCGCGGCGCAAGGCCGGTGGCGCCGGCTATTCGCCGGCCCGCCATATCGAGATCCTGATCGCGTTGATGGCCGAGGCCCGGCTTCTGCCCAAACCCGGCCACGAGGCCTGAGGCTCAGGAAAAACTGTCGGGCATCGAGGCCTTTTTCTGCGCCACGAAGGCCTTCAGCGCCTCGCGCACGGCAGGGTCGATCGCCGGTGGTTCGTAATCGCCCAGCAATTGCGCCACCCGCGCCGAGGCCAGCGCCATGGTGTCCGGCGCGCCGGCCTCCTCCCATGTCTCGAAGGGTTTGTAATCCAGGAGATCGGAGCGCCAGAAGGCATCCTTGAAATGGGCCTGGGTGTGGGCGCATCCAAGGTAGTGCCCGCCGGGCCCCACCTCGCGGATCGCCGCCATCGCCTGGGCATCGTCATCCATCGCCACGCCGGCGGCCATCTTGTGCAGCGCGCCCAGCTGGTCGGCGTCCATCACGAATTTCTCGAAACTCGCCACCAGCCCGCCCTCGAGCCAGCCGCAGGCGTGCAGCATGAAGTTCACCCCCGCCAAGAGCCCCATGTTGAGCGAGTTCGCGCTCTCGTAACCGGCCTGCGCGTCGGGCAGTTTCGACCCGGTGAAGCCGCCCGAGGAGCGGTAGGGCAGCCCGAGGCGGCGGGCAAGCTGGCCCGCGCCATAGGTGATCTGGCTCGCCTCGGGGGTGCCGAAGGTGGGGGCGCCGGAATTCATGTCGATCGAGGTCACGAAGGTGCCCATGATGATCGGCGCGCCGGGGCGCACAAGCTGGCTGTAGGCCACGCCGGCCAGCACTTCGGCGAGAACCTGGGCGAGCGTCCCCGCCACCGACACCGGCGCCATCGCGCCGCCGACGATGAAGGGCGAGACGATGCAGGCCTGGTTCGCGGCGGCATAGATCTCCAGCGCGCCGATCATCGTGGCATCGAAGGTGAGCGGCGAGTTGATGTTGATGAGCGAAACCATCACCGTGTTCTGGTCGACGAAATCCTCGCCGAAGAGGATCTTCGACATCGCCACGCTGTCGGCGGCACGGCTCGGCTCGGTGACCGAGCCCATGTAGGGCTTGTCCGACAGGGTCATGTGGGCGAACAGCATGTCGAGGTGGCGCTTGTTCACCGCCACGTCGGTCGGCTCGCAGACGGTGCCGCCGGAGTGATGCAGCCATTTCGACATCTGCCCGAGGCGGACGAAGTTCTCGAAATCCGCCATCGTGGCATAGCGCCGTCCGCCCGAAACATCGCGCACGAACGGCGGGCCGTAGACCGGCGCAAGCACCAGCCCCCTGCCCCCGATCTCGACCGAGTTGGCCGGGTTGCGCGCGGCTTGGGTGAAATGTCCCGGCGCGGTGGCGCAGAGCTTGCGGGCAAGGCCACGCGGGATGTGGACTCGCTCGCCGCGCACATCGGCCCCCGCCTGTCGCCAGCGCTCCAGTGCCGCGGGGTTTTCCGAAAACACCACGCCGATCTCTTCGAGAATGGTCTCGGCGTTGTGCTCGATGATCTGCAGCGCTTCCTCGTTGAGCAGCTCGAAATCGGGGATTTCGCGGGTGATCGCGGGAACCGTGCCGATCCGCTTCGCGGTGCGTTCGGCCCGCCGGGCCGCGCCGCCGCCGCTCCGCGTCCGCCTGCGTGCTGCCCTTTGTGTCATGGCTCACTCTCCCGGTGCCGTTTGGGATGTGATACCTCCCGGCTTGCCTGCGGCACGGCGGGTTTGCGGCATATTCGGGGGGAAAGCGACATGCGCCGGCCCGGTGGCCCGCGCGGCGATTGGGGGCTGTCTGCCCCCTCTTGGCCTGCGGCCAATTCACCCCCGAAGGTATTTCGAGACCGGAGAAGACCGCGGCCCCCGCGCTCAGGGCCTTGCCAGCTGCGCCGGCGGGGCCTAATCAGCAGCCATGACCCAGCACCAGCGCCTCCTCATCATCGACTTCGGCAGCCAGGTTACGCAGCTCATCGCGCGCCGCCTGCGCGAGCTCAACATCTACTGCGAAATCCACCCCTACCAGAACGTCACCGACGCCTTCCTCGCCGACTTCGCCCCGCAAGCGGTGATCTTTTCCGGCGGCCCGGCCTCGGTGATCGACGAGGGCAGCCCGCGCCCGCCGAAATCGGTCTACGATCTCGGCGTGCCGATCCTCGGCATCTGCTATGGCCAGCAGGTGATGATGCAGGACCTCGGCGGCAAGGTCGAGCGCGGCCACGGCACCGCCGAGTTCGGCCGCGCCTATGTCGAGCCGAAGGGGGATGAGATCGACATCCTGTTTGGCTGGTTCCTCGATGGCCGCGAACAGGTCTGGATGAGCCACGGCGACCATGTGTCTGAAATCGCACCGGGTTTCGAGGTCTACGGCACCTCGCCCAACGCGCCTTTCGCGATCACCGCCGATCTCCACCGGCAGTTCTATGCGGTGCAATTCCACCCCGAGGTGCATCACACCCCGAACGGCAAGACCTTCTACGAGAACTTCGTGCGCCTCGCCGGGTTCACCGGCGACTGGACGATGGCGTCCTACAAGGACGAGGCGATCCGGCAGATCAAGGAGCAGGTGGGCGACAAGCAGGTCATCTGCGGATTGTCGGGTGGGGTCGACAGTTCGGTCACCGCGGTGCTGCTGCACGAGGCGATCGGCGACCAGCTCACCTGCGTGTTTGTCGACCACGGGCTCTTGCGGCTCAACGAGGCCGAGGACGTCGTGAAGATGTTCCGCGACCATTACAACATGAAGCTGATCCACGCCGATGAGAGCGAGCTTTTCTTAGGTGAACTTGACGGTGTAAGTGACCCGGAAACCAAGAGAAAAACCATCGGTAAGCTGTTCATCGACGTGTTCCAGAAATACGCGGGAGAGATCGACGGCGCCGAGTTCCTCGCCCAGGGCACGCTTTATCCCGACGTGATCGAGAGCGTGTCGTTCTCCGGCGGGCCGAGCGTGACGATCAAGAGCCACCATAATGTGGGCGGGCTGCCCGAGAAGATGGGGCTGAAGCTCGTCGAGCCGCTGCGCGAGCTTTTCAAGGACGAGGTGCGCGCCCTTGGCCACGAGCTGGGTCTGCCCGCGAGCTTCATCGGCCGCCACCCCTTCCCCGGCCCCGGCCTTGCCATCCGCTGCCCGGGCGAGATCACCCGCGAGAAGCTCGAAATCCTGCGGCGTGCCGATGCCGTCTATATCGACCAGATCCGCAAGCACGGGCTCTACGACGAGATCTGGCAGGCCTTCGTGGCGATCCTGCCGGTGCGCACCGTCGGCGTGATGGGCGACGGGCGGACCTATGACTACGCCTGCGCGCTCAGGGCGGTGACCTCCGTCGATGGGATGACGGCCGACTACTACCCGTTCAGCCACGAATTCCTGGGCGAGACCGCCACGCGGATCATCAACGAGGTGCCGGGAATCAACCGGGTGACCTACGACATCACCTCGAAACCGCCGGGCACGATCGAGTGGGAGTGAGTCGCGTCACCCCGCGGTGACGCCGCACCCGACACCGAGCTGCAACCTTCGATTGCGCGCCAATCCCCCGCCCCGCCTCTGAGCGGAGTGCGGGCGCTATTTTCGCTGCAAATTTTCCAGTGAACACGAAAATCGGCCAGATTCGCCATGCATCGGGAAACAACCGAGCCTAGGATGATGCGCATCAAGCTGGGGCTTTTATTTCAAGCAAGATTTTTTGGGGATGAACATGGCGATCCGGGTGTTTCGCTGCAGTGACTGCGGCCACCGAATGCGTTTGACGGGCGATACCTGCGGCTATTGCCACGCGCCGAAGCTGCCGCACCAACGGCTCGAGTTCTGGGTGGTGCTCCTTGTGCTTCTGGCGATCGGGTTTGCGCTCTACATGGCGCTCACCTGAGCCGTATCGGCCCTTGGCAGCGGCGGGTCCGCGGTGCAGGATTGCACGGCATGACGGCGGCGAGAGGATCGACATGACAGCGGGGCACGATCCGCAGCCCGCAGGGCTGGCGCGCGCGCGCGAAACGGCATGACACGCCACCCGGCGCCGCGCGGCGATACGCTCACGGCGGCGCTGTGGATGGGCGGGGCGATCGCCTCGTTTTCCGCGATGGCGGTGGCCGGGCGGGCGGTGAGCCTTGACCACGACACGTTCGAGCTGATGCTCTACCGCTCCCTCGTCGGCATCGTCGTGGTGGTGACGGTCGTCGGCCTGCGGGGGCAGCTTTCAGGCATCGGCCGGCGGCGGTTGGGGCTGCATTTTCTTCGCAATCTCAGCCATTTCGCCGGGCAGAACCTGTGGTTCTACGCGCTCACCGCGATCCCGCTCGCGCAGGTGTTCGCCCTCGAATTCACCGCGCCGCTCTGGGCGCTGGTGCTGGCGCCGGTGTTTCTGGGCGAACCGATCACCCGTAGCCGGGCGCTTGCCGCGGTGGTTGGGTTTGCGGGCATTCTCATCGTCACCCGGCCGTTCGCCGCGCCCCTGACCCCCGGCGTCAGCGCCGCCGCACTCGCCGCGATCGGCTTTGCCGGGTCGGCGATCTTCACCCGCCGCCTCACCCGCACTGAAAGCGTGGCGACGATCCTGTTCTGGCTCACCGTCATGCAGGCCGCGTTCGGGCTGATCTGCGCCGGTGCCGATGGCGACATCGCCCTGCCCGCGCCCGCTGCGCTGCCGTGGCTGGGGTTGATCGGTCTGGCCGGGCTCTTCGCCCATCTGTGCCTGACCTCGGCGTTGCGGCTGGCCCCGGCCAGCGTTGTCATGCCGGTGGATTTTCTCAGGTTGCCGCTCATCGCGGTGATCGGCTGGTTTGTCTATGGCGAACCCTTGCAGGTGGCGGTGCTGGCGGGCGGGGCGCTGATCATCACCGCGAACTGGTTCAACCTCTGGGCCGAGGCCCGCCGCCGCTGAGGGGCGAAAAGCGCAGCTTCCGGGTCGCGCCCGCCGCGCTTGCAGGTTACACCGCCCGCATGACCCAATCCTCGCTCTCCGCCCGCGCCTGGGCCCTGCTCCTGGCCCTGTCGCTCATCTGGGGGTCCAGCTTTCTGACCACCACAAGCCTGCTCGACACGATGGCGCCGATCCACGTGGTCACCCACCGGGTGCTCTGGGCGGCGATCGTCCTGTGGATCTACGTGCTGGTCCGCCGCTTTCCCCTGCCGCGCGATGGCCGCACGATCGCGGCGCTGCTGGTGATGGGGCTTGGCAACAACGCGGTGCCATTCGCGCTTCAGGCCTTCGCGCAGACCACGATCGAATCGGGGCTCGCGGGCATTCTGAACGCCACCACCGCCGTGTTCGGCCCGCTCGTGGCGGCGCTGTTCCTCGCCGACGAGCGGCTGCGGCCGCACAAGGCGCTTGGCGTGGCGCTCGGCTTCCTCGGGATTGCCATCGTCATCGGGCTGACCAACCTCACCCGCTTCGATCCGCGCTCCGTGGCGCAACTGGCCATGCTCGCCTCGACCCTGTCCTACGCGCTCTCCAGCGTCTGGGCCCGGCGCCACCTCACCCATCTGCGCCCCGAAGTGGCGGCGCTCGGGATGCTGACCGCGGCGTCAATGATGCTGCTCCCGCTCGGCTGGATCACCGAAGGCCCCCTGCCCCTCGCCCTGCCTGCCCCGACCCTCGCGGCGATCGGCTATTACGCCGTGGTGGTTACCGCGCTCGCCTATCTGATCTACTACCAGCTCATCCGCACGGCGGGGGCCGGCAATACCATGCTCGTGACCCTCCTCATCGTGCCGGTGGCCGTCATTCTCGGGGCGGTCGTCCGGGCCGAGGCCCTGCCGCTCACGGCCTATCTCGGCTTCGGCGTCATCGCGCTCGGCCTCGTGCTGATCGATGGCCGGGTGCTGCGCCGGCGGGGTGCGGGAAGCGTTTGACCGCCTTGCGCATGACCGCTACTCAAATGCAAACGACGGAGGCGGGGATGATCTACGAAAGCGCCGAGGCGTGGCTTGCCGCGCATGAAAAGCGGGTGCTGCTGTTTGGCATGTCGGGCCTGGGCAAGACCTATCTTTCCAACACCCTGCGCGCCTCGGGCGCGTGGTTTCACTACTCCGTCGATTACCGGATCGGCACGCGCTACATGGGCGAGCACATCGCCGACAATTTCAAACGCGAGGCGATGAAGAACCCGTTCCTGCGCGAGCTGCTGCTCAACGATTCGGTCTACATCACCTCCAACATCGCCTTCGACAATCTCGCGCCGCTCTCGAGCTACCTCGGCAAGCCGGGCGATCCGGCGAAAGGCGGCCTGCCGTTCGAGGAATACATGCGCCGCCAGGCCCTGCACCGCGAGGCGGAAGTGGCCGCGATGCTCGACACCACCCGCTTCATCGAGCGGGCGAAGGAGATCTACGACTACGACAATTTCGTCTGCGACACCTCGGGCTCGATCTGCGAGGTGGTCGATCCCGACGACCCCGACGACCCGGTTCTGGGCGAGCTCTCGGCGCACCACCTAATGGTCTGGATTCAGGGCAGCGCGGCGCATACGGAGGAACTCATCCGGCGCTTTTCGCAGGCCCCGAAGCCGATGTATTACCAGCCCGCGTTCCTGGAGGCCTGCTGGA
>JANTFS010000153.1 GCA_024763335.1 Paracoccaceae bacterium | reverse complement strand
AGCGGTTGCCCGCCGGCAGCCTGGCGCCATCGGTGCGGCACTCGACAGAGCCGCCAAGGCCCTCGATGAGCTGTTTGAGCGAAAACGCCGCCTCGGTGGAGGCGAGATCGCCGACGAGACCCGCGAGATTCTTCGCGCCCTTGATCGCCGTCGCCGCCTCGGCAAGCGCAATCGGCCAGCTGGTGGGCTTGAGCTTGCCGCCGCGGCGCACATAGGGCACGTCAAGCCGCTGACGGCGCAGCCCGTCCCAGACGAAGCGGGTCTTGTCCGAGATCCACTCCTCGTTCACGCCGTCATGGTTGCGCGGCAGGATGCGCATGACTTCGCGGCCCTTGGTATCGACCCGGATATTCGAGCCAAGCGCGTCCATCACGTCGATGGTTTCGGTCTTGGTCAGCTCCCACGGGCGGGCGGTGAAGGCGTAGGGTTTCGAGGTCAGCGCGCCCACCGGGCAGAGGTCGATGATGTTGCCTTGCAGATTGCTGTCGAGCGTCTGGTTGAGATAGCTGATGATCTCGGCATCCTCGCCGCGGCCGGTCTGGCCCATCTGGGTGATCCCCGCCACCTCGGTGGTGAAGCGCACGCAGCGGGTGCAGGAGATGCAGCGGGTCATCTGGGTCGAGACCAACGGGCCGAGATCGATCGGCTCGACCGCGCGCTTGGGCTCGCGGTACCGAGAGAAATCGACACCATAGGCCATCGCCTGATCCTGCAGGTCGCATTCGCCGCCCTGATCGCAGATCGGGCAATCGAGCGGATGGTTGATGAGCATGAACTCCATCACCCCTTCGCGCGCCTTCTTCACCATCGGCGAGTTGGTCTTGACCACCGGCGGCTGGCCCTCGGGACCGGGGCGCAGATCGCGCACCTGCATGGCACAGGAGGCGGCAGGTTTCGGCGGGCCGCCGACCACCTCGACGAGGCACATCCGGCAATTGCCCGCGATCGACAGCCGCTCGTGATAGCAAAACCGCGGCACCTCGATGCCGGCCTCTTCGCAGGCCTGAAGGATGGTCATCGCCCCATCCACCTCGATCTCGTTGCCGTCGATGACGATCTTTTTCGTCTCGCTCATCTCAAACCTTCTCGTCCTGCCGCGTCGTGCGGCCCGTGCCGGAAACCGGCGAATTCCCTGTCGCGCGCCTCACTTGTGCGCCTTCTCGTCAGCGGCGGGGCACTGGCCCCAGGCCTCGACAAACCGCCCGATCTGGTAGATCTCGCCGCGCCGCGCAATCTCGGACCAATCGGCCGAGGGGCAGACAACCGGGATCGCCTCGATCAGAAAGGCCTTGGCCTCCGTCTCGTCCAGCGGGCCGCCCTCGGTGATCTCGGCCTCGAACACGCCGGTGATCCCGTCCCAATACAGCACTTGTTCCTCGCCGTTCTCGTCGATCCAGGTCTCCATCCCGCCGATCATCACCTCGGTGAAATAGCGGATCGTGGCCCGCAGGCCCCGGTCGGTGTCGCGCACATGCTTGACGAACAGCGGCCGGTAGGAATCGCTGCGCCCGTCGGCCAGCGCGGGACCGCTCGCCAAGACCGCTGCCAGAAGATATGCCGCAAGCCGTGTCACCGTTCACTCCGCCGCCAGCTTCCCGGCCTTCGCCGCCTTGATCCGCTCTTCAATCTCCGGGCGGAAATTGCGGATGAGGCCCTGGATCGGCCAGGCCGCCGCATCGCCGAGCGCGCAGATCGTGTGGCCTTCCACCTGCTTGCTGACGTCAAACAGCATGTCGATCTCCTCGATCTCCGCCTCGCCCGTCACCAACCGCTCCATCACCCGCATCATCCAGCCGGTGCCCTCGCGGCATGGCGTGCACTGGCCGCAGCTTTCGTGCTTGTAGAATTTCGACAGCCGCCAGATCGCCTTCACGATGTCGACGGACTTGTCCATCACGATCACCGCCGCGGTGCCGAGGCCGGAGCCCAGATCCTTCTGCAGGTAGTCGAAATCCATGATCGCGTCGCGGATGTTCTCGCCGCGCACCACCGGCACCGAGGAGCCGCCCGGGATTACCGCCTGAAGGTTGTCCCAGCCGCCGCGGATGCCGCCGCAATGCTTCTCGATCAGCTCCTCGAAGGGGATCGACATCGCCTCTTCGACAACGCAGGGGTTGTTCACGTGGCCCGAGATGGCAAAAAGCTTGGTGCCGGCGTTGTTGGGCCGCCCGAAGGAGGCAAACCAGTCCGCGCCCCGGCGCAGGATCGTCGGCACCACGGCGATGCTCTCGACGTTGTTGACCGTGGTCGGCGCGCCGTAAAGGCCGACACCGGCGGGGAATGGCGGCTTCAGCCGCGGCATGCCCTTTTTGCCTTCGAGGCTTTCCAAGAGCGCGGTTTCCTCGCCGCAGATATAGGCGCCCGCGCCGTGGTGGACGAAGAGGTCGAAATCCCAGCCCGAGCCGGCGGCATTGCGCCCCAGAAGCCCCGCGTCATAGGCCTCGTCGATCGCCGCCTGCAATGCCTCGCGCTCGCGGATGAACTCGCCACGGATATAGATGTAGGCGGTATGCGCGCCCATGGCGAAGGAGGCGATGAGCGCCCCCTCGATCAGCGTGTGCGGATCGTGGCGCAGGATCTCGCGGTCCTTGCAGGTGCCGGGCTCAGACTCGTCGGCGTTGATCACGAGATAGGCCGGGCGCCCGTCGCTTTCCTTGGGCATGAACGACCACTTGAGCCCGGTCGGGAAGCCCGCCCCCCCGCGCCCGCGCAAGCCGCTGGCCTTCATCTCGTCGACGATCCAGTCGCGGCCCTTGGCGATGATCCCGGCCGTCCCGTCCCAATGGCCGCGCGCCTTGGCGCCCGCAAGCGTGCGCTCGTGCATGCCATAGAGGTTGGTGAAGATCCGGTCCTGATCCTTCAACATGCCTGCCTATCCTTCATCCTTCCGGCGCGCCCGCCAGATCCGAAACGTCACGATCAATCCAAACGCGAACCCGGCCATCGCCGCCAGGCTGACAAGTGCCAGCGTCCGGTTGGACCACCCCAATCCCGGTCCGAAATATTCCGCACCGGCCCAGAGCGCGCCCGACAGTGCAATCACGAGGCCAGCGAGCCGGCCCTGCGCTGCGAGCGATTTATCGTCTGGATCGGTGCTCATGTTTTACAGGCCCCCGGGCCCTACTCCTCATACATGCCGGACTTCGAGGCGCGCTTGGAAAACTCCGTTTCCGCCCCGCTCGCCAGCGTCTTGGCTTGTTCAACCCAGTTGTCGCGGCTCACCCGGCCCTTGAAGCCCTTGAGGTTCGCATCGACCCAGGCCACCTCGTCGGCCGTCCAGTTGGCGATCTGGTCGAAGTGATAGAAGCCCAGTTCGTTGAGAAGCTGTTCAAGCTTCGGACCCACGCCCTTGATCATCTTGAGATCATCGGCCTGACCGCCGCGCGCCGCGCTGAGCGCCTCGGGGCGTTTGCCCTCGCCGGTGCCTTCCTTGACGCCATCGCCATCGTAATCGGGCGTTGCCTCGGTGCTCTCTTCGGCCAGAGCGGCCTCGGCATCGTCGCGCGCCACGCCGGCCAACGGCTTGGCCTCGGGCTCGGGCGCGGGCGCCGGTACTGGCGCGGGCTCGGGCGCGGGCGCGGGCACTGGCGCGGCGGGAGCTTCCGCCGCCGGCTGGGCATGGGTGGCGGCCAGCTCACCGGCGCCGGCGCAAAACAGCCGCAGAAGCGCCAGGGCGACAACCACCGCGAGCACGATGCCCACGATCAGGCCCCAGAAACCCGAAATCAGAAGAAACGCGACAAGCCCCAGCAGGGCCCCCACGATCCAGCACACATTGCGGCAACTGAAGATGCCTTCATCCGTATCATTCATTGTTCAAATCCCCTGTTTCCTGTTGGACATACATGGCGCGACACGTGCCGCCGGCTTTGGCCGGTCTGATCTGTTCACATGCCCCGCTCTTCACTCGTCATACCTCCGTCACGTCTTGTAGACGTCACCATCCTTGACCTTCTTCGAAAATTCCGTCTGTTCGCCCGCGGCCAGCAGCCTGGCCTGCGCGACCCAGTCGTCACGGCTCACCCGGCCCTTGAACCCGGTGAGGTTCTCATCCACCCAGGCCACCTCGGCCTCGGTCCATTTCGCGATCTGGTCGAAGTGGAAGAACCCAAGGCTGTGCAGCAGCGCCTCGAGCTTCGGGCCGACCCCCTTGATCATCTTCAGATCGTCCGCCCCGGCCTTGCGCGGCGCCTTCAGGCTGCGCGGCTTCTTCGCCTCGCCCGCCGGTGCCCCGGCTGGCGTCGTGGCAGGCGCCGTGGCGGGGGCCTTGGCGGGGGCTTTCTGCGGGGCAGGTTTCGGCGCGGCCTTCTTCGCACTCACATGCACCTTGCGCCCGCCCGCGAGCCACGGCGTGGTCGCCGGCGCCTCGCTGCCGTCGATCCGCTTGATCGTGTCGCCCAGCTCCGTCGCCAGCGCGACGGAGGCGTTGTATTGCGTGCGCCCGCTCTCGTATTCGGTGAGGCTGGAGAGGCCGGCCAGAGGCTCGGCCCCGTAGCGGCCGTTCTGCGGCCCCGGCACCGGCACTTCGCCCGCCGCCAGCCGGTCGATCAACCCGGCAAAGCCCTCGGTGGTGAGATCTTCGTAGAAATCCTTGCCCACCTGCGCCATCGGCGCGTTGGCGCAGGAGCCGAGGCATTCCACCTCTTCCCATGAAAACCGGCCATCTTCCGACAGCATATGCGGCTCGGGCGCGATCTTTTCCCTCGCAATGGCGACGAGATCCTCGGCCCCCATGATCATGCATGACAGCGTGCCGCAAATCTGAAAATGTGCAACAGAGCCAACGGGTTGCAGCTGGAACATGAAGTAGAACGTCGCCACTTCCAGCACCCGGACATAGGCCATGCCCAGCATGTCGGCGACGTATTCGATCGCCGGTTTGGTCAGCCACCCCTCCTGCTCCTGCGCCCGCCACAGAAGCGGGATCACGCCGCTGGCCTCGCGGCCCTCGGGATACTTCGTAAGCTGCGCCCGGGCCCATTCCAGATTGGCGGGCGTGAAAGCGAAGCTCTCGGGCTGGTCATGGTGCAGGCGTCTGAGCATCGTTACTCCATGAGGTTCTTGAAATGGGTCGCGGGCACGCAGACCGCGCCGGGGCGCGTCCCCTCCACCACCACCTCGTCGCCCGCGACGAGCGCGGCGAAATGGTTGGCGTCGACGTTGAAGGCGCAGACCCAGGCGGCGTCGGGTTTGGCGATGAACAGATAGCCGTTATTGTGGGCCGCCATCGCCGTGGCACCGCGCATCGCTTCGTCGAGCGACGGATAGCCCTGGGCGACGAGCGCGCCCGGGATCACGGCAAACAGGGCAGCGGCAAGGCGTGTCATTGCGGCGCCCCCTTCAGCTTTGCCACCAGCGCGACCAGCGCGACGCCCGCCGCGGCGAGCCCGGCAACCAGATGCGGGCCGAATGGCTCGCCCGCGGTCAGATAGACGACAGCATCGAACATCGACACGAAGGCAAAGACCGCGAACAGGAAGGAGATCGCCACCAGATTGCGCGACACCGTGACCCCGATCGCCAGCAGGGCAAAGGCGATGTAGCGGCCCGCCATCACCTGCGGCAGGAATTGCGGCAGGTGGTCGACCCGGGCCATGCCGGCCACCGGATCGAGGACGAAGATCGTCGCAAGATAGCCCGTCACCAGAATGCCGATGACCGAGAGCGATATGGCAACGCCGGCAAGCCCCATCAGCGGTCGATCTCCCCGAACACGATGTCGATCGTGCCCACCAGCGCGGCGACGTCAGCGAGCTGGTGGCCCTTGGCGATCTCGGTGAGCGATTGCAGGTGAGCGAACCCCGGCGGCCGGATCTTGCAGCGGTAGGGCCGGTTCGTGCCATCCGCCACGAGATAGACGCCGAACTCGCCCTTGGGCGCCTCGACGGCGGCATAGACTTCGCCCTCGGGCACGTGGAACCCTTCGGTGTAGAGCTTGAAGTGGTGGATGAGCGCTTCCATCGAGGTTTTCATCTCGCCCCGTTTCGGCGGCGCGATGCGGCCGCGGGCGAGCACGTCGCCCCTGCCCTCCGGGGCGCGCAGCTTCTCGATCGCCTGACGCATGATCTTCACCGATTCCCGCATCTCCGCCATCCGGCAGTTGTTGCGGTCATAGCTGTCGCCATGGGTGCCGACGGGAATATCGAACTCGAACTCGTCATAGAGCTCGTAAGGTTGCGCGCGGCGCAGATCCCAGGCAAAGCCCGAGCCGCGCACCATCACCCCGGTCATCCCCCAGCGCTGAATGTCGTCCTCGGTGACGATGCCGATATCGACGGTGCGCTGCTTGAAGATGCGGTTGTCGGTATAGAGCGCATCGAGATCGTCGAGCACGCCCGGGAAGGTCTCGGTCCAGGCCTCGATATCGTCGAGCAGATCGTCGGAGATATCCTGATGCACGCCGCCGGGGCGGAAGTAATTCGCGTGCAGCCGAGCCCCGCAGGCCCGCTCGTAAAACTCCATCAGGTTCTCACGCTCGACATAGCCCCACAGCGGCGGCGTCAGCGCGCCCACATCCAGCGCCAGCGAGGTGGTGTTGAGCAGGTGGTTCAGGATCCGCCCGATCTCGGAATAGAGCACCCGGATCAGCGAGGCACGGCGCGGCACCTGCGTTCCGGTGAGCTTCTCGATCGCGAGGCAAAAGGCATGCTCCTGATTCATCGGCGCGACGTAGTCGAGCCGATCGAAATAGGGGATGTTCTGCAAGTAGGTGCGGCTCTCCATCAGCTTCTCGGTGCCGCGGTGGAGAAGGCCGATATGCGGGTCGGCCCGCTCGACGATCTCGCCGTCAAGCTCGAGCACGAGGCGCAGCACGCCGTGCGCCGCCGGGTGCTGGGGGCCGAAGTTGAGGTTGAAGTTGCGGATCTTCTGTTCGCCCGTCTGGGCGTCTTCGAACCCCTTGCTGCCGTCCATCATTGCCGGCCTCCGTCAAGTTTGTCCTTGAACGCCATGACCCACAGCAGGATGAGTGCGCCAAGGGGCACGATCGCGACAAGCGCGACCCAGTTCGGGATGTCGAAACGCGGCAGCAAGCGCCAAAACGGGATCACGATCAACGCTCCGAAGAGGACCAGCCAGATCAGCCCGCCGCCACCAAATCCATATCCGCCCATCATTCGCCGGCCTCCCCTTTCTCGTCACCAGGAAGCACGTATTTCGCGCCCTCCCATGGCGACATGAAATCGAACTGCCGATACTCCTGCACGAGGCTCACCGGCTCGTAGACCACCCGTTTCTCGACCTCGTCATAGCGCACCTCGGTGTAGCCCGTGGTGGGGAAATCCTTGCGCAGCGGATAGCCGCGGAAACCGTAGTCGGTCAGGATGCGGCGCAGGTCGGGGTGGTCGGTGAAGATGATGCCGAACATGTCGAACACCTCGCGCTCCAGCCACATCGCGGTGGCATGCACGGCGGTGACCGAGGGCACCAATTCGCCCTCACCCACCGCGCATTTCACCCGGATGCGGTGGTTTTGATACATCGACAGCAGGTGATAGACCACGTCGAAGCGCTGCTCGCGTTCGGGCCAGTCGACGGCGGTGATGTCGAGCAGGGTCGAGAACTGGCACGCCGGATCATGCTTGAGAAACTCGATGATCCCGGGCAGCGCCGAGGCGCGGATTTCGACGGTCAACTCGCCGTGCGCCACGTTCCAGCCAATGATCTGCTCGGGGCGCTTGGCCTCGA
>JANTFS010000152.1 GCA_024763335.1 Paracoccaceae bacterium | reverse complement strand
GATAGGCTTTGGTGGCCTCGGTGAGCGTCATGTCGAGCAGCCCGCGCTCGATGCGGTCGGCGAGGCTGTCTTCGGCGAGATAGGCGTTCACCACGGTGGCCCCGCAGCCGATCAGCACCGCGAAATAATGCGGGTCGATCGCCTCCGCCGAGCGGACATCGAGCGAGGTGAAGGTGCGCAGGCCCTGCCGCGTCAGCCACGAATGCACCGCGCTGGTGGCGAGGATCATCGGCATCGGCACCTTGGTTTCATCCTGCGCCATGTCCGACAGCACGATGTGCCCGGCGCCCGAGCGCACCGCGTCCTCGGCCTCCTCCCGGATCCGCTCCAGCGCATCATGCAGCGCGGTGGGGCCGCTGCCGGCGGGGAAGGTGCAGTCGATCTCCACCATCGGGGCGGTGAAATGGGTCTTGAGCTCCTCGAACTGGGCATTGCCGACGAAGGGGCTTTCGAGCACGAGAATCTCGGTCTGGCTGCCAGCCTCGTCGAGCACGTTCTTGAGGTTGCCGAACCGCGTCTTCAGGCTCATCACCCGGAACTCGCGCAAGCTGTCGATCGGCGGGTTGGTCACCTGGCTGAAGTTCTGCCGGAAGAAATGGCTGAGGTTGCGGTATTGGTTCGAGAGCACCGCCTGCGGCGTGTCATCGCCCATCGAGGCGACGATTTCCTTGCCGTCCTCCGCCATCGGCGCGAGGATCTGTTCGAGATCCTCCAGCGAATAGCCGGCCGCGATCTGGCGCCGGCGCAGCTCGGCACCGGAGAACAGCGCCGTTTCCTCGACCTTCGCGAGGTGATCCTCGATGTCGTTGATATGTTTCACCGCCTCGCCGAAGGGCCGGCTCGCGGCGAGCTTGTCCTTGATCTCGGCGTCGTGGAACAGCAGCCCGTCCTTCATGTCGATGGCGAGCATCTGGCCCGGCCCGAGCGCGCCTTTCTCGACGACGCTCGATTCGTCGGTCGGGACCATCCCGGCCTCGGACCCGGCGATCACCATGCCGTCGCCGGTGACCACGTAGCGCATCGGCCGCAGGCCATTGCGGTCAAGCCCGGCGCAGACCCAGCGGCCATCGGTCATCGCCAGCGCGGCGGGGCCGTCCCACGGCTCCATCACCGAGTTGGCATAGGAATACATGTCGGCCCAGGCCTTGGGCATTTCCGCGCTCTGCTTCGACCACGCCTCGGGCACAAGCATCACCTTCGCCATCGGCGCCGAACGGCCCGCGCGCACGAGCACCTCGAAGACCGAATCGAGCGCGGCGGAATCCGACGAGCCGCCCGGGATGATCGGCTTGATGTGCTCGGCGAGATCCCCGAAGGCCGACGAGGCCATGCGGATTTCGTGGCTCTTCATCCAGTTCATGTTGCCTTTGAGCGTGTTGATCTCGCCGTTGTGGGCGAGCATGCGGAAGGGCTGCGCCAGCCACCATTGCGGGAAGGTGTTGGTCGAATAGCGCTGATGGTAGATCGCAAAGGCGCTCTCGAAGCGCTCGTCCTTCAGGTCGGGGTAGAACTCGGCTACCTGTTCGGCCAGCATCATGCCCTTGTAGATGATCGACCGGCAAGACAGCGACGCGAAATACAGCTCGCGCACGCCCCGGCTTGCCGCGGCTTTCTCGATCCGGCGGCGGATGACGTAGAGCTCGCGTTCGAAGGTTTCCTCATCCACGCCCTTCGAGTTCGAGATGATGATCTGCTCGATCTCCGGCCGGGTCGCGTTGGCCTTCTCGCCGAGGCAGTCGATGTTCACCGGCACGCCGCGCCAGCCGTAGATGTAATAGCCCATCCGCAGAACTTCGGTTTCCACGATCGTGCGGCAGGTTTCCTGGGCACTGAAATCGGTGCGCGGCAGAAACACCTGGCCCACGGCGATCTGCTCGCCCTCGCGCGGCTCGTGGCCGGTGCGGCGGATCTGGTCGTGGAAGAACGCCTGCGGGATCTGCACGTGGATGCCGGCGCCGTCGCCGGTCTTGCCATCGGCGTCCACCGCCCCGCGGTGCCACACGGCCTTCAGCGCGTCGATGCCGTTTTCGACAACCTTGCGCGACGGTTGGCCATCGATCGAAACGACGAGGCCCACGCCGCAGGAGGCGTGCTCGAACTCGTTGCGATACAGGCTGGTCTCGGCCAGAGCGTTGCGGCGGGCTTCTTCCTCGCGGGCCCAATCGGCATCATACTTGGTCATTCGATCTCTCCGTCTTGCGGGGCAAACGCGGCGCGCGCGTCGGCCTCGGTCATCTGTCTGCGCCCGGCCGCGCCGTCGAAGGCCGCGTCCTGGTGGGTGCATTCGTAAAGCGGGGTGACGACGCCAAATCCGGGCTCCCCGGGCAGGATGATGTCCATCGGGCTGTCGTCGTAGTCGGTCGCGGTGCCGTCGTCGTCAAACACCTGTTCGGTGCCGAGAAAGAACTGCCGCAGCTCGCGCGAAAGATACTGGGTGCCTTGCGACTTGTATTCCACGGTGCCGTCGTCGGCGATGATTTCGACCCGGGTGCGCACCACGTCGAGGTTGTAGCCGTCGATCTCGACCGTCTCGCCGGTCAGCACATCGGCGCCGACAATCCGCACGTCATAGCTGCGGTCGGGCTGCATCCGGCGCATGGTGAAATCATAGGTGTCGATGCCGGTGTCGAGCAGCGCGTTCAGCGAGACCGGGTCGGCGGCGGGGGGTGTGAAGACCTCGCGCGATCCATCCCACATGTAGATCGCATCGAGCCACTGGTAGTCATCCGTGTAACCGATGACCGACTGGAGCCCCTCGGGCGAATAGGTGGCGGCCCAGAACTTGTTCTCCGCATCCTGTTCGCAGCGCCATTGCAGGGTTACGGAGCAGCCCTTGTGCTGGACGGTGAGGAACGCCGCGCAGCCCTTGGGCACCGGCGCACCGGAGGCAGCAGCCGGCTCGGCAAGGGCCAGCAGGCCGAACGCCGCGATGATCGCGCGCAATCGCATGTTTGTGCCTCCTTTGCCCCTTGTTGTCATTCAGGTCAGGCAAGCTGACCCGGTTCCCGGCCGGACGATGCGGACCGCAGGCCGGCGCTGGCCGGCCCGGCTCCTATTCGGCAGCCACCTGTGCGCCTTGCGCGTCGAACGATTTCAGCATCGCCGTCGCGGCATCGCGCCCGTCCTTGATCGCCCAGACCACCAGCGATGCCCCGCGCACGATGTCGCCCACGGCATAGACATCGCTGAGCGCCGTGGCGCCGGTGTGGAAGTCGGCCATCACGGTGCCCCAGCGGGTCACCGGCAGGTCGTCCTCGCCCCAGAGCGTCGGCAGGTCCTCGGGTTCGAAGCCAAGCGCCTTGACCACCAGATCGGCGTCTTCGGTGTAGTCCGAGCCCTCGATCGGTTCGGGGCTCTGGCGGCCCGAGGCATCCGGTTCGCCAAGCCGCATCCGCTGCACCACGACGCCGGTGACGGGATCGCCCCGGAAGGCCTTCGGGTTGGCCAGCCAGACGAACTCCACCCCTTCTTCCTCGGCATTGGCGACTTCGCGCTGCGAGCCGGGCATGTTGCCCCGGTCGCGCCGGTAGAGGCACTTCACGCTCGTCGCACCCTGACGGATCGCGGTGCGGACGCAATCCATCGCGGTGTCGCCGCCGCCGATGACGACAACCTTCTTGCCCTTGGCGTTCAGCGTGCCGTTCTCGTAATCCTCGACCTCGTCGCCAAACCCGACCCGGTTGGAGGCGATGAGATAGTCGATCGCGCGCACGATGCCCGCCGCGCCGGCGCCCGGGCCGGCAAGATCGCGGGTCTTGTAGACCCCGGTTGCGATCAGCACCGCATCGTGTTGCCCACGGATCGCCTGAAACGAGAGGTCTTCGCCGACATTGCAGTTGAGCACGAACTTGACGCCCGCGCGTTCAAGCTGCTCGACGCGGCGCATCACCACCTCCTTTTCGAGCTTGAACCCGGGGATACCATAGGTGAGCAGCCCGCCCGCGCGGTCATGCCGGTCGTAGACCGTCACCTGAACGCCGGCGCGGCGCAGCACGTCGGCGGCGGCAAGCCCGCCGGGGCCGGCGCCGATGATCCCGACGCTTTCCTGACGCTCCTTGAGCGGCACGATGTCTTCGACCCAACCCTTCTCCCAGGCCGTATCGGTGATGTATTTCTCGACCGAGCCGATGGTAACGGTGCCGTGGCCGGATTGTTCGATCACGCAATTGCCTTCGCACAGCCGGTCCTGCGGGCAGATACGGCCGCAGATCTCGGGGAAGGTGTTGGTCGCCTGGCTGATCTCGTAGGCCTCCTGGAGGCGGCCCATGGCCGTCATCCGCAGCCAGTCGGGGATGTTGTTGCCGAGCGGGCAATGCGACTGGCAATAGGGCACGCCGCACTGGCTGCACCGCGACGCCTGCTCGGCTGCCTTGGCATCGGCGAACTCGGCGTAGATTTCATGAAAATCGTGGCTGCGCTCGTCGGCGCCGCGCTTCACGGGCATGTGGCGCGCGATGTCTACGAATTTCAGCATCGGCTGCTTTGCCATTCTGTTGCCTCCGTCTGTCTCGGAGCGCTTGTTTAGCAGGGAATACGGAAAAGAAAAGTCATAATTGCTGACATAAAATCAGAAAAGTCGCCGGAAATTTTCTGGCAACGGCGTGAATTGCCCGAAAAAACGACAGTATTGCTTACTTAAAAGCGCGGAACGCGTGTGAAATCAGGCCAATCCCACGGCGAACCGGCCCGAATCAAATCGCCCATCGGGGGGTCAGGCCACCAATCCGGCCGCTGACAGCACGAGGAGGAGGCCGCCAAAGACGATCCGGTAGATGGCGAAGGCGGTGAAACGATGCGATCGGATGAAGCCCAGAAGCCATTTGACCGAAATGAACGCGGTGATGGTGGAGACCACGAAGGCGATCGCGAGCGCCGTCCAGTCTTCGGCGACCGCGTTGCCCTGCAATTGCTTGAAAACCTCGTAGCCGCTGGCGGCATACATCGTCGGAATCCCAACCAGGAAGGCAAACTCGGTGGCCGCCGCCCGGTTCGACGTGCCAAGCAGCATGGCGGCGAAGATCGTCGTGCCCGAGCGCGACAGGCCGGGGAAGATCCCCGCCACGATCTGGGCAATGCCAACGGCGATCGCCACGCGCCAGAGAATCTCGCTGCGGTCTTCCTGTTTCTCGGCATACCACTCCGCCGCGATCATCCAGATCCCGCCGATCACCAGCGCCCAGGCCACCGGCTGAATCGTCTCGGGCAGCTCGAAGCCAAGCTTCTTGACGATCAGGCCGAGGGCCGCGGTGATCAGGAACGCCACCGTCAGCTTGTTGAGGTAATCGCGGTTTTCAGGCACGTGGCGGTCGGCGAACAGCCCGACGATCCGCTGCCAGTAGATCAGCGTCACCGCCAGAATCGCGCCGGCCTGAATCACGATGGTGTAGGTGTCGGAGCGCGCCCCGAGCCAGTGCTGCGCCAGAAGGAGGTGGCCGGTGCTCGAGATCGGCAGAAATTCGGTGATGCCCTCGATCACGCCGAGCAGCACGTCGTTGAGATAGGTCACGATGATTTCCTAATCCTGCCGGGAATGGTCGCAGATCACCTAGTCAAACTTTCAGGTTCTTGGCAGAGGCCTTGATTGCGGCATATTGGCCGGACACCCGGAACCGCCACAGATAGCTCGGCAGGATCGTTTCCATCCCGTGCGGCTCGATCCCGAGATCGGCAAAGGATTTCGCATCCGGGGCGACGATGTTGTCATGCGCGAGGCTCCTGACCTGGTCCACCGTCAGCGGTGCCTTGATCAGCCCGGCGGAAACCGTCTGCCACAGCTCGAACCACCACGCCATGAACTTGGCGAGGCCGAAGGGCAGGTTCACGATCGGCCGTCGGCGCTCGATGATCTGGAGCATCATCTGCATCAGGGCGCGGAAGGACATCACGTCCGGCCCGCCCAGCTCGTAGATGCCGGCACCGGCCTTGCCCGTGGCCCCGAGCTCGGCGGCCTTGGCGACGTCATCGACGAACACCGGCTGAAATTTGGTTTCGGCGCCGACGACAAACAGCACCGGGCTCATCCGGGTCATGCCCGCGAACCGGTTGAAGAAATTGTCTTCGGCCCCGAAGATGACCGAGGGCCGCAGGATCACCGCGCCGGGAAAGTGCCGCAGCACGGCCTCTTCGCCCAGTCCCTTCGACCGCCCGTAGAGCGTATCGCCGGCCTTGTCGGCCCCGATCGCCGAAATGTGGACGAGGCTGTCGACCCCTTCGGCCGCCGCCAGACGGGCGATCCGCTCGGCGCCGTCGCGCTGAATGGCGTCGAAGTTGTTCTTGCCGCGCTTGTCGAAAGTGCCGACGCAGTTGACCACGGCGGACGCGCCATGCAGGGCAAGGGCCACCGAGGCGTCATCGCGAATGTTGCAAAAGACCGGCTCGACCTGCCCGACCGCGCCATAGGTGCGCACGAACAGCGCTTCGTTCGGGCGCCGAACCGCCACCCGAACCCGCCATCCCGCATGTGCCATCCGCTGGGCGATATAGCGCCCGACGAACCCCGAACCGCCATAGATGGTCACCAGTTTCGTCATGGCTGCCTCCTTGGATGTCTCGCTGTTTTCAATATCGCCACGGGGCAGGTGGGACAAGCCGCAAACGGTGCTTCGCGCCGCGGTCCGAATCCCGTTGACACCGCCCCCGGCTCGGCTTACATCGCGGCCCCACGACACCTGCCCAGGTGGCGGAATTGGTAGACGCGCTGGTTTCAGGTACCAGTGGCCGCAAGGCCGTGGAGGTTCGAGTCCTCTCCTGGGCACCATTTCCCCCGACATGCCCGAGTTTTCGATGCCGGCCGCGATGGGGCCGGGCAGGCCGGTTCTGCGCCCGACACCGCGTGATTTTCCGCCGACGCCCGAGCTTGCGATGGACGTGCGCGGTTCGGGGCCTTAAACGGTCGGTCGAGGCGCGCCAGACGCAGCGGGCGGGGAGAACAGCAACGGCATGCAGAAGATCTTCGAGCAATGGGGCGCCCTCGTGGTGCGGCGCCCGTGGGCCGTGCTGCTGGTTTCGCTCGCCGTTGTTGTTGCCGGCGCGGTCGGGCTGTCGCGGCTGACCACGGCCAACCATCCAACACAGATCTTCGTCAGTGCCTCGCCCGCCTATGCGCGCTACGAGGCCATGCGCGCGCTGTTTCCGCCAAGCCAGAACGATGCCATCCTGCTGCTGTCGGATGAAAATCTTCTGACACCCGACCACCTCGAAGCGCTGCGCTCGCTGCACCTCGATCTCAGCCTGGAGGATGGTGTCGACGGCGTTGTCTCGCTGTTTTCGGCCCGCAACGTGGCTGAAGGCGGGGCGGCGTTCCCGCCGCTCGTGCCCAACGAGATGCCGCAGGGGGCCGCCTTCGAAACCCTCGCGGCCGAGATCGTCGCCCACCCCCTGATCCGCAACCGGCTGATCAGCACCGATGGCACCACGGCGGTGTTCAACATCGGGCTTGATCTCGAAGGCAAGGGACGCGCCGAGATCAAGAAAATCGTCGCCGGGCTGCGCACGACCGTCGAGGCGGCGCTGGCGCCGTATGACATCACCCCTCTTCTGACCGGTGCCCCGGTGATGCGGGCGGAAATGGATGCCATCAACGCGCGCGAAGAAATCTTCCTGAGCGTGGCCGGGCTTGTCATCGGCGGCCTTGTCATCTTCCTGTTCTTCCGCCGCCTGTCCTTCGCGATATTGGCCGGAACCGTCCCGGCCGCC
>JANTFS010000151.1 GCA_024763335.1 Paracoccaceae bacterium | reverse complement strand
ATTTGCAGGAAGACGCGCTGTCGGTGATGCTGCGCCTTGTCGACCAGCTGCACGGTGTGCGGGCCGAATTGCACGCGCTTGTGCAGGCGGTCGAGGCCGAGCCGCCGGAGACGCGCGAACGGATCATCGCAGCGCTGCGCCGCATTCGCGGATAGCACCGCCGGGCCGGGCACCCGCGGCAAAGGAAAACCGCCGCGCGGCATGTCCTGCACGGCCGGCTTTCGGTTGTGTGCGGGGGCGCGGCAACAAAAAACGCCGCGCGGGGTTGCCCCGCGCGGCGCTGATCTTGGCGCGTGAGGCCGGGGATTACTCCTCGGTGGTCTCTTCGGCTTCCTCTTCGACGGTCTCCGCGAGATCCTCGTCTTCCGAGGTGGCGGCGCCGATGTCGTCGAACAGCTCGGCGATCTCGAAATCGGCCGCGGCCTCTTCCTCGGCGGCGAGGTCCTGGATCGACTTGCCCGACGCCTGAAGCTCGGCCTCTTCGGGCGAGCGGGCGACGTTGAGCGAGATCGTGGCGACCACTTCGGGGTGCAGATGCACCTCGACCTCGTGCAGGCCGAGCGTCTTGATCGGCGTGCGGATCACCACCTGCTTGCGGTCGACGGTGAAGCCTTCCTCGGTGGCGACGCTGGCGGCGTCACGGGTGGTGACGGAGCCATAGAGGTTGCCACCGTCGGAGGCGGAGCGAATCACGATGAACTGCTGTCCGTCGAGCTTCTCGGCCAGCGCGTCGGCTTCTTTCTTGGTTTCGAGGTTGCGCGCTTCGAGCTGGGCCTTCTGCGCCTCGAAGGAGGCGATGTTGGCCTTCGACGCGGTCAGCGCCTTGCCCTGCGGCAAGAGGAAGTTGCGGGCGTAGCCGGGCTTGACATCGACGACGTCGCCCATCTGGCCGAGCTTGGCCACACGTTCGAGCAGGATGACTTGCATGGGTCTGTCCTCCTTACTTCACGGCGTAGGGAAGCAGGGCGAGGAAGCGGGCGCGCTTGATTGCACGGGCCAGCTCACGCTGCTTCTTGGCCGAAACGGCGGTGATCCGGCTCGGAACGATCTTGCCGCGCTCGGAAATGTAGCGCTGCAGGAGCCGGGTGTCTTTGTAGTCGATCTTGGGTGCATTGTCGCCGGAGAACGGGCAGACCTTGCGACGGCGGAAAAACGGTTTCGCGGCCATGTGTTAGTCTCCTTCTCTCAACGGTCGCGATCACGGCCACGGCGGTCGCCGCGCTCGTCGCGTTTCTGCATCTGAACCGAGGGGCCTTCCTCGTGTTCGTCAACCTTGATCGTCAGCACGCGCATCACATCGTCGTGCAGCCGCATCAGGCGTTCCATTTCCTGAACCGCCGTGGCGGGCGCGTCGGTCTTCAGGAAGGCATAGTGGCCCTTGCGGTTCTTGTTGATCTTGTAGGCCATCGTCTTCACACCCCAGTATTCGGAGTCGACGACGGTGCCACCATTGTCCTTGAGGACGGTGCCGAAGTGCTCGACGAGGCCTTCGGCCTGCGCGTTGGACAGGTCCTGACGCGCAATCATCACATGCTCATACAGCGGCATGCTATCTCCAGTTCTGTTCAGGCGCGCTTCAAAGGGCGGGCGTTTCCTTCCGCGCCCACCCACGAGAGGCGTCGCGGTTCTCATGTCTGCGGAAGGACCCGGGGCTTATACACCCTGCGCGTCAGGATGCAAGGCACGTGATTTCCCGCAAATCGCCGGGCCTGCGCTCCATTGACGTCACGTTCGGGGCATTTGCTTCAACGCGGGATGGTTAAGACAGAGGGACAGGACATGAGCCTTTCAGCCGAAGACTTCGACAGGGCAATGCTGGCGACAGGCAAGACGGCCGCACCCGGCCCGATCCTTGAAGCTGCGCAATGGGGTTATGCGATCCGTGACGGGGCCTATGCCTCGGGGCTCCAGGCGGTTCTGGCCGCGGGCGGGCGCTTTGTCGGGGCGCTCTTGCTGTTCTCCGCCTTCGGGCTCTGGGTGATGCCGGATTCGCTCTATGGCCAGGAGATCGTCAGCATGAAACTCGCGGCCATGGTGATGTTTTCGGTGTTCGGGGGCTATCTGTTCTGGATCGGCAGTGCCTCCGGGGCGAGCGAAATCCACATCGATCTGCGGCTCAACGAAGTGCGCGCGGGCAAGCGCGGGCTGCGCGGCGGGTTCCGCCGTTCAAGCCGGCTGGGCTTCGAGGATGTCGCCTCGGTCTATCTGCTGCGCTCGAAAGACCACAGCCAGCCGGCCCGGCTGTTCCTCCGGCTCGCCGGGGTCAACACGGCGCTCGAGGTGGCTTGCGGCCCCGAACGGGTGCTGGAGCCGCTGCGGGCCCGGCTGGTGCGTGACATCTCGCGCGCCGCGCAGGCGCAGGCCGGGACGGACCTTGCCCGCGAGGGCCTTGTCGCCGCCTGACCGCGGCGGCGGCGCTTCCCTTTTGCGGTGAGCCGCGCTATCCCCGTGCCGACACAAGCAGGGGAGGGGACATGACC
This sequence comes from Paracoccaceae bacterium, assembly GCA_024763335.1. GTDB lineage: Bacteria > Pseudomonadota > Alphaproteobacteria > Rhodobacterales > Rhodobacteraceae > Sinisalibacter. The sequence goes on along the minus strand of JANTFS010000151.1, from coordinate 5,227 downwards.
CGCGCATTCGTATTCCCGGGGCAGGGGGCACAGACCATTGGCATGGGGCGCGCGCTGGCCGAGGCCTATCCTGCCGCGCGTGCGGTCTTCGACGAAGTTGACGAGGCGCTGGGCGAGAAGCTCTCGGCGCTGATCTGGGAGGGCGAACCGGAGGCCCTCACGCTGACGGAGAATGCCCAGCCCGCGCTGATGGCCACCTCGCTGGCCGCGATGCGGGCGCTCGAGGCCGAGGGTGTGACGATCGAGGCGGCCGCCTTCGTTGCCGGCCACTCGCTGGGCGAATATTCCGCGCTGGCCGCGTCGGGGGCGCTCACACTCGCCGACACGGCTCGCCTTTTGCGCATTCGCGGCAAGGCGATGCAGGCGGCGGTGCCGGTCGGCGAAGGGGCCATGGCGGCGCTGCTCGGGCTCGATTTCGAAACCGCGAAGGCGGTGGCCGGGGCGGCGGCGCAGGGCGAGGTCTGCGAGGCGGCCAATGACAATGATCCCGGCCAGGTGGTGATCTCCGGCCACAAGGCGGCGGTCGAGCGTGCGGTCGCGCTGGCCAAGGAGAAAGGCGCCAAGCGGGCGGTGCTGCTGCCGGTCTCGGCCCCCTTCCACTGCACGCTGATGCAGCCCGCCGCCGAAGCCATGGCGACGGCACTGGGCCAGGTCGACATCAACCGCCCGAAGGTGCCGCTGGTCGCCAATGTGCTGGCCGCGGCGGTGAGCGATCCCGCGACGATCCGCTCGCTCCTCGTCGAGCAGGTGACGGGGTCGGTCCGGTGGCGCGAGAGCGTGCTCTACATGGCCGAACAAGGGGTGACCGAAACCTGGGAAATCGGCGCCGGCAAGGCGCTCTCGGGCATGATCCGCCGGATCGACCGCGACATCGCCACCCGCCAGATCGGCACGCCCGACGAGGTGAAAGCGGCGGTGGAAAGCATCAACGGCTGAGCCGGGGACGGCGGCGCGCGCCGCCGAGACCCCGCGCCGCGCGGCGCGGGTCCGGCGCAAACGGAAAGGAAACAGGACATGTTTGATCTCACAGGAAAAACCGCGCTGGTGACTGGTGCATCGGGAGGCATCGGCGGCGCGATCGCCAAGGCCTTGCATGGCGCCGGCGCCACGGTGGGGCTTTCGGGCACCCGGATCGAGCCGCTCGAAGCGCTGGCTGGTGAGCTGGGCGACCGGGCCCATGTTCTGCCCTGCAACCTGTCCGACCCGGCCGCTGTCGATCTTTTGCCCAAGCTCGCCGTCGAGGCGATGGGCAGCGTCGACATCCTCGTCAACAATGCCGGCATCACCCGCGACAACATCTTCATGCGGATGTCGGACGAAGATTGGCAGACGGTGCTCGACGTCAACCTGACCGCCACCATGCGGCTGTGCCGGGGGGCGATCCGCGGCATGATGAAGGCGCGCTGGGGCCGGATCATCAACATCTCGTCGATCGTCGGCGCCACCGGCAACCCGGGGCAGGCCAATTACGCCGCCTCCAAGGCCGGCATGGTCGGCATGACAAAGTCGATCGCCTACGAGGTCGCCTCGCGCGGGATCACCGCCAATTGCGTCGCTCCCGGCTTTGTCGCCACCGCGATGACCGACAAGCTCAATGACGACCAGAAGGCCAAGATCAACGCCCAGATCCCGGCCGCCCGCATGGGCACGCCCGAGGAAATCGCCGCCGCGGTGCTCTATCTTGCCAGCGCGGAGGCAGGGTATGTCACCGGCGCCACGCTGCACGTCAACGGCGGCATGGCGATGATCTGAGGTTCAAGGCCTGTCGGGCGGTGCCGCATCCGGCGCGCCCGGCTCCCCGAGGGCATGGCGCACCCGGGCGTCGAGTTGCGAGGGCCGTTCACCCGGGTGCACCTCGATCCAGGCCACGCCGGCCTTGCGCACCGCCTCCCGCTTGACCGCATCGCGCATAAAGGCGCGGTTCTGATAGTGGCCCGCGCCCTGATACTCGATCGCGCATCTGAGCCGCCCGGAATCGTCGAAAATGCCAAAGTCCAGCCGTTTGGAGTTGATCGACGCATAGGCCGCCCTGCGCAGGGTTTCGGGCTCCGAACCGGCGCTGGGGCGGATGACCTCGCCAAGGCTCACCTGCGCCATCACCCGATGGCCCTTGCCGATTTCGCGAACGGTGTTTTCCAGAACCGGCAGGAGCTTGGCCTCGCTGCGGTTGAGCAGTCTCTGGACTTCGAAGCTCACCGCGTGGATCGCTTCCATCTGAACGTGCGGATCAGCCAGATCATTGCGCCCTGCGCCGGGGCCAAGCGGCTTGTCGCGCGACGAGGAAACGACGCGCGGCGTCCACCCTTGCGCGGCGCGCCGGTTCGCGCCGGCGCGATGAGACCGGCCCGCACGGCCGCGCCGGGATCGGGCAGCCAGATAGGCCAGGAGCAGGATGATCACACCGAGGACGGCGGCCTGCCCGTTGCGCGCGATCAGTTCGGAAAGGGCCTGTAACTGTTGCGAGACCTCGGGCGGGATATTCATGGAATCGCGTCAACATCCGACATGACGACCTAATAGGTCAAATCCGTTGCGAAACCATTGACAGGCGACAGCCGCACATCGGGCAACCTTTTGCCGGCGGAGAGGGGCGCAGGCAGCCGGACAAACCGTTTGCCCCCACGGAACTTTGTGCTAAAGGGGGCGCAGAATTTGCCCGGGGGTCCGGGCCGCCCGGCTTGGCCCGGGGTAACCGAGCGCCCCCCGGGGCCAGGAACGACAGGGCCAAGTGCCTGATAACATGTGAGGATTTAGCATGAGCGACGTCGCAGATCGCGTGAAGAAAATTGTTGTCGAGCACCTCGGCGTGGAAGAAGACAAGGTCACGGATTCGGCCTCCTTCATTGACGATCTGGGCGCCGACAGCCTCGACACCGTCGAGCTCGTCATGGCCTTCGAGGAAGAGTTCGGCATCGAGATCCCCGATGACGCGGCGGAAGGCATCCAGACCTTCGGCGACGCGGTGAAGTTCATCTCCGACGCGGCCTGACAGGCCGGCCCACAGGGCTTGAGAACGGCGTCCTTCGGGGCGCCGTTTTTCCGTGCCATTCTCCGCTGAGTCGCGCCCGACACGGCCTTTCGCGGAAAATTGTTCCGCCCGGGGCGCGCGCGCTGGTCCCCTGTCGCGGGCCGACCCTTGCCTTCAGGCGGACATTTCCCCCCCGGGCGCGCTAAGACGGCCTCCAAGAAGCGAAGGAGGCTCCCATGCCCATGTCCATCCCGACCGATCCCGACGCCGTCTCTGCGCAGATTGTCGCGCGCTGGCTTGAGGCCGGTGACGTGGTGCTCGTCGACGTGCGTGAAACCAAGGAATATGATCTTGAGCACATTGCCGGGGCGCTGCTGCTGCCGCTCTCCGAACTCGAGGCGGAGATGTTCCCGGTGCTCGCCGACAAGCCGGTTGTGCTGCATTGCGCGATCGGCAAGCGGTCGGCGGCGGCGGGGCGAATGCTGATCGGGGCCGGTCACGCCAAGGTGCTGCACATGGACGGCGGGCTTGCGGCGTGGAAGGCGGCGGGGCTGCCGGTCGAGGAGGCGCTCGCCCCGGCGGCTGAGGCCGAGAACGTCGCCCCGTTGTTTCTCTGCCCCACGCCCGGCGCGGTGCTGCGCGAGGAATTTCTCGTGCCGGCGGGGCTCACCGCCGAGGCGTTGGCGCGCGAGATCGGCGTGCCGCGCGAGCTGCTCGACGGGCTGCTGCGCGGCGAGCACGCGGTGAATGCCGAGATGTCGCTCAGGCTTGCGCGCTATTTCTCGACGGCCGCGGATTTCTGGCTCCATCTGCAAGCCGATCACGATCTTGAACGCACCCGCCACGCGCTTGGCGCGACGATACGGCGCGCGATCCGCCCGCGTGCGGCCTGACGGCGGGTTGCGCCGGGGCGGTGGCTGCCATTATCCTGTTGCCTGACTGCGTCAGACTCGCCGCCGCCTTGGGCGGTCGCGCTGCAACGGAGATGGATGATGGCGGACTTGGAATTGCGGCAGGCTCTCAGGGCCTATACGAAGAAGGACAACCGGCTGGCCTATCTGAGCCTGATCGGCAACCTCGTCTTCTATTTCGCGGCCGTCGCGGTATCGATCCTTGCCGCCGAGCAGGGCCGCTGGCTGATCGCGGCCTTCGGTATCGTCGCGCTGGCCTTTGCCGGTGTCCGGCTCTACGTGCTGCAACACGATCTGGGGCACCTGTCGCTGTTCGACAGCAAGGGGCTGAATGAATTCTGGGGCTATGTCGTCTCGCCCTTCACCATGGCCGCCTACCCGCAGATGCGCTACAACCACAACCTGCACCACGCCTATGTTGGCGACCTCGACGCGCGCGAGACCACCGAGATCTACACCATGACCGCGCGGGAATGGAACGAGGCGGGGTTCTGGAAGCGGTTCTACTACCGGCTCTACCGCAACCCCTTCGTGCTGATCCCCGTGGGCTCGTTCTACACCTATTTCTTCGCCTACCGCTGGCCCAAGCACGCCGCCAAGGTGGGCGCCGCTGCGATGCTCGCGCACAATCTGGCGATCCTCGCCTATTTCGGCCTTCTCTACGCCCTGTCGGGCTGGACCGGCGTGATCGTCGTTGCCCTGGCGATCTGGGTCGGGGGCATGCTCGGCGTGTTTCTCGTCTACCTGCAACACAATTTCGAAGGCACGTGGTGGGACCGTCGCCCCGATCTCGATTTCGAACGCGCCTCGATCCAGGGCGGCTCCTGCCTCGATTTCGGCTGGATCTTCGACGAGGCGGTGGCAAACATCACCAAGCACGACATTCATCACCTTGTCGCCGCGATTCCCTCCTACCGGCTGCGCGCCGCGCACCGGGAACTGGAGAAAACCCACCACCTGCGGCGGATCGGCTTTGGCGAGGCGCTCCACGCCTTCACGCTGAAGCTGTGGGACGAAGATGCCGAGCAGCTCGTGCCGTTTCCAAAGGCCGGCGCGACGGCCACCGTCAAGCCAGCCTGAACCCGGGCCTCCTCTTCATCTTTCCAAAAATATCCCGGGGGTCCGGGGGCAGCGCCCCGGCGGGCGTAGGTCGGCCCAGCAGCCCCGTAGGGTGCGCATTCATGCGCACCGCTTGTCCGCTTGCAAGCCAAGGCCGGCAATGAGACCGCTGCCGCGTTACTGGCACCAGTCGCTGGCCGATCTCCAACACCTCGCGCTGGATACGCTGATCCGCGACCGGGGCACGATCGCCTATCCGGCGGGCAAGGAGAAGTCAGAGCTTGCCGAC
>JANTFS010000150.1 GCA_024763335.1 Paracoccaceae bacterium | reverse complement strand
CCCATCACGGTGAGGCCGGTCTCGCGCTCAAGTTCCTCGGCGGTGCGGAAGCCGCTGTGCAGCATCTCGCGCAGGAGCACCGCGCCGGCGCCGAGGACGAGGCCGAGCAGCGCGGCAAACAGGCTCACCCGGCCAATGTGGGGTGCCGAGGGTGATCCGGGACGCACCGCATAGGATAGCATCCGGCTGTCGGGTTGCTGGATTCCCTGCTGCACCGAGGTTTCCTGCAAGCGGGTGAGGAAATGCCCATAGATCGCCCGTAGGGCTTCGGCCTCGCGTTCGCGCTGTTCGAGTTCGACCAGATCGGCCGATTGCCGGCCATAGCTGGCTTCGAGCGTGGCAAGCGACTGCCCGAGCGCGGCGAGTTGCGAATCGGTGCGGCCCAGATCCGCGACTTCGATCGCGATGAGCGTTTCGGCCCGCGCGTCGAACTGCGCATCCCGGCGCGGATCGGGCGTCTGGCGCGCGAGGCGGGTCAGGGTCGGGTCGCGCAGGATTTCGGCGATCTCGTTGCGGTCTTTTGCCTGCCATGCGTCTGCCAGACGGGCATTTTGCGAGATCAGATCGGCGCGGCTGGCGCGCAGGTCGCCCAAACGGTCACGGGTTTCCTTGATCTGCCGGTTGAGCCCTTCCAGCATCTGGGGCGAAATCAGGTCCGTCTGGGCTGAAAACGCCTTGACCTCGGCCTCGGCGGCTTGCAGCTCGCGCTTCAGCGAGGCAACGCGGTCGGACAGCCAGGAGGTGGCATTTGCCATCGCCTCGGCCTTCACGCGAAGCTGTTCGGAAATGTAGATTTCACCGAGCCTGTTGGCCATTCTCGCGGATTTGTCCGGGTCGCGGGTCGTTGTGGTAATGGTGAAGACATAGCTGGATCGCAGGTTTGCGATCGTCACCGCCTCCAGTGCGCGGTTGATCGTGGCATCGCGCGCCCGCTCGGGCGTGGCTGTGGGCGCGCCAACCGCGAGAAACGAGTTGAATTCCGGGTCGCGCGTCAGGCCCATGTCATCGACAAGCTGCCCGATCAGCGTGCGCGAACGCAGGACCTCGACCTCGGTGTTGATCGTCGCCTGGTCGCCCGACAGACCAGACATGACATTCTGAAGATCAATCACCGATTCCTGCCGGTTTTCCAGGGCGACGGTGGCGCGTGCGGTGTATTCCGGCACCGCGATGTGGGTGGCGTAGGCCCATCCCAGGGCGCCGATGGCAAGGGCGGCCAGGCCAATCCAGATCTTTCCGCGCCAAAGCGTGCGCAGAAGATCGGTGAATTCGAGCGGCGCGTGCTCCTGGGCGGGGGAAACCCGGCGGGCTTCGCTCAGCTGGGCCCTCATCAACTCGTATTTCATCTGGCATCCTTTCCGATTGCGGCACGCAGGCCGGCGTATGTCTCATTCGGTAGCGCCACCGCTGGCGGGGGGGCGACGGCCATTGTTCCCTAAATGCCCCCGCGCCGGGCGATCGTGACCAGCGTGCGCCAGAAGATCCGGGCTTCGAGCAACGGGCCCGCGTGGCGCAGATAGGCGAGATCGGCGGCCGCCTTGGCGCGGGTCGCCTCAAGGCCGACCGCATAGCCGATCGTGACCTGCGCCAGCCCGCTGATTCCGGGGCGCACCGCGTGACGGTCACGGTAGTCGGGAATGGCACGCAGACAGGCCATGGCGTGATCGTAGCTGTCCGGGCGCGGGCCGATCAGGCTCATGTCGCCGCGCAGGACGTTGAAAAGTTGGGGTAATTCGTCGATACGGGTTTGCCGCAGGAATGACCCGATCCGCGTGATTCGGTGGGTTTCCAGCGGCTCGTCCCACGCACGCACGCGCCCGCCCGCGGCGGGACGCATGGTGCGGAATTTCACCGCGGTGAACGGGGTGCAATGGCGCCCCATGCGGATTTGCCGAAAAAACAGCGGTCCGGGATTGATCAGCGGATTGAGCCCGGCCAGCAGGGCCATCAGGCCCAGAAGGATCGGCAGGAGGAGAAGACTGAGCCCCAGGTCAAAGACACGTTTCCCCCGCCAGAAGAGGCGCGAGCCGCCAATCGGCCGGCAGACTTGCGCGCGGGCCGGCGGGGACCCGGCGACGAGGAAGGTCTCGGCGTGGGATTGGAAGCTCATTCGTCTCTCCTGGTTACGCGGCGCGGCGCGGGCCGTCTCAGGCAAGGTTGGCGCAGAAAGGTAAATTTTCGCTTAGATTCGCTTGGACGCGACAACACCGAGGGGGTGGGCAGAAGGTTTGTTGGCGCGGCGGACGTGACTGGTCCGGCTTAGGACGAAGTTAACCCGGCCGGGTGTAGGGTTCCGGCATGAAAATTTCGATCATCACAGTGGCGCTCAACGCCGAGGCAACGATCGGCGATGCGATTCGCAGCGTTGCCGCCCAGAGCTATGGCGAGATCGAGCATCTGGTCATTGATGGCCGTTCTGGCGATGCAACGCTGGAGGAGGTCGAACGCGCCCGGCACCCGCGCCTTTCGGTCGTGAGCGAACCCGATGAGGGGCTCTATGATGCGCTCAACAAGGGAATTTTGCGCAGTTCGGGCGAGGTGGTCGGCCTTGTCCATGCGGACGACACGCTGGCGCACCCCCACGTGCTTGCGCAGGTGGGCGCCGCGTTTGACGACCCGGAGGTTGATGCGGTCTATGGCGATCTCGACTATGTCGCGCGGGGCGAAACGTCGCGCGTGATCCGGCATTGGCGCGCGGGCGAATTCCGCCCGGCCCGGCTGAAACGGGGCTGGATGCCGCCGCATCCAACGCTCTATTTGCGCCGGCGCGTGTTCGACGCGCTGGGGCTGTACGACACGCGTTACAAGATCGCTGCCGACTATGACGCGGTTTTGCGTTTCTTCGGGGCGGGAGGAGTCCGCGCGGTGTATCTGCCCGAGGTGCTGGTGAAAATGCGCGCAGGCGGCGAGAGCAACCGCGATCTCGGCCGGATATTGACCAAGAGCCGCGAAGATCTGCTGGCGCTGCGCCGAAACAGTGTTGGCGGCTGGCCGACGCTTCTGGCCAAGAATTTCTCGAAACTGCCGCAGTTCCTTGTCCGCCAGCCGTTGCGGCCGGAGACCGGCATCATCACGCGTGGCGCACGGCGTCCTGCGGTATCGAGACCCGGGTCCTTTGCCCCATGAGGTCGATCAGAAGCGCAACCCTGCGGTCGGGCTCGATCCCCTCCACCGTCGCGACGAAATCCGCGAACGGCCCGGAAGTCACGCGCACGGCATCTCCCACGGCAAGCGCGCTTTCCGGCAGGACGAGGCCCGATGCGTCACACCGCGCCCGCAACCCCTCGACCAGCGATACCGGCACGGCGGCGGGGCCGGTCCCGATGCTGACGAGCCTGGTGATTCCCATGGTCGAATTGACCGCGCGCCAGTGGCCTTGCGCCGGGTCGAAGGCCACGAAGATGTAGCCTGGAAACAACGGGCTTATCCGGCGTTCGAAACGTCCGTTCCGGCGCCGGGTTTCTTCCACCATCGGCAGGAAAACACCAAACCCCTGCCGCACCAGATTGCGTTGCGCAATCTGGTGGCTGTTGGGTTTGAGTTGGGCCAGGAACCAGGCCTCACTCTCACGATCAGACAAGGATGCATCCCCTTTGCAGACCGCAATACTAAGCCCCGGTGAACGGCAAGATGCAAGACCCGGTCTGGCGAAGTCCGGCATTGCGCGACAATCTGCGCGCGCCGCCTTCCGGGCAGGAGCGGGCATCAGTTTCTCATCCGCCTGAACCCAAAATTAACTGCGATGGCCTATGCCAGGTGGCATGACTTTGCTTGATACCTCCAGCGCCAGATGGGCCCGCGCATACACGGTGCGTCGACGGCCGCGTTGCCGCAAACGGCGCGCGGCGTGGCGGGCCGATTCGTCAGCAGTTGAGGTGTGAGCGATGCCCCAACGCCGCCTCCTGTTCACCATGATTGCCCTCGTGATCGCCGCCTTTGCCGCCAATCTGGTCGCGTCATTCCCGGTGTCCGAAGCGGGCTTGCGCCTTCTCAATGCGCTTGTCCCGCTTGCGATCAGCCTCGGTTTCGGCGGCCTCGCGCTCTGGATGGTCGCAACATCGCCGCTTCTGATCTGGACGCCGATGGTCATGTTCTTCGTCAACATGGCGGTCTTTCGTGGGGTCGGACCGCTGGTCTATGTCTACGCATCGCAGGCCACTCAGGCGAAGATCTGGAGCGGCGCGTGGGGCCTGACCGCATCCGAGCTGTTTTCGACCCATGTGCTCAATCTCGTCGGGGCGGCGGCCGTGGTTGCAGGGCTCTTGCTCGTGTCGCTCAGCCACGAGCCCCGGCTGCGGCCGCTGGCCAGCCGGCTGCACGGAGCCGGTGTGCCGACCGCCGCGATCACCCTCTTTCTCATAGGCGCCACGGTGCGCTACGGCATCGTGCTTCCGGCCGCCTTCGGCGCCAGCGAGATTCATGTGCCAGGCTTCGTGCGCAACCTGCGGCTGGTGCTCGATCTCGCATTCGCGCTGTTTGCCTACCTTGCCGTGAAGCGGGGCGGGCGCTGGGCATTGCTGTTCTGGCTTCTCTTTCCTCCGCATTTCCTCTCGCTTGTCCTCGAATTCAAGAAATCTGCCGTTGCACTGGGGATCATGCTGCCGGTGCTTGGGGTCTATCTCGCCACGGGCCGGCTGCGCGGCCTGATCCTCGGTGCGGTGTCGATCCTGCTCCTGACCGTTTCGCTTCACCCGGTGGTGAAACTGGCGCGCGCCGAGATGACTGTGCGCAGCGGAGCGGTGACGGGCGCGCCTCTCGGTGACCGGATCGACATTCTGCATGATCTCGTATTCGGAAATGTCGCCGCCGCGCAGGCCCCGGCGACGGGCCAGGAGGCTCAGGTCGGCTGGGTCCGGCTCTCATATGCCGCGCAACAGGCCATCGCCATGCGCAGCTACGATGCCGGCCAGCCGCGCGATACCTTCTCCGACGCCTGGCAGGTCTTCATTCCGCGATTTTTCTGGCCGCAGAAGCCAAATTTCTCGAATTTCAGCAGCGAATTCTACCGCGAGATCACCGGCAATGCCGGGGCGCTGGCCGGGGCCACCGTCTTCGCCGATGCCTATTGGAACTTCGGCTGGGGCGGCGTGGTCGTCATCGGCCTTATCGCGGGGCTGTTTTTCGGCCTGACCTCGCGCTTCGCCATGCGCGTGGTGCACGCGCGGGATTTCGTCCTCCTGCCGGCTGTGTTCCTGGCGATGGACATGGCCTTGCGGGAAATGAACGGGTGGATCCTGACCGGGCTGTTCGGGCCCGTGCCGTTTCTCTTCGCCTATGTCGCCATCACCGGTCTGATCCGGGCACCCGTTCGGCAAGGGCAGGTGGTCTGATGGCACCCTGGCCCAGCCTGTTCCTGATCGGCGCGCCCAAATGCGGCACCACGTCGCTGGCCGCCTGGCTTGGGGCGCATCCACAGCTCGTCATGTCGCAGCCCAAGGAGCCCAACTTCTATGCGCCCGACGTGGCCTCGTCGCCCGCTGCGCGCTGCGCGACCGATTACCTGCAGCTGTTTGGCCCTACGAAACCCGGCCAGATCCGCGCCGAGGCCTCGACCAGCTATCTGCGCTCGCGCGTCGCCGCCGGGCGAATCCTTGCCGACGCGCCCGCTGCCCGCTTCGTGGTCTGCCTGCGCAACCCGGTCGACATGGCGCCCTCTGTGCATGGCCAGCTGGTGCGCACCGGGCGTGAACCGATCTCCGATTTCGAAACTGCCTGGCGGCTGCAGGAGCGGCGACGCGCGCATCTCCCGGCGCGGCGCCCCGATCACAACCCGGCTGACTGGCTCTATGCCGACATGTGCCGGCTCGGGGATCAGGTCGCTCGGCTTCTCGAGGTGGTTCCGCGCGCGCAGATCCGCTTCGTGTTCCTCGAGGACCTCAAGGCCAATCCCGGCGCGACCTATCGCGCCGTGCTGGCCTTCGCCGGCGTGGCGGACGATGGGCGGCAGGATTTTCCCGCGCTCAACCGCCGGCGCGTTCCGCGCCTGGCAGCCCTGGCGCGTGCAAGCCACCATGCCGCGAGCCTGCGCGAAAGGCTCGGCCTGAGCCGGGGCACCGGCCTTGGCGCGCGGATCAATCGCCTCAACGAACGGGCGCCGTCGCCCGCACAACGGCGGCTCTCACCCCTCATGGCGCGCGAGCTTACCGATTGTTTTCGCGATGATATCCGGCAACTCGCCCACCTTACCGGGCGCGATCTCGAACACTGGCTGGCGGCAGGGAGACGCGGATGACAGAGGCGCTGTCCAGATCAACCATGCCGACGGTGGCCCACATCCTGCGGCCCGACCGGGGCGTCTTCAGCATCGAGCGCGTGTCGCGCGATCTGCGGGCCGGACTGCCCGCGGACATCACGGCGCGCGCATGGGTCTGCCCCTATCCGTCGCGCGGGCTGCTGCCGCGCCTGCGCGGCGCCCGCGCCGCCCGCCGGGTGCGGGGCCGGGTCCTGCACATGACCGGCGATGCCCACTATCTTGCACTCTTCCTGCCGCGCGCGCGCACGGTGCTCACGGTGCATGACTGCGATGCCATTCATCGCGCCCGCGGGCTCAAACGCCTCATCCTGTGGCTTGTCTGGTTCCGCCTGCCGTTGGCTCGGGCCGCCGCGGTGGTGGTGCCCTCCGAGGCGACCCGGCGCGATCTTCTGAAGCTGGTGCGGATCGATCCGGCCAAGGTCGTCATGATCGAAAACCCGGTCTCGCCCAGTTTTGGACCGAGCCCGCTGCGCAGCCATGGCGGCCCGTTGCACATTCTTCAAATCGGCACCAAGGCCAACAAGAACATCCCGCGCCTCGCCGCCGCCCTGTCCGGGCTCGAGGTGCGCCTGTTCATCGTCGGCCGCCCGAGCGCCGATCAGACGGCTGCGCTCGCCGCGGCCCGGATCAAGTTTCATTGGGCCGAGAATTTGAGCGAAGAGGCGCTTCACGAGGCCTATCGCGCCTGCGACATCGTGGCTTTCTGTTCGCTCTCGGAGGGGTTCGGCCTGCCGCTCGTCGAGGCCCAGCGCGTGGGCCGGCCGATCGTCACCTCGAACCGGGCGCCGATGACGGACGTGGCAGGCCAGGGTGCGGAATATGCCGATCCCGAGAATATCGATGACATGCGCCGGGCCTTCGTGCGGCTGATCGAGAGCCCGGCCCGGCGGGCGGAACTTGTCGCTCTCGGGCGCGAGAACGTGCGCCGCTACAGCGCCGAGCGGGCCGCCGAGGCCCATGCCCGGCTGTATCGGCGTGTCGCGCGCGGCGCGCCTTTGGCGGAGACAGAGGCATGAGCGCGCCGGCCTCACTTGTGCGCCGCCACGCCTCGGCCATCGCCGAGCGCTGGCCACGAGGCTACCGGCTGGCGCTGATCGCCCGGCACCGCAATTCACCCTTCCTGCGCCGGATCATCTCGCCCGGGCACGATCTGGTGATCGAGGGGTTTCCGCGCACGGCCTCCAGTTTTGCCCTGCGCGCCTTCATGTTCGCCAACGGCTGGCGCGACCCGCGCGTGGCCACCCATGTGCACAGCCCCGCGCAGGTTGTGCTCGCCGCGCGCTGGGGCGTGCCCGCACTTGTCACGATCCGCCCGCCGGAAGCCGCGGTGGTGGGCTGGATGGCCTATGCCAGCCAATTCGGCCAGCTGCCCGCAGGCGGGCCGAGCGCGCGGCAGGCACGGGCCTGGATCGGGGTGCAAACCCGGCGATACGCGCGGTTTTACGAAACCATCGCCCCGCTCAGCGCGCATTTCGTTCTC
>JANTFS010000149.1 GCA_024763335.1 Paracoccaceae bacterium | reverse complement strand
TTGCCCATTTCTCGGCTCACCGCTTGCCGGCCAGCGGGTGATGTTCGAGCACGAGTTGCTTCAGCCGTTCGTCGAGCACATGGGTGTAGATCTCGGTGGTCGACACGTCGGCGTGGCCCAGAAGCGTCTGGATCGTGCGAAGATCGGCGCCATGGGCGAGCAGGTGGGTGGCGAAGGCATGCCGGAGGCGGTGCGGGGTCACGCTGGCGGGAGAGACGCCGGCGGCCACGGCGATCTCCTTGATCAGCCCGTGAAAGCGATGCCGGGTCAGGTGGCCGGACCGGCCCGACGAGGGAAACAGGAACGGCGACGGCTTGGCCCCGGACTGGCGCGCGGCATCCTCGGCCTTGTCGCGGGTCGCCAGCCAGGCCGCCAACGCGCGCCGGGCCGGCTCCGAGAGCGGCACAAGGCGTTCCTTGCCGCCCTTGCCGCGCACCAGCAGCATCCGCGGGTCGCCCCGCGCCGCGGACGCGGGCAATTCCACCAGTTCGCTCACCCGCATGCCGGTGGCATACAGGATCTCCATCAGGCAGGTGTTGCGCAGCCGGTCGGCGGGGCGTCTGCCGTAGCTGCGGGCGGCCTCGAGCAGGCGGCTCACCTCGGCCTCCGACAGGGTCTTGGGCAGGGGCTTCGCCTTGGTGGGGCCGGCGATGCGCAGCGCCGGGTTGTCGCCGCGCCAGCCTTCCTCGAAGGCAAACCGGTAGAGCTGGCGCACCGCCGAGAGGCGGCGGGCCCGGGTTGCGGCGGCGAGCCCCTGGGCCTCGCAATCGATCAGCCAGCCTTCGATGTCGGCCTTGCCGGCGGCCGAAATCGCGATGCCCCTGCGCGCCAGATAGCCGGCATAGTCCTTGAGATCACGGCCATAGGCCAGAAGCGTGTTGCGCGCGGCGTCGAGTTCGGCGGCCTGGGCGTCGAGGAAGGTGGAGATCCACCGGTCGGCCTCGGCCGGCCCGCTCATCCGCGCCGGTCCAGGACGAGGTATTCAAGTGCCGCGCGCCGGGCGGTCTCTTCCAGCCCGACGGCGCGCAGCAGCGCCAGCGCGTCGGTGACCTGATCGAGATCGCCACGCGCACCTTCCGCGAGCAGCGTCATCGCGCGCAGGATTGCCTCGCCCAGCCGGTGGCCCTGCACCAGCGAGGCCAGCCGGGCCGGCGGGCGGGTGGCGGTGAAGGCATCGGCCACCGCGCGGCTGCGTTCATCCGGCACCGGCACATCGGCGGCGAGCCCCCGGGCAACGCCTGCCAGCAGCCGGTCAAACGCCGTGTCGGGCACGCCGTGGGCGGCCGCGGTTTCATACTGGGGCGACAGGAGCGCCATGTGGAAGGCAAGCCGGCCAGCCGCGCCGGGCAGCGCCATCGCGTGCAACTGCGGCCCGAAAATTCGCGCGATCGGCGCCTCGACCCGGGCCTCGGTGAGCAAGGCCCAGGTTTGCGGCAGCACGCGGGCGAGGGCGGCGCGATCGTTCCGGGAGATCGCGGCTTCGAGATCCTGCAAGGCCGCGACCCGTTGCCAGACCCCGCCCGAGGCCGCCGGGCGGCGCTCGGTATAGAGCCCGATCAACTGGTTGTCGGAAACGGCGCCGGTGCGGGCAAGGCGTTCGCCGGCCTCGATGCGCGCCTTCCAGCCGTTATTGTCGCGCAGATCGGAATGCGCGAAAGCTAGCGGCAAGCCGGCCGTCGGGATCGCTTCGCCGATCGCCTCATACATGCGGAAGGTGAGCGGGGTGGGATCGTCGGGCAGCGGCAGCGGCGGTTCGCCCTCGAACAGGTCGGGGTCAAGGAACCGGGCAAACAGGTCGGCGTCATCGTCGGGAATGAGCCCGAGCGCCGATCCGGTGCCAAGCAGCAGGGACGCGCCGGTCCAGTCGCCAGCTCGCGCGAGGCAGAAGATCCGGGCCTGGTAGGTGGGCGACAGCTGCGGCGTGGCCGACATCAGCTCGCACAGTGCCTGTTCCTCGCCGATCAGCAGCGCCACGTCGAAATGGCGGCGGAAGATCTCGGGATCGGCCTGGCCGGCGCGCTCCAGCAAGGCGTTGGCCTGTTCGAGCGCGCCCATTTCCAGGAGTTTGTCGACCCGGGCGAGGAACACCGACCGGCCATCGGCGGAGGGATCGGTGGGCGGATCGAGCTCGGCCAGCAGCAGGGTATAGAGAAGGGCCTGGAGAGCGGGCAGCATCTCGGGGCGCTCGGCCCGAATTCGCCGGGCGATGTCGTCGGCCCGCGAGGCGCCCCAGAGGTCGGCCGGCAGGCCGGTGACCGCCGGGGCAAGGAGCCCGATCGCATCGGGCCGGGTGCCGCCGCCCGACAGCGGCGCCACGGTGACGGTCTCGGGTCGCGCCCCCGACGAGACCGCGGGTTCGGCGATCGGGGCGGGCGCGGCGCGGGCCGGCGCGCTGGGGGGCGGTGCGGCCACGCTGTCGGAGAGCCAGTCGATCGCCGACATCGGCGCTCCGGTCTCCTGCGCCGCAAGCGGCGTGGCCAGCAGGGCCAGAACGAGGATCAGCGGTCTCGCGCGGGCGGGCGGTCTAGTCCGCATCCAGGATCACCGTGAGGCTCTGTTCGCCGGGAGGGGGTGCGAGATCCCCCAGGTAGGCGAAGCCCACGAGTGCAATCGCGCCCAGTACAGTCAGCACCAACACCAGTTTCACAAGCCGCCCGATCATTCGGATGCCCCCCGCGTTTCGAAGGTTTTTTATCCCGCGTTCTTCCTATATGCCATGCTTTCGATGGTCACGCCATGACGGCAGGGCGTAAATTATCAGCGAGGCATTGCCGGTTTGGCGTTCCGGGTGAAAAAGCCCATCGTCATGGTGGGGATGATGGGAGCGGGAAAATCCGCCGTGGGCCGCACCCTGGCCCAGGTACTCGACGTGCCGTTCCTCGACAGCGACGACGAGATCGAACACGCCGCGGCGATGAGCATCGCGGAGGTGTTCGAGCGGGACGGCGAGGCCTTCTTTCGCGCCCGCGAGTCCGAGGTTCTGAGCCGGTTGCTGGCCGGCGGGCCGGCGGTCATCTCGACCGGGGGCGGGGCCTTCCTCGCGGCCCGGAACCGCGCGGAAATTTCGCGTCTGGGGGTTTCGGTCTGGCTCAGGGCCGATCTGGAGCTTCTGTGGGAACGGGTGCGCCACAAGAGCACGCGGCCGCTGTTGCACACGCCCGATCCAAAGGGCACGTTGACGCGGCTCTACGAGGCCCGCGTGGCGATCTATGCCAAGGCCGATCTGGTGGTTGATGCCCATCCCGGCTACACCCTGTCGGACATGACGAAGCAGGTCATCCGGGTGTTGAAAACCCGGCCCGACGTTCTGGAGGAAGTCTGACCATGGACAGGGACAGCGGCAGGGACATGGACGTTGTCAAGGTGGCGCTCGGGGCGCGGTCCTACGAGGTGCGCATCGGCGACGGGTTGATTGCGCGGGCCGGCGCCGAGATCGCGCCGCTTCTCGCCCGCAAGCGGGTGGCGATCGTGACCGAGGAACGTGTCGCGGGGCTGCATCTCGAGGCGCTGGAGGCGGGGCTCGCCGAGGCGGGGATTGCGGCCGAGGCGCTGGTGTTGCCGCCGGGCGAGGCGACGAAGAGCTGGGCGCATCTGCAGGACGCGGTCGAGTGGCTGCTGGCGAAACAGGTCGAGCGCCAGGACATGGTGGTGGCCTTCGGCGGCGGCGTGATCGGCGATCTGGCGGGCTTTGCCGCGGCGATCCTGCGCCGGGGGGTGCGCTTCGTGCAGATCCCGACATCGCTTCTGGCGCAGGTCGACAGTTCGGTTGGAGGCAAGACCGGGATTAACTCAGCCCAAGGCAAGAACCTCGTTGGCGCCTTCCACCAACCGGCACTGGTGCTCGCCGATATCGGCGTGCTCGGCACGCTGGCGCCGCGTGACTTTCTCGCAGGTTACGGTGAGGTGGTGAAATACGGCGGGCTCGGCTCGCTCGAGTTTTTCGAGTGGCTTGAGAAAAACGGCCCGGCGCTGGCGGCCGGGGATGCCGCGCTGCGGCAGGAGGCGGTGCGCCGTTCGGTGCAGATGAAGGCCGATATCGTGGCCCGCGACGAGACCGAGCAGGGCGACCGCGCGCTTTTGAACCTTGGTCACACTTTCGGCCACGCGCTGGAGGCGGCGACGGGCTATTCCGACCGGCTGTTGCACGGCGAGGGCGTGGCGATCGGCTGTGCCCTGGCGTTCGAGACCTCGGCCCGGCTTGGGCTGATGGCGCAGGAAGCGCCGTCGCGCTTGCGCGCACATCTGGCCACGATGGGGATGAAACGCGACCTTGCGGACATTCCGGGCGATCTGCCGGACGCGGACGCGCTGCTCGCGCTGATGGCGCAGGACAAGAAGGTGGTGGCCGGCAAGCTGCGCTTCATCCTCGCGCGCGCGATCGGCGAGGCCTTCGTGGCGGATAACGTCGACCTCGCGGTGGTGCGCGGCGTGCTGGAAGATGCGCTGGCGGCGCGGTAGGCGCGTTTTCCGCGGCGGAAACCGGGCCGAAATCCGCAGCGGATTTCGCGCCCCTAACGCCCCCGCGCGTTGGCGACGATCATCAGTTCGCCGACGTTTTCGCGGGTGATATAGCCCACCAGCCCGCTGTCACGGCCCAGCACCATCACCGCCGGCGCGCCGCCTTGCATCTTTTCGAGCGTGCCCGTGAGCCCCTCGTTGAGACTGGCCGTCGGGACCTCGCGCTCCATGATGTCGGCAACGCGGGCCGCGCGCGACTTGCTGTCGAGCGCCCGGTAAAGCGCGTTTCGGGTGAGCAGCCCGACGAAGGCGCCGCTCACCGGGTCCGTCACCGGAAACTCATGCTGGGTGGTCCGGATCAGGGTCGTTGCCGCAAGATCGAGGCTGTCGTCGGGATGCAGGGTTTCAAACTCCGTGATCATCGCATCGCGCGCCATCAGCCCGCGAGCGAGGGACCGCATGGCTTCGTCGGCCCGCTCCGCGCCGGCCGACAGGAAGATGAAAAAGGCGATCAGCAAAAGCACCGGATTGCCCGCGACGAGGCCGAAGAGCCCCATGGCAAAAGCCAGCCCCTGGCCCGCCGCCGCCGCCACGCGGGTCGCCGAGGCCCGGTCCATCCCGAGCGACAGCACGGCGCGCAGCACCCGCCCGCCGTCCATCGGGAAGGCCGGGATCAGGTTGAACACCGCCAGCACCAGATTGAGAATGGCAACCTGCGCGGGCAGCGAGCTGAGGGTGATTTCATCGAGCGTGGTCGCGCGCAGCCGGTCGGGGCCGAGCACGAGGGCGAGGACGAGGAAAATGACCACGTTCACCGCCGGACCCGCCAACGCCACGAGCACTTCCTGCCCGGGCTTTTCGGGCATCCGTTCGAGCCGCGCCAGCCCGCCGATCGGCAGCAGCGTCACATCCGGGGTGCGGATGCCGTAACGCCGTGCTGTCAGGGCATGGCCGAATTCATGGGCGATCACGCAGGCGAACAGGATGAGAATATACAAGATGTTGAGCGCCGCCGCGTCGGGACCGCCCTGCAGCCAGCCGGCGATCCCGATCCAGGCAATGAGCAGGAAGAAGGTGGCGTGCACCCGCAGTTCGCTGCCGAACAAATGGCCGATTGGAAATGACCACGACATCTGACGCCTCCAGCCAAGGGAATGGCCGCCGGATCACCGGCGGACCTGTTCAACATGGCCCTCAACGGCGCCCGGCTCAAGGCCGAAGCGCCGCGCGCCGGCTCAGAACGGGATCTCGTCGTCGAACCCGCCGCCCGACGGGCCACCACTGCTGCCCGCGCCACCGCCGCCGCCGCTTGGCCCCGGGCCGCCCATGTCGCCGCCGCCGCCACCGTAGCCGCCGGGCTCATTGCCATAGCCGCCGTTCCCGCCGCCCTGGCGCGAATCGAGCATGGTGAGTTCGCTGCGGTAGGGCCGCAGCGCCACCTCGGTCGTGTAGCGATCCTGGCCCGACTGGTCTTGCCACTTGCGGGTCTCGAGCTGGCCCTCGACATAGACCTTCGAGCCCTTGCGCAGGTATTGCTCCGCCACGCGCACCAGCGGTTCGGAATAGATCTCGACCCGGTGCCACTCGGTGCGTTCGCGTCGCTCGCCGGTGTTGCGGTCCTTCCATGTCTCGGAGGTGGCAATGCGCAGCGAGCAGACCTTGCCGCCGTTGGGAAAGGAACGCACTTCCGGATCAGCCCCGAGGTTGCCGATGAGAATGACCTTGTTGACCGACCCTGCCATGAGCGCCCTCCGAATCTGTAAAATTGTCGCCAATCGTTACATCACCCGCCCGCGGTGAAGAAAAGGTAAATTTCCACGCCGGCGCCGGGCGGGGGGCCGCCGAAAGCGGTCTCCGCGTCTGGCGAGCCCGGCGAAAATGGGCTATCTTCGCGGCATTGAACGGGGGATCAGATGAAGCGGATCGTGATGGGTGCCATTGTTGCGGGCCTCGCTGCCGCCGCGCCGGCCGCGGCGGAAACCTTGTTTTCATCCTCTTCGGGGCGGTCGAGTTTCGAGAATGCGCTGCGGGTCCTCGACGACCGCGCCGCGGATCAATACCGCAATTCCGTGCGACTCACCCCCAGCTACGATCCCGACGAATCCGGCGATGCAATCCCGCGCTACACGGGCCGTTACCGGGGCGAGTATCTTGATGTCGCGAAGGCCGCGGCGCGCAAACACGGGGTGCCCGCGGACCTGTTCCTGCGCCTCGTGCAGCAGGAATCGGGCTGGAACCCGAAGGCCGAAAGCCATGCCGGGGCCATCGGCCTGGCCCAGCTGATGCCCGACACCGCCGCGCGGCTCGGGGTCGACCCGCATGATCCGGCGGAAAACCTCGAGGGCGGGGCGCGCTACCTGCGGGCCCAGTATGACCGGTTCCGCTCCTGGCGGCTGGCGCTGGCCGCCTACAATGCCGGGCCGGAGGCGGTGGTCAAACACGACGGCATCCCGCCGTTCGAGGAAACCCAAGGCTATGTCAAGGCCATCCTCGGGGGCTGACCATCCGGCACCCGGCGCCGCAAACAGGGGCCGTTGCCCCCTCGGACCGCCGCGCTCATCAGACCTCTGACAACTCCTTCTGGTGCATCCAGTCGGCATGGCGCGGCGCCTGTTTCGTGCGCGACCATTCCTCGAGCATCTCCCATTTCACCGCGTCGAGCTTTTTCAGCATCGCGTGTTCAGCCGGGTCCGGGCAGGCCAGCTCGATGCGGTGGCCGTTAGGGTCGAAGAAATAGATCGAGTGAAAGATCGAGTGGTCGGTGACACCCAGAACCTCGACGCCGTTGTCTTCAAGATGCTCTTTGAATTCAATCAGTTCGTCGCGATCCTTCACCTTGAAGGCGATATGCTGGACCCATTTTGGCGTGTTCGGGTCGCGGCCCATTTCGGGCTTGGTGGGCAATTCGAAGAAGGCGAGCACATTGCCATCGCCGGCATCGAGGAAGACGTGCATGTAGGGATCCGGCTCATGGGTCGAGGGCACGTGGTTTTCGGCGATGGCGAGGATGAAATCCATGTTCAGCATCTTGCCATACCATTCGACCGTTTCCTTGGCGTCCTTGCAGCGATAGGCGACGTGGTGGATCTTTTCGACTTTCATGTGCACAGGCCTCCGGTAACCGTTTGGCATCCGTCATCGCACAATAACATTGCAAATGCAATGAAAACCCCGGCACATGGCCCTGAGACGCCGAAGAGGCAGACACAACGGCAGTTTCTGCGCCGAGCCCAGACACAGCCGGGCGGGAGGGGGCCAGCAGGGAGCCTCGCCGCCGCGCCGGCGGCGCGCGCCGCCGGGTCTCGCGCCCGCGCGGGC
>JANTFS010000148.1 GCA_024763335.1 Paracoccaceae bacterium | reverse complement strand
CGTCGCCGGCGGCGACAAGGCCGAGGCAATGGGCTGGTATGCGCGCGGCTATTACTACGAGGCCAAGCGGCTGGGGCTGCTCTACGAGACCGGTCTGAAGAGCTGAGGCATCTTCCACCTTCTTTGGTCTCCAAATACCTCGGGGGTTTGGGGGCAGCGCCCCCAACGCACAGATCATGCGCGCCGCAGGCGCACCGCTTCAAAACGCCAGGAAAGAAAAAGGCCGCCCCGAGGGACGGCCTTTCGCATACCTTGTGAGGCGGCTCAGTCCTCGTCGAGCGCTTCGACGGCCTTCTCGAGGTCTTCCTTCGACACCTCTTTCTCGGTCACCGACGCCTGTTCGACGATGTGGTCCACCACCTTGTCCTCGAAGATCGGGGCCTGGATCTGCTGGCGCATCTGCTCGTTCTGGTTGACGAAATCGAAGAAGGCGCGCTCCTGGCCCGGGTATTGGCGGGCCTGGTTCATGATCGCCTGGGTCATCTCGGCATCGGTCACCTCGATATTGGCCTTCTGGCCGACCTCGGCGAGCAGCAGGCCGAGCTTCACCCGGCGCTCGGCGAGCGTCTTGTGCTCGTCGGTGACCTCGATCTCGCCGTGGTCGTGGCCGTGCTCTTCGGGGTGCTCCTCGTGCCACAGCTGGTGCGCGATCTGGCTCGCCTCGGCCTCGACCAGCGACGGCGGCAGATCGAAGCTCGCCAGCGCATCGAGCTTGTCGAGCAGCGCGCGCTTCATCACCGCGCGGGCGGCGCCCTGGTATTCCGCCTCGAGACTCTCGGCAACCTGCGCCTTGAGCTGGGCGAGATCCTCGGCGCCGTAGCGCTTGGCGAGGTCGTCGTCGACCGCGGCCGCGGCCGGTGCCTTCACCGCCTTGACGGTGCAGGCAAACACCGCTTCCTTGCCGGCAAGTTCGGCCGCGCCGTAATCGGCCGGGAAGGTCACGGTGACGTCTTTCTCATCGCCGGCCTTCACGCCGACGAGCTGCTCCTCGAAGCCGGGGATGAACTGGCCCGACCCGAGCACCAGCGGGAAATCTTCCGCCGCGCCGCCTTCGAATTCCTCGCCATCGACGCGGCCGACGAAATCGAGCACCACCTGGTCGCCGTCCTTGGCCTTGGAGCCCTTCTTGCGGTCCTCGAAATTCTGCGCGTTCTGGGCCAGAGATGCGAGCGCCTCGTCGATCTCGGCGTCACCCGCCTTCACCACCATGCGCTCCAGCGTGAGCTCGGAGAAATCGACCTCGGGGATCTCGGGCAGCTTCTCGTAGGACATCTCGACATGCACGTCGTCGCCCTCTTTCCAGTCCTCGTTGGTCATCTTGACCTCGGGCTGCATCGCCGGGCGGTCGCCGGACTCGGCGAAATGGGCATTCATCGCCGCGTCGATGCTCTCCTGCATCGCTTCGCCGAGCAGACGCTGGCCGAACTGCTTCTTCAGCAGCGGCAGCGGCACCTTGCCCTTGCGAAAGCCCTTCATCTCGATCTCCGGCTGCGCCTCGGTCAGCTTTTCGGTGACCTTCTCTTCCAGCTCCTGCGCGGTGATGATGAGCTGGTAGGCGCGCTTGAGGCCTTCGTTCAGCGTCTCGGTGACAGCCATGGTGATGTCCTTCATATCGTCGGGCAGGCCGCCTGTGCGGCGCCGGTGAAAATTCACGCTCTTCTAGGGGGGCATGGCCGGGCGCGCAAGGGGGCGTGGCGCGGAATCCCCCTTCGGCGAAGGGCACATCGGCCAAGCGGGGCAATATTCCCCCGCGCTGCGGCCGGTCGCGGGCCCGGATGGTGCGGGTGAAGGGACTCGAACCCCCACGCCTCGCGGCGCCAGAACCTAAATCTGGTGCGTCTACCAGTTCCGCCACACCCGCACGCGGAGCGAGATTTACCAGCCCGCGCGGCCCGGCGCGAGCGGATTGTGTCGAGGCCGCGCGAAATCCGCCAGAAATCGCGTGCCGATAACCCATTCTTCGTCTATCCTGTGGCAAAAGAAAAAACGACAATCGAGCAGGTACCCCATGACCCAGACGTCGCCCGGCCGCGCGCGGTCCGTTCGCGTAGCCCTTCCGCCCTGCAATTCCGGCCTCGGCCCCGGCACCGAGGTTCTCACCACCGACGGTGTCCTGCCGGTCGAGTTCCTGTCGCCCGGCGACCGCATCATCACCCGCGATCGCGGCGCCGTCCGGCTGGCGCATCTGTTCGTGCGCAAGGTGCCGCGCGGCCAGATGTTGCGCCTGCGCCCGGGCGAGCTTGATCCCGGGGATGACACGCCCGACGTGCTGATCTCGGCCGAAACCCGGATGGTGGTGCGCGGCTGGCGCGCGCGGGTACTGTTTGGAAAACCCGCGGCGCTCGTCTCCGCCCGCCGCCTTATCGACGGCGCCTATATCGCCCGCCTCGACGGGCCCGGCACGACACGGCTGTTCCAGCTCGGCTTCAGCGACGGCCAGCACCTGCTCCAGATCGCCGCGGGGCAGTGGCAGGTGGCCAGTGCCCGCGCGCCGCAGCCGGTGACGGTGCGCGGCTAGAGCGGCAGGGCGGTGGTGAACTTGATCTCTTCCATCGACAGCAGCGCGGTGACATTGAAGATCTTCACCTCCGAAATCAGCGCCTGGTAGAAGTCATCATAGGCGCGGGCATTGGCCACCCGCACCTTGAGAATGTAGTCAATCTCGCCCGCAAGCCGGTGCGCTTCCATCACCTCGGGCCGCGCCCTGAGGGCTTGCAGGAAGGCGTCCTGCCACTCGGCCTCATGTTCGGATGTGCGCACGAGCACGAAAAAACAGGCGTCGATGCCCAGCTTCTCGGCATCGACGTGAACCGTCGGCGGCCCGATCACCCCGGCCTCGCGCAGTTTTCGAATCCGGTTCCAGACCGGGGTCTTGGACGATCCGACCTTGGCCGCGATGGTGTCGAGAGACTGGCCGGCATCGCGCTGCAATTCGGCGAGGATCTTGCGGTCGATTGCGTCGATGGTCTTGTCCATGGCCATGGTCCCCGGCTGGTTCGACGGATTTCGGGACATTTTCCCAAATCCCTGCCGGAAAACCGGCCACCCTGGAACTTTGTCCCACAACGCCGCGATAGGCAAGCCTGCCTATGACCATCGGTCGCGGCTGAGTTGCTGGACGCAAAAGCCGCATTCCGATTAAGGGTTTTCCGATACTCCCGGGCGCTTTATACCCCGTCCAGCCACAAGAGAACGTGACCGACGTGACCGATAGCCAGATCAAACCCGTGCCCACCCTGCCCGACGCCCAGACCGTGACGGAGGTGGAGCATTACACCGACCGGTTGTTTCGCTTCCGCGTGACCCGGCCCAAGAGCCTGCGATTCCGTTCCGGCGAATTCGTGATGATCGGGTTGATGGGCGACAACGGCAAGCCGCTCCTGCGCGCCTATTCCATCGCCTCGCCGGCCTGGGACGAGGAGCTTGAATTCTACTCGATCAAGGTGCCCGATGGCCCGCTCACCTCGCGCCTCCAGCACATCAAGGTCGGCGACGAGATCATCCTGCGGCCCAAGCCGGTCGGCACGCTGGTGCTCGACGCGCTTCTGCCCGGCAAGCGGCTGTGGTTCTTCGCCACCGGCACCGGCATCGCCCCCTTCGCCAGCCTGATGCGCGATCCTGACACCTACGAGCGCTACGACGAGGTGATCATGATGCACACCTGCCGCGACGCGCCGGAGCTTGAATACGGCCGGCAGCTGGTCGAAAGCCTGCCCGATGATCCCCTGATCGGGGAGTTCATCGGCGACAAGCTGAAGTACTACCCGACGACGACGCGCGACGACTTTCCGCACAAGGGCCGGATCACCGACAACCTGACCTCGGGCAAGGTGTTTGCCGATCTCGGCCTTGGCATCGACAAGCTCGACCCGGCGACCGACCGTGGCATGGTCTGCGGGTCGCTGGCCTTCAACCTCGACATGAAGGACGTGCTCGAGGGCTACGGCCTGCGCGAGGGCGCCAACTCCGATCCGGCGGAATACGTGATCGAAAAGGCCTTCGTCGACTGAGGCGCAGCCCCTCCCGGGAGTGAGTGTCGACAAACTTTCTTGGGTCAGATCGTCGCTGCGGATTGACCGGGGCGCAGCCGGCGGGATAGTTTTCCGCCAGTAACTGGGAGTATGAGACCATGGCCATCGGCGGATTGTACCGGGATCTTCGGAAAATCTTCACCCATCGTCCGATCCAGCTGGCCGCGGCCGTCTACGGCGTGTTTGCCGTGGCGCTGCTGGCCGGTGCGCTTGCGACGGTGCCGCCGCTCACCATCGCCGTGATCTTCCTGGCCGCGATCGCAATCGTTCCGCCCGCCGAGTTCCTGATCCACCGCTACATCCTGCATCCGCTGATCTGGATCAACACCCGTCCGACCGCCCGGTTCTGGATTCGCGTCCATTATGCCCATCACAACCACCCCTCGCAGGAAGACGTGATTCTCTCCAACCCGCTGTCGATCGCCGCGCTGGTGCTGGCCCTGGTCATTCCGGCGAGCCTGATCGCCCCCGGCACCGCCCTGGCCTGGGCGTTTGCCTTCATCGTCATGCTGCTGATCTACGAGGTCGTGCATTTCTCCAACCACCTGCCGATCGACTACGAGAACAAATTTCTGCGCGACCGGCGCAGAACCCACGCCCTGCACCACTACCACAACGAAAACATCAATTTCGGCATCTGCTGGACGATCATCGACCGTCTGGTCGGCACCTACGCCGATACTGCCGCCGAGGCCGAGCGCTCCGCCACGGTGCGCAATCTCGGCTATGACGAGGACCTGGCGCAGAAAAAGCCGCTGGTCCGGATCGAATACGAGAAACGCCAGCCGCAGGCCTGACGGCGCCTTTCGGGCCGCTCTTGATCCACGTCATGGCCATCGGCGTGGCCCTGCCGGACAATGATCGCGATGAAAGCGTGGACGGGATCCCAGAAAACGGGAGGACAACATGTTCACGCTCACCAGGTTCCTTGCGCTGGCCGCGATGCTGGCATTTGCCGCCGGGATGCCGGCGCGGGCCGAAGATTGCGACGGCTCCGAGATCTATCTCGAAGATCACTTCGACGACAACCTCACCAACTGGCCCGAGGACGGGCAGCACACGGTGGTCCGCGACGGGCGCTACTACGTCACCCCTGACATCGGCTCCAACTCCTGGCGCACCAAGCTCGGCGGCTGGGGGTTCAGCGATGGCGAATTCTGTGTCGACGTGCGGTTTGAAAAGAACGGCGGCGACTACATGGGCGCGGGGTTCCTGTTCTGGGTCGAGGACTGGGACAACAATTTCAACGCCCTCCTGTTCACCGACCGCGATGTGTGGATCCGCCGCGAAAACGATGCCGAATACCACACCATCAAGCTCATCGATCAGGCAGCGGCGCTCGATCCCTCCATTGGTGTCGACAACCGGCTGATGCTGCGCTCCGAGGGCAACGTGCTCACCGTCTTCGTCAACGGCACGCAAGTGTTCAAGGCGCGGGTCCAGAAACCCGCGGGCGATACCGAGTTCGGCTTCTTCGTCTACGGGCGTGACGGCGAGAATCAGGCTTCGTTCGACAACGTCATGTTCACCAGCCTCGATTGACCCGACAAAAAACCCCGGCGATCTGATCGCCGGGGCTCTGCCTGCGGTCGCCTTGCGCCCGGATCGGGGCGCAGGGGCGCCTATTTGGTGATCGGCCCGATCATCATGATCATCTGGCGGCCTTCCATCTTCGGCATGTTCTCGACCTTGCCGATCTCCTTCACGTCCTCGGCGACCCGTTCGAGCAGTTCGCGCCCGAGGTTCTGGTGCGCCATCTCGCGGCCGCGAAAGCGCAGGGTGACCTTCACCTTGTCGCCCTTTTCGAGAAACCGCACCACGTTGCGCATCTTGACGTCGTAGTCATGCGTGTCGGTGTTGGGCCGGAACTTGACCTCCTTGACCTCGATCGTCTTTTGCTTCTTGCGCGCCTCGCTCTCGCGTTTCTGCTGTTCGTATTTGAACTTGCCGAAGTCCATGATCTTGCAGACCGGCGGCGTTGCATTGGGCGAAATTTCCACGAGATCGAGCCCCGCTTCCGCGGCCAGTTCGCGCCCGCGCTCGGGCGGCACGACACCGACGTTCTCGCCGTCGGCCCCGATGAGACGGATCTCGGGGGCACGGATGCGATCGTTGACGCGCGGGCCGGTATCGCGCGTGGGCGGGGCATTGTGAGGTCTGCGGGCTATGGTCGTGTTCCTTTGGTGGTTGCACAAATCCTTGGCTGCGAAAGGTAAAGCCCAGCCCATGTGCTTTCAAGCCGATTTCTGCCGGGGGGAAGGGCGTGCGCAGGCTCCCCTTGAAGTTCGCCCCCCGCCCGGGCCATTCCTGTTCCCCGTCAAGCGGGCGCCTGTTGCGCGCCCGAGAGGAAAGGACCAGACCGATGAACAAGACCTGGATCACACTTATTTTGCTGATCGCCGTGGCGATTGGCGGCTATGCCTGGTGGACCACCCAGCAGGGCAAGCTCACTGAAGACGAATCCCCGCTGGCCTCGCCCGAGGCTGTGCAGCCGGCCGAGGAGGCCACCACCGCCGACACCGGTGTCGATGACACCGCCACCGATACGGATGCGGCCAGCGCCGACGCAGACGCAGACGCCGACACGCAGGACACCGGGCTGCTCGATGGCGCCGCCAACGCGGTTCAGGACGCCGCCGACGCAGCGGCCGACGCCGTCAACACCGTCACCGATGCCGCCGGCAATCTTGCCGACACCGCCGCCGATGCCGTGAGCGATACCGCCGGGGCCGTGGCCGACACCGTGGGCGATGCCGCGACGGGGGCCATGGATGCGGTGAGCGACGCTGCGTCCGGTGCGATGGATGCCGCAAGCGATGCGGTGGATGCCGCCGGGAACGTGGCGGGGGCCGCGGCCGACGTGGCAACGGATACGCTCGATGCGGCCGGTGATGCGGTGTCCGGCGCGGTCGATGCCGCTGCGGACGCGGCGACGGGCGCTGCGGACACGGCGGCCAGCGTTGCGGACACGGCTTCGGATACAGCGGCAGGCGCGGCGGATACGGCTGCGGACACGGCCGCAGGCGCAGCGAACACCGCTGCGGATACGGCCGCAGGCGCGGCGGATACGGCGGCCGACACGGCGACAGGCGTTGCAGACACGGCGGCCGGCGCGGCCGACACCGCCGCCGATGCGATGTCGATCACCGATCTGCTCACGCCCGAAACCTTCGACGCCGGGAAACTGGCAACCATGGTCGACGAGAGCGCGCTTGGCGAGGCGCAGAAAGCGGCCCTCAAGACCGCCATCGAGGCGGCCGGCGACAATCCCGAGGCCGTCAGCGCCGTGATCGACCAGATCAAGCAGGCGATGGGGCTCTGAGCCCCTGCGGCCCCGGCCCGGCAACGGGCCGGGGCGCGTTGCACCCGGCGCGGCGCGGCGCTAGGCTCGCCGCGGTCAGGGGGAGATTGAATGTTCGAGTTTTTGATGATGTCCGGGCGGTGGGCGGCACCTGCCCTGTTGATCGCGGCGGGCCTGTTCGGTCAGGCCGCCACCGCGCAGGATGATGCCCATGCCGCAGACCGGCGCGACAAGCGCGCCGAGTTCAGCGCGCTGGTCGCCACCTGCGATTCCCTTGCCGGCCATCCGCACAGCGAAACGGGCCGCGCCGATCAGTCCGGCGTCGCCTTCGGCGAGATCGATGCAGCGGCGGCGGTCGTCGCCTGCCGCAAGGCGCATGTCGTCTTTCCCGATCATGGCCGCACTGCCTACAACTTTGGCCGCGCGTTGCAGGCGGGCGGCGACGTCGCCGGCGCGGCGGAGGCCTATCGCGCCGGGCTC
>JANTFS010000147.1 GCA_024763335.1 Paracoccaceae bacterium | reverse complement strand
ATCGCGCTGGCCGCCGGGGGGACGCTCATCGCCGCTGCGCTGCTCTTCGCCGCGTTCTATGCGGGCGGCAGCGGGATGCGATTGGCGGCAGTATCGGGGCCGGCCCTGCGCTCGGCGCTGATCTGGGGGCCGCTGCTGGCGTTGGCGTGGCTCGTGCGGGCACAGGGCGTGGAACGACGCAAGGGCGAAGATCTGGCTCGCCGGGGGGTGGACCCCGCGCCCGGCAGCCGTGAGAATGGAACGTGAGGAGAATGGCATGGATTGGCTCATCCTGATCGGGACCACGCTGCTGGCATCCCTGGTGACCGGGATCGTCGCCCGCGAGATCGCGCGGCGCATCGCCTCGGCCCGGGGGGAGCCCGGCACCGGCGTGATCATATTGGCGATCCTGATTTCGCTGGTTGTGCTGCAGGGCGCGGCGAAGCTCGCGGTGCTGGTGGAATGGCTCTTCCTGCGGCAGGGGATCGACCCCGAAACCGCGCTCGAGGGGCAGTTCTACATCACCATCTTCGCCGCCAGCTTCCTGCCGATCGCGGCCTATGTGGTGACCTTCCTGCTGGTGTATCGGAAGATGAAGGCCGCCGCATGAAACGCCTCATCGAAAAGGGCCTGATGTTCGGCAACCTGATCCGGGTCGACAGCCCGGCGC
Source organism: Paracoccaceae bacterium (assembly GCA_024763335.1). Taxonomy (GTDB): domain Bacteria; phylum Pseudomonadota; class Alphaproteobacteria; order Rhodobacterales; family Rhodobacteraceae; genus Sinisalibacter. The sequence goes on along the minus strand of JANTFS010000147.1, from coordinate 7,272 downwards.
TTGTCGAGCGCTACAACCGGGCGCTGCATCGACTGGCGGGCAAGCGCACCGGGCTCACGGAGTTCCACATCGACATCTCGGGCTATTCCTACGAGATCGGCGAGGAGCTGGGCGATCACCTCTATCTCAATCCGGGCGGGGTGAACCGGCAGTTCATTATCCTCGACACAGGCCAGAAATCCGCGCCGCTCCTGAACGCGCAGTTCTCCACCTCGCGCGACATCCTGCGCCGGTTCATCGAGGACAACGAAGCCAAGCTCTTTGCCCTCACCGCGCAGGACGCCGTGGCGGGCGAGCTCGACAATTCGGTGTTCGAGGTCACCTCCCCCGCCAAGCTCTTCGACATCCGAAAGATCACCGTGGTGGCCGACACCACCCAGAGCCATGTCGCCAATGCCCGCAAGCTGGCGCAGAAGATCGACACCTTCCAGACCAAGGACGACGCCTGGTTTGACGACGTGCTCATCGCCGAGATGATCGAGCTGGCGAAGCAAACCGGCGACGTCACCCGCAACCCGATCGACCTTGCCCGCCCGACCTACGAGCAGGGCGATTTCTGGACGGCGCATTTCGGCGGCATCTACGTGTTTCGCGATGTCGCGCACCCGGCGGCGATCACCGTGCGGCCGCGCGCCGAGGTCGGCCCAATGCCCATTGAGGCCTTCGATCTGACCATGCGCAACGGCATCGCCACCTTCCTCGAGATGAACGACCTCGTCGAGCCGGTGATCAAGGCGCGCGGCGTCGATGGTGCGGCGATCCTGCGCCAGAAGATGGATTTCATCCTCGTCGACGCGGCCACCACGCTGGGCCTCGCGGTCGATGGCTTCGATCCGCGCAGCCTGCACCGGTTGGCGCAGAAGATGGGCCGCAACCTGCCCGAGGAGTTCCTCAAGCTCAACGCGCTGGTGCGCTGGGCGCTGAACGGCGGCAAGTGGCCCCGGATCGCGTCGGACAACCCGGCCTATTTCTACACCCTGCGCGCGCGTTCCGATCACCCCGACCGCGACCTGATCAACCAGCTCCTGTCGGAGCTTGCGCCGCTTGACGTGCGCCAGCTGTTCATCACCCACAAAACGGCCTTCTACGCCGCCTACCGCGACTGGCCAGAGGCCAAGAAGGACTACGTGGTGGATTTCCTCGCCCGCGATTATGCCGCCAACAAGGCCGGCGCCCGCGAGGCGCTTTTCGGTGGCCGGCCGGCGCCGCCCGCGGCTGCTGGCCGACGCCCCCCCAAGGATGATATGATCGAGCTGGTCGGCCCCTGGGGCGCGGTGCGGAGGTAGCCATGGCATTCGTGCGACTTTTCGTCTTCGGGTTTCTGGCCCTCTCGGTGATCTACCTCGCGGTAGCGCTCTACGCGCGCTCGATCCGCCGCGAGAAGCTCGAAAACCAGTGGGCCGAGGACCACCCCGGTGACGACGCGAGCCCCGAGCGCCGCGCGTTCATCGAAGCCGGGATGGCGGACTACCACGCCTCGATCCGCCCCAAGCTCATCGCCCTCGTCTACGTCATTCCCATGATCGCCCTGTTCGCGATCATGATCGCCATCAACGTCCTGTAACGCCCTGTGAGGTCCGACCCCATGCGTATCGTCCGCAACACCGTTCTTGCCATTCTGGCCGTCATCGTCGGCGCCTTCCTGCATTACACCTTGCCGCAACATGACGTGGTGCGCGTGGTCAACACCTACCAGGAACGCCAGGACCTCGACAATTGGACCCGGATCTTCTGGTCGAACCCCGGCTACCAGTCCGGCCAGCTGATCAACCGCGACGTCCAGTTCATCCAGACCGTGCGCAAGAAGACCTTCCTGTTCGGCTTCATCCGCCGCGATGCCGAAGGCGTGATGGTCTACCGCAACGAAGATACCGGCTGGTCCTGGCCGCCCTATTTCAAGTTCGACACCGCGAGCCTGCAAACCGAGGCCGACGACCTGCGCTCGACGCCGGAAAATCCCAAATGGGCGGTCCTCACCCACTATGGCTGGCGCCTCGAGCTGTTCTCGGCCTTCCCCAATGCCATCGCGATCAAGCCGGTCGACAACCCGAACGTGACGATCATCCCGTGGTTCAACATCTTCTTCTTCATCACCCTGTTTGCGCTGATCCTGTTCATTCGCGCGATGTGGCGGCAGTTCCGTGAACGCACCATCGACCCGGCTCTGGAAGACACCCGCGACGCCTGGGACAAGGTCGACGCCTATGCCGACGACAAGCGCGGCCGGATCCGGCGCTGGATCGACAGCTGGCGCGGGAAATAGCCGCTCCTGCGCCCTGCCGGGCGTCGTCGCGGCCGAGAGCCCCGGCGATAGACAGGGCGATGAAAGCGCTTCGCGCTTGAAGAGCCCGCGCGCGGAGGGCACGAGCGGCGAAAACCCTTGTCTCGCCCGCCCGATCTAAGGTTCAATGAAGCGCGCGCCAATCAATGGGCTCCAGGGAGGCATACCATGAAACAACTCACGCTCGCCGCAGTGCTGGCGCTGACCGCCAATGCCGCGGTCGCCCAGCAAGACACGATCACGCTCGGCATGGTGCTCGAGCCGCCCAACCTCGACCCGACCGGCGGCGCCGCCGCGGCGATCGACGAGGTTGTCTATGCCAACATCTTCGAGGGCCTCACCCGCTTCGGGCCCGATGGCTCCGTGCGCCCGGCGCTGGCCAGAAGCTGGGAGGTCAGCGACGACGGCACCGTCTATACCTTCCACCTCAACGAGGGCGTCACCTTCCACGACGGCACGACGATGGATGCCGAAGACGTGGTGTTCAGCCTCGACCGGGCCCGGGCGGAAGATTCGACCAATGCCCAGAAGGCCCTCTTCGCCGGCATCGCCTCCGTCGAGGCCGTGGATCCGCTCACCGTCAAGGTGACCCTCGCCGAGCCCAACGGCAACTTCCCCTTCAACATGGCTTGGGGCGACGCCGTGATCGTGGCGCCCGAAAGCATCGAAACGGATGCCACCAGCCCGGTCGGCACCGGTCCGTTCACATTCGTCGAATGGGTCAAGGGCGACCATGTGACCATCGCCCGCAACGATGCCTACTGGGGCGACGCGCCGGCGCTCGCGCAGGCCACCTTCAAGTTCATCTCCGACCCCAACGCCGCCTTTGCCGCGATGATGGCCGGCGATGTCGACGCCTTCCCGAACTTCCCCGCGCCCGAAACGCTGAGCCAGTTCGAGGCCGACCCGCGCTTCACCGTGATCGTCGGCTCGACCGAGGGCGAAACCATCCTCGCGATGAACAACAAGCAGCCCCCGCTGGACGACATCCGCGTGCGTGAGGCCATCGCCCATGCCATCAACCGGCAGGAAATCATCGACGGCGCGATGTTCGGCTTCGGCACCCCGATCGGCACCCACTTCGCGCCGCACAACCCGGACTACATCGACCTCACCGGCCTGTCGGCCTACGATCCCGACGCCTCGAAGGCGCTCATCGCCGAGGTTGGCGGGGTCGGCCCGCTGCGGCTGATGCTGCCGCCGCCGACCTATGCCCGGCGCGGCGGCGAGATCATCGCCGCCCAGCTGCGCGCGGTCGGGATCGAGACCGAGATCACCAACCTCGAATGGGCGCAATGGCTCGAACAGGTGTTCAAGGGCAAGGATTTCGATCTCACCATCGTCAGCCACACCGAACCGGCCGACATCAACATCTACGCCCGGCCCGACTATTACTTCCAGTATGACAACCGCTACTTCCGCATGGTGATCGACGAACTCGCGGTCACCTCGGACCCGGCCGCGCGGCGCGCGCTCAACCATGTCGCCGAGACGATCATCGCCAAGGACTATGTCAACGGCTACCTGTTCCAGCTCGCCAAGACCGGTGTCGCCAACGCCAAGATCCGCGGCCTTTGGGAAAACGCGCCCACTCAGGCCAATGACCTCACCGGCGTGAGCTGGGCCGAGTGATCACCGGCCCGAGATCCGCGGCGGGGCACCCGTTTCAGCCGGTGCCCCGCCGTTTTCCATCCGCGCCGAGACGCCTGCCGGCATGGCCATGGCATGACTGAACCACCGGCCGCCCGCGTTCCGGCCCGCACCACCGCGCTTGGCGCGGCGACGCTCTTCCTGCCGCTCGCAGCGGTGCTCATCTGGTGGACCCTGCAACACCGCCTCGACCCGGGCCTTGCGCCCCGCCCGGGCCTTGGCACCCTGCCCCCCTTTGCCGGCCTTGCCGCCGCCATCCTCGCCGCCGCCGGGCCGTCGGTGCTCGCGGCGCTGTTCCTCGCCAATCGCCGCCGCCTTCTCGCGGTCCTCCGGGTCACGCGCCAGAAGGCCGGCGGCGCGATGATCCTCGCTCTGCTCACACCGGTCGCCACCCTCCAGTGGTGGCCGCTGACGGCCGGGCTGTTCCTGACCCTGGGCCTGGTGCGCGGGCCGGCGGCCACCCTGATCACCGTCCCCGCGATCTATGCGCTGCTGACGCTGGCCTGGTTCGTGCCGGTGGCGCTGATCCTGTCCGGCATCCGGCACGCGGGCCTTCGGGCCGCGGTGTTCGCGCTGGTCTGGTGGTCGGGATACGGCATCGTGCTCTTGCGCGACGGCTACCACGATTTTGCGTTCTGACAGACGCGATCGAATTGTCGCACCCCCGGGTCGGCACATTGCAGCGGCCCCCGCCCCCTCCCAGATAGACCTTGACCCGATGTTTCTGCGCGCTCGGCGTTTTATCGCCACGCCGGTTTGGCGCGCAAAGGGCCCTTGAGTGACAATGCGGCGTGCACGGCGCCACTGAGACGGCGCCAGTTTTATGGAGACCGAGATGACTTTGACCGTAAACGGAAAAACCCTCGAAACCGACAGCGAAGGCTTCCTGCTCAACCCCGAAGACTGGGACGAAGACGTGATGGCCGCGCTGATCGCCGCGCATGAAGCCGCCGGCCACAAGCCGGTGTCGGAAACCGCGATCGGCTTGATCGAATACGTGCGCGAATATTACGACGAGCACCAGAAACACCCAACGATGCACGAACTCATCAAGGAGCTCGGACGCCACGAGGGCGAGAGCTTCCACGAGGCCGAAGCCAGCTACAAGAAGTTTCTCTACGACATGTTCCCGCACGGGCCTGTGCAGATGCTGGCCAAACTCGCCGGCCTGCCGGCCCCGCGCGAGGAAGCCGCCGGCTGACCCGCCCCTGTGCCAGACCGGATGCCGCCGCGCGGTGGCATCCGGAAGGAAATGTCGAGCCGCCCGGCCCATGATCGGCGCGTGAACTTAACGGCTTTTCCCGGCCGACGCTTGCGCCTAGGCTCGCGCCATGCTGCGCTATGCCCTGTCCCGCGCGCTCTCGCTTGCGCTCAGCCTTCTGGTGGCCTCGGCCGTCATCTTCGCGGTGATCGAGGTAATCCCGGGCGACCCGGCGAGCTACATGCTGGGCCTGAACGCCACGCCCGAGGCGGTGGCGGCCCTGCGCGACCAGCTTGGCCTCGATGGCTCGCTCCTGTCGCGCTACCTGCACTGGCTCGGCGGCATGCTCAGCGGTGATTTCGGCACCTCCTATACCTACAAGGTGCCGGTGAGCGAACTGGTGGCGCAGCGGCTGTGGGTCTCGCTTCCCCTTGCGCTCTACGCGCTCGTGCTGTCCACCCTCATCGCCTTCCCCGTCGGCCTGATCGCCGCCGCCAGACGCGGCAGCGTCACCGACTACGGCATCATGGGCGCCACCCAGCTTGGCATCGCGGTGCCCAACTTCTGGTTCGCCATGCTGCTGGTGCTGGTCTTCGCGGTAAACCTGCGCTGGTTTTCCGCCGGGGGCTTTCCCGGCTGGGACGCGGGGCTCCTGCCGGGCCTCAAGGCGCTCACGCTTCCGGCCGTGGCGCTTGCCCTGCCGCAAGCCTCGATCCTCGCCCGGGTGATGCGCTCGGCGCTGATCGAGACACTCGGGCAGGATTACATCCGCACCGCCCGCGCCAAGGGTCTCAGCCGCCGTCAGGCGACCACCCGCCATGCGCTGCGCAACGCGATGATCCCGGTGCTCACCATCATCGGGCTGCAATTCTCCTTCCTGCTGGCGGGGGCGATCATCATCGAGAACGTGTTCTTTTTGCCCGGCCTCGGCCGGCTGATCTTCCAGGGCATCACCCAGCGCGATCTCATCGTGGTCGAAAGCCTCGTGATGCTGCTCGTCTTCGCGGTGATCCTCGTGACCTTCCTCGTCGATCTCGCCTATGCCGCCGTCGATCCGCGGCTGAGGAGGACGGCATGAGGCTGAACCCGCAGCTCTGGATCGGCGCGACGCTGACGGCGGTGTTCCTCCTCGCCGCGCTCGTGAGCTTCGCCTGGACACCCCATGACGTGACCGCCCTCAACATCGCCGACCGGCTGAAGCCGATGGGCCCCACCTACCTGCTGGGCACCGACCATTTCGGCCGCGACATCCTATCTATGCTCATGGTCGGCGCGCGCACCTCGATCGCGGTGGCGCTGGTGGCCGTCGGCATCGGCATCGGCCTCGGCGTGCCCCTCGGCCTGCTCGCCGCCGCCAACCGGGGCAGCCTCCTCGACGAGATCGTGATGCGCGGCAACGACCTCATCTTTGCCTTCCCCTCGCTGGTGATCGCCATCCTGATCACCGCCGTCTTCGGGCCCAGCGCGGTGAATGCCATCCTTGCCATCGGCATCTTCAACATTCCCGTCTTCGCCCGGGTCGCGCGCGGCGGGGCGCTCAGCCTGTGGACGCTCGACTACATCCTCGCCGCCCGCGTGGCCGGCAAGGGGCGGCTGCGCATCAGCCTCGAACACATCCTGCCCAACATCACCAACCTGCTGATCGTCCAGGGCACGATCCAGTTCTCCCTCGGCATCCTCGCCGAGGCGGGGCTCTCCTACGTCGGTCTCGGCGCCCAGCCGCCCACCCCCTCGTGGGGCCGGATGCTCGCCGAGGCGCAGACGATGATCTACACCAACCCGGCGCTGGCGATCCTGCCCGGCCTCGCCATCGTCGCGATGGTGCTTGGGCTGAACCTCATGGGCGACGGTCTGCGCGACCTGCTCGACCCCCGCGTGCGGAGGGCGCGGGCATGATCCGGCTCGACGACCTCTCGCTCACCATCCACGGCACGCCGATCCTGACGGACGTCTCGCTCGACATCACCCCGGGAAAGATCACCGGCCTTGTCGGCGAGAGCGGCTCGGGCAAATCCATGACCGCCTTGGCGATGATGCGGCTCCTGCCCGCGGGCAGCGTCACCAGCGGCCACGCCTGGCTCGAGGAAGGCGACGTGCTGGCCAAGTCCGAACGCGAGATGTGCGCGCTGCGCGGCAACCG
>JANTFS010000146.1 GCA_024763335.1 Paracoccaceae bacterium | reverse complement strand
CCATCGCAGCTCTCATGGCACCCGCAATCTGCGGGCCGCGGCCACAAGGGCCTGACCGAATGCAAGCCCGCCGTCATTCGCCGGCACGTGATGGTGCAGCAACACCGGCAGACCCTCGAGCTGCCGAAGCAGTGCCGCTTGCAAGACCGCATTCTGCAAGACCCCACCCGACAGCGCCACCGCGTCCGCACGCCCGGCCTCAACCTGCGCGCGGGCCACGCGCGCAAAGGCCGCCGCAAGCGTTTCGTGAAATCTGGCCGCAGCCTCCTGCGCTGGCCGATCGCGCGCCCCGGCCCATTGCGCGAACATCGGCGCCGGATCGATCTCGCCCGCCCTCGCCTCGACGGGCCACGCCCGGCCGGGCGCCCCTTGCGCCGCGGCTTCCAGCGCCATCCCGGCCTCTCCCTCAAAGCTCATCCGGTCGGGCGCACATCCCAGCGCATAGGCGAAGGCGTCGAACAACCGCCCCGCCGACGACGACAACGGCGCATTGACCCCCGCCGCAACCGCCTGACGCAAGAGGCCCCGCGGCTTGCCGGGCATCAGCTCATCGGCCAGATCCGAAAGCCCCGCCGCGTCCAGTCGCACCAACAGGTTGCGCCAGGGCTCCCGGTTGGCGGCGTCGCCACCCGCAAGCGGCGCGGGCTTGAGCCAGCCCACCCGCTCGACCCCGGTGTAATCGCCCAGCAAGACCTCGCCGCCCCAGATCGTCCCGTCGGCGCCGAGCCCGAGCCCGTCGAGCACGATCCCCGCCACCTTTCCGCCCTCCCGCGGCCAGCCGTTTTCGCCCATCACCGCGGCGAGGTGGGCGTGGTGATGCTGCACCCTCTCCACCGGCAGGCCCATCGCCTCGCCGGCCCGGGTCGCCCGGTAGCCCGGGTGCAGATCGACGGCGACCACCTCCGGGCGATGGTCGAACAGATCGCGATAATCTGCCAACGCCTGCTGGTAGGCCGCCCAGCTCAGCGCCTCGTCCAGATCCCCAAGATGGTGGCCCAGCAACGCCTGGCCGGACTTGGCAAGACAGATCGCCGCCTTCATCTGCCCCCCCATCGCCAGAACCTGCGGCGCCGCGTCAAAGCCATCGGGCAAGGGCAAGGTGCCCGGCGCCCGCCCCCGTGCCCGGCGCAGAACCATCGGCCCGGCGGCGGTGATCCGCTCCACCGAATCGTCGAGCCGGCGGGCAATCTCGCGGTCGTGCATCACCAGCAGATCGGCGAAAGCCACGAGCTTCGCGCGCGCCTCGTCATTGCCGATCACCTGCGGCTCGCCCGAGAGATTGCCGCTGGTCATCACCAGCGGCCGGTCCACCGCGTCGAGCAGAAGATGGTGCAGCGGCGTATAGGGCAGCATCCAGCCCAGCGCCGGCTGGCCGGGCGCCAAGGTCTGGGGCAGTGGCGCGCCCGCCTTCGCGAGCAGCACGATCGGGGCCGCCGGCGCGCGCAACAACGACCATTCCTGAGCCGTCGGAGCCGCATGCGCCGCGATGACCCGCTCCGACGCCATCAGCGCAAACGGCTTCGCCGGGCGCTGCTTGCGCTGCCGCAACAGCGCCACCGCCGCCGCATTCCGCGCGTCGCAGGCGAGGTGAAACCCGCCCAGCCCCTTCACCGCCACGATCCCCCCGGCCCGAAGCACCTCGGCCGCCCGCGCGATCGCATCGCCGTCCAGCTCGCCGCCCGCCGTCTCCGCCCAGAGCCGGGGCCCGCACTCGGGGCAGGCGATCGGCTGGGCATGGAAGCGCCGGTCGCCGGGATCTTCATATTCGGCGCGGCAGGCCGGGCACATCTCGAACGGCGCCATCGTGGTCCGGGCCCGGTCATAGGGCAGCGCCTTGAGGATGGTGAAGCGCGGCCCGCAATGGGTGCAATTGGTGAAGGCATAGCGGTAGCGCCGCGCCGACGGATCGCGCATTTCCGCCAGACAGGCCGGGCAGCTCGCCGCGTCCGGCGTCACCCGCGTCTCGGCCCCGGCCGGCCCGCTGGCCGCGATGGCAAACCCGGTCGGCCCCGGCACCGGCACCTCCCACGCCGCCACCTCCACCGCATCCACCCGCGCCAGCGGCGGCGCCTCCCGCGACAGCGCCCGCACCATGCGTGCCAGCCCCGGCGCCGCGCCCGCCGCAAACACCAAGACCCCCTCGGCATCGTTCAGAACATGGCCCACCAGCCCCTCGCGCCGGGCAAGCCCCCAGACGAAGGGACGAAACCCCACCCCCTGCACCTGCCCGCGCACCCGGATCCGCCTGCCTTGCATCGCGCCCTCCCTTGCGCCTTCATCTTTCCACAAATATCCCCGCCGGAGGCAAGAAAGTCTGCCCGTCCCGACCCGGCGCAATTCCGGCCCGACTCACTTGACGCCCCCCCAAAATGCGCCTAAACGCGCGGGACGGAATTCGGGGCGCCCGTGTCGCGGCGCCCATTTGTGTTGACAGGCCAGGCCGGGGGCAAGCCCCGGAACCGGCCCGCTAGATGAGGAATACCCCATGTCGCGCGTCTGCGAACTGACTGGCAAGGGCCCGATGACGGGCAACAACGTCAGCCACGCCCACAACAAGACCCGTCGCCGGTTCCTGCCGAACCTCAACGACGTGACGCTGATGTCCGAAAGCCTTGGCCGCAGCTTCAAGCTGCGCATCTCGGCCGCGGCGCTGCGCACGGTCGACCATCGCGGCGGCCTCGACGCCTTCCTCGCCAAGGCGAAAGACACCGATCTTTCGCCCAACGCGCTGAAGATCAAGAAAGAGATCGCCAAGGCCGCCCAGGCCTGATCTCCGGCACAGCCCGGCTTTCACGGCCCTGCCCTTCGGCGGGGCCGCTTCATTTTGCCCGGGGCAGCCTGCGCCACTTTCGGCTTTACCGCCCGCGCCCGGCGCTCTAATTTCCGCCCATGCTGCGTGGCCTCACCGCATATCTCGCCGCCTTGGCCCTGACCCTCGCGAGCTTCGTGCTCTCGGACGCGCGCGGGGCCAGCCACGATATCGGCTATGACGCGGTGATCTGCACCGGCATGGGGATGATCACCATCACCCTCGGCCCCGACGGCCAACCGGTCGAAGAGGCCGAGCCCTGCCCCGATGGCACCTCGATCTTCGCCGCCAGTTTCGCGCTTCCCGAAATGCCGCGCCCGCAAGCCCGGCTGCTCGCGCATCTCGAGGCCCCGGCGCCCGCGCCCCTCGTCCAGCGCGATGAACTGACCCCCTCCGCCCGCGGTCCGCCGGCCTTGGCCTGATCCCTTCAGACCAACGCAAACACCGGACCACAGGAGAGACCAATGTCCTTCAAAGCCAAGATCCTTGCGGCCACCGCGGCCGCCGCCTTCGCCCTGCCCGCCTTCGCCGGCTCCGAGATCACCATCGAAGACCCCTATGCCCGCGCGGCGGGGATGACGGCGGTGGCGGGAGCGGCCTTCTTCATCATTCACAACACCGGCGACGAGGACGACCGCCTCGTTGCCGCCGAGAGCGACATCTCCAAGCGCGTCGAGCTGCACACCCACATCGCCGACGGCGACGTGATGCGCATGGTCGAGGTCGAGGAAGGCTTCCCCGTCCCGGCCGGCGGAACGCATGTGCTCAAGCGCGGCGGCGACCATGTCATGTTCATGGGGCTGAACGCCCCGATGAAACAGGGCGACACGATCGACGTCACCCTGATCTTCGAAAAGGCCGGGCCGATCGAGGTCGAGATCCCCGTCGATCTCGAACGCGGCGCCGACATGACCATGCAAAGCACGTCGCACTGAGGCGCGGGCGGGCCGGGGCGGGGCGTCCGTCCCTTTCCGCACCGCCCCGGCGCGCTCTTCCGGGGCCAATACCCCCGGCTCGGCCGCAGCCCATCGCTGCGGCCGTTTGTTGCCCGCCCCCCCGCATCGGCGCCTTGGGGCTTGACCGGCCGGCCGATGGTGCACAAGCTCCAGCCATGGCCCTCAAGCGCCCGCAGAACCCGATGCCCGACGACATCGCCGCCCGCCTCGAAGCCACCGGCCTGCGCGCGGCCTACGACGCACGCCCCCCCTACCAGCGCAACGACTACCTCGGCTGGATCGCCCGCGCCAAACGCCCCGAAACACGCGAGAAACGCATCGCCCAGATGCTTTCCGAACTGGCCGGCGGGCAGCTCTACATGAAGATGCGCTGGCGGAAAAAGCCGATCTGATGCATCCCCGCCGCGGCGCCGCCCCCCGGCAGGCGGGGCGATTTGTATCGGTGCAGGCGGCGCAAAGTTGTGCTATACTCACTTATGTTGATCCCCGGCCGCACCATCGCCTGATCGGGAGAGACCGGCCGGGGGAGCTTACCGAGGAGTGCCACCGATGACCGACAAACCCGTCCTGACCCGCCGCGAAGTCACCACCCTGGCAACCGGGGCCGCCGCCGCGGCCGCCTTGGGTGTCACGTCGGCTGAAGCCGCGCCGCAGCCCCACATGGAAGCCGCCCGCGCCGCGCTGCAACTGGCCAAGCACGAATTGCAGATTGCCGTGCCCAACAAGGGCGGCCACCGCATCAAGGCGATCAACTACGTCAATGCGGCGATTGCCGAAGTGAACCTCGGCATCGCCTTCGCCAACTGACCGCGGCCGGCTGACCCGGCGAAACGGGGTCCGGCAGAGCCGCCGGGCCCCGTGTCGGGCTTGCCGCGACCGGCGCGCACGCTATGCTCCACGCCATGACGCGCCGTATCCTGTTTGTCTGTCTTGGCAATATCTGCCGCTCGCCCTCCGCCGAAGGCGTGTTTCGCGCCGTCGCCGAGGCGGCCGGGCTCGATGTCGCGCTCGACAGCGCCGGCACCGGCGACTGGCACATCGGCGAGGCGCCCTGCCCCGGCATGGTCCACGCGGCCGCCGCGCGCGGGATCGACATTTCCGGCCTGCGCGCCCGCCAGATGGGCCCGGATGATTTCGCGGCCTTCGATCTGATCATCGGCATGGATCCCGGCAACATCGAAGATATCGAGATGCTGCGCCCGCATGGCGTTCAGACCACGGTCCGGCTGTTCACCGACTACGCGCCCGAGACCGGTGCCAGCCATGTTCCCGATGCCTATTACACCCGCGACTACGACGGCGCGCTCGATCTGATCGAGGCCTGCGCGGCCGGGTTGGCCCGCGCGCTGTCCGACGCCTGAGCCCTACTGGCAGTGCCGCACCGCCGTGGCGGCAAAGCTCTCCCATTTCTCCCAGAACAGCACGTCCGAGCGCCGATCCGACATCTTCACCTGCTGGCTCTGCTCGGGGTCGGAAAACAGCTTCGCCCCGCGGCGCTGTTCGCCCCTTGTCAGCATCGCGTCGGCCACGGTCTGGAGACAGCCGCACAGGGCCCGGCTTGCCGCCGGACGATCGGAGCCGAGACAGGCCCGTTCGATCGTGCCACGTGCCGCCAGCGGCCCGGGCAGCAGCAGCAGCGACAGCGCAACCGCAAGGCCGGTGCCAAGTCCGCGGGTCGTCTGTTTCATTTTTTCTGCCTTGCTTGGGCCCGCAGCAGGGGCAATCCCCTTCGCGCTAGCACTTTTCAGCGATTCCCGCAAATCTGCCGCCGGCCCCGGCGCCGCCCCGGCGCCGCCTCAGAGCTGCTTCAGCGTGGCGGTGCGCACCAGCGCCTCGACGTCGGATTTCTCGCACAGGTCCGTCGCATCGGTGGTGACCGCCGCCGACGCCGCCGCCACGCCCTGCACCAGCGCCTCCTCCCAGCTTGCCCCACGGCTCACCGCAAGGGTGAAGGCACCGACGAAACTGTCGCCCGCGCCAACTTTCGAGCGCACCTTCACCGGCTCGGTCACCGCGTGCCAGCGGCGGCCATCCTCGGCCAGCACAGAGCCATGCGCTCCCATCGCCAGCACCACCACCTCGGCCACGCCCCGGTGCACCAGCTCCTGCGCGAAATCGGCGAATTCGTCGATCGACCTCAGCGGGCGCCCGGCAAGATCCTCGCTCTCGCTCCCGTCCAGCCGCAACACGTGCTGGCGCGCCGACCCGACCTTGAGCAGCGCCTCGAGCGCCTTGCCCGAGGTGTCGAGCACCAGCTTGCCCTGCCGTTCCTCGACGATCGCGGCAAGATCGGTCGGGAAATGCTGCGGCACGCCGGGCGGCTGGCTGCCCGACAGCACCACGTAGGCGCCATCGCCCATCGCCCGGTTGATCGCCACGAGCGCCTCTTGCGCCTGTTCCTCGTTCCAGCGCGGGCCGGGCATGACGAAGCGGTATTGCTCGCCGGTGGACCGGTCCGTCACCGCCAGCGACTGCCGGGTCTCGCCCGCGATCGGGAAGGCCACCGGCACGATCGGCTCGTCATGGAGCTGGGCGAGGAACTGCTGGCCATTGAAACCCGCCACGGCGATGAGCGCCAGCGCCCGCCCGCCGAGCGCGCCCACCGCCCGCGCCACGTTGACCCCGCCGCCGCCCGGATCGAGCACCGGCACGTCGCAGCGCAGCTTGTCTTCGGGCCGCACCCGGTCAACCGTGGTCGAGACATCGAGCGCAGGATTGAGGGTGATGGTCAGGATGTCGGGCATGAACGTCTCGCGTCGCCGGCGTGGTTAGCGCCAACACTACCGGCGCGCGGGGAAGCCGACAACAGCGATTTGGCCAGATGGTCAAACCATCCGCTCGCGAGCGGGCCGGCGATCAACAATGCAGCACCCCTGCCTGCCGGAAGGTCTTGGCAAAAACACCCCCCGACCCATTGCCCGCCCGCCGCGCTTGCGCCCGGCCCCGGGCCGATCCCCATTGACGAACCCTGCGTTCCCCCGCATATCCCGGGGCCATGACCGATCTCGCCCATATCCGCAATTTCTCCATCGTCGCCCATATCGACCACGGCAAGTCCACCCTTGCCGACCGGTTGATCCAGGAGACCAAGACCGTTGCCGACCGCGACATGAAGGCCCAGCTGCTCGACAGCATGGACATCGAGCGCGAGCGCGGGATCACCATCAAGGCCAACACCGTGCGGCTGGAATATGACGCCGACAATGGCGAGCACTACGTGCTGAACCTGATCGACACGCCGGGCCACGTCGATTTCGCCTACGAGGTCAGCCGCTCGATGCGCGCCGTCGAGGGGTCCTTGCTGGTTGTCGACAGCACGCAAGGCGTCGAGGCCCAGACGCTCGCCAATGTCTACCAGGCGATCGACGCCGACCACGAGATCGTGCCGGTGCTCAACAAGATCGACCTGCCGGCCTCGGACTGCGACCGCGTTGCCGAGCAGATCGAAGACGTGATCGGCATCGACGCCACCGGCGCGATCCGGGTCTCGGCCAAGACGGGCGAGGGCATCCACGAGGTGCTCGAGGCCATCGTCACCGAGCTCCCGCCGCCGCAAGGCACCCTCGACGCACCGCTGAAGGCGATGCTCGTCGACAGCTGGTATGACCCCTACCTCGGCGTCGTCGTCCTCGTGCGCATCATCGACGGCCAGCTGCGCAAGAGCGACCGCATTCGCATGATGTCGACCGGCGCCGTCTACCCGGTCGACCGCATCGGCGTCTTCCGCCCGCAGATGGAAAACGTCGACGTGCTCGGCCCCGGCGAGATCGGCTTCCTCACCGCAAGCATCAAGCAGGTGCGCGACACCCGCGTGGGCGACACGATCACCACCGAGAAGAAGGGCTGCACCGAGCCGCTGCCGGGCTTCGCGCCCTCCGTGCCGGTGGTGTTTTGCGGCCTGTTCCCGGTCGATTCGAACGAGTTTGAAGACCTGCGCGACGCGATCGAGAAACTCGCGCTGAACGATGCCTCCTTCTCCTATGAAATGGAAACCTCGGCCGCGCTGGGCTTCGGCTTCCGCTGCGGTTTTCTCGGCCTGCTTCACCTCGAGGTGATCCGCGACCGACTTGAGCGCGAATATGGCATCGAGCTCATCACCACCGCGCCCAGCGTCGTCTACCACATCTACCTCAAGGACGGGACGATGCAGGAGCTGCACAACCCCGCCGACATGCCCGACCCGACACTGATCGACCACATCGAGGAGCCCCGCATCAAGGCCACCATTCTCGTGCCCGACGAGTTCCTCGGCGACGTGCTCAAGCTCTGCCAGGACCGGCGCGGCATCCAGCTTGACCTCACCTATGCCGGCTCGCGCGCGA
>JANTFS010000145.1 GCA_024763335.1 Paracoccaceae bacterium | reverse complement strand
GGGTGAAATGGTGCAAACTCGAGCCCGAGGCGCTGCGCGACGCCAGCATCTGGATGCAGGCCTTCGGGCAGTTCGAAGCCGTCGATCTCGATGCCTTCGAGAAATTCCTCGCAACCGAGCTTGGCGGCTGACCCGGTCACATTTGCGCCAGCCTTCAGGATTGCCCTCGCGC
Organism: Paracoccaceae bacterium; assembly: GCA_024763335.1. Classification (GTDB taxonomy): domain Bacteria; phylum Pseudomonadota; class Alphaproteobacteria; order Rhodobacterales; family Rhodobacteraceae; genus Sinisalibacter. The sequence continues at coordinate 7,923 of JANTFS010000145.1, read as the reverse complement.
CGCGCTTGCGCCTGCGTCAGGATGCTCTCATGCGCGCGCTAGCTGTCTTCTGCATCCTTGGCCTGTTGCCCGGCTCGCTGTTGGCCGACCCGCCGGTGATCGAGGCGGCCCGGACCGATGGTGCGACCGTGCAGGTCACCCTGTCGCATCCCGACACCGGCTGGGAACACTACGCCGATGGTTGGGAGGTGATCGCTGCCGATGGTCATCGGCTGGGCCTGCGCGTCTTGCAACACCCGCATGTGAACGAACAACCCTTCACCCGAAGCCTGACGCTGGAAGCCCCGCTTCCCGCGGGCGACATCCGGGTGCGTGCGCGCTGTTCGGTCGACGGGTGGAACCGCGACACGACCCTCCTGCGCCGAGACTGATCTTCTTTGGTCTGGAAATACCTTGGGGGTTTGGGGGCAACGCCCCCAATCAATCTAACTGCGCGCCGCAGGCGCACCGTTTCGAAAGCGCCGTCCCTCGATGAGCCAGGCCGCGATGGCAAGGGTGGCGGCAATCAGCAGCATCAGCCACCCGGGCGCGAGCGGCGTGACCGACAGGTTCTCGACCCGGTAGGCGTCGCGCGGGGTGTAGCCGATCCAGCCGCGCCCGGCCGCGGCGCGACCGGGGCGCACCGGGCGCAGCGTCGGTGCGCCGGCTTCAAGCGCCACAGCGCCGCCGCCGGTGGGCGCAAGTATCGGGCGCAGGCCGTCCGCGCTCGCGAGGGTGGCCTCAAATTCCTTTGCCGCAGCCGGACCAACCGCGACAACCGCCGCCTCGTCGCCCTCGGCAAGATGGTAGAGCCCGATCACGGAGGCCGCGAAATCCGCCTGGTAGAGCCCCGGCTCGGTTTCGCGCATCTCCACCACGGTCTCGGTCCCGTCCGGGGCGGTCACGGTGACGGCACGCGGGTCGCTGCCCAGCGTGCGGCGGGTAATCGTGGCCCGGTTGCCCTCGGCCGTCGCGGTGAGCGCTTCTTCCTCCAGCTCAGGTTCCTTCATCATCCAGTGTGCCAGTCGGCGCAGGAGTTCGAGCTGCGGCCCTCCACCCTCGAAACCACGCGACCACAGCCACGCCTGATCCGACGCCATGAGCGCAACGCGCCCCTCCCCGACCCGGTCGAGCACCAGAAGCGGGGCCCCGTCGGCGCCGGTCATCACCGTCATCCCCGATCCCTCCGGCACGTCCAGTTCGACCTGCCGAAGCCAGCGCCCCCAGCCGCCCTCCGGCGCATATCGGTCGAGCCCGCGTGTCACCGGATGGCGTTCACCCAAGGCGGTGACCGTCGGCCGATAGGGCGCCTCGAGCAGCTGCGAGGTCGGATGTCCGGGCAACACCTCGCCCAGCGGCGAACGCGCGATGCTCTGGACCGAGGCGAAATCCGGCCCGGCCGAGATCAGCACCGCACCGCCACGCCGGATGTAGTCGCGCACCGAACCGAGATACGAGGCCGGCAGGATGCCGCGCAGCATATAGCGGTCGAAGATGATCAGGTCGAACTCGTCGATCTTTTCCAGAAACAGCTCCTGCGTTGGAAACGCGATCAGGCTGAGCTCGGTCACCGGCACGCCGTCCTGCTTCTCGGGCGGGCGCAGGATGGTGAAATGCACCAGGTCGACGGCGCTGTCGGACTTGAGAAGGTTGCGCCAAGTGCGGGTGCCGGGATGCGGCTCGCCGGAAACGAGCAGCACCCGCAGCCGGTCGCGCACGCCATTGATCGCGACAACGGCCGTGTTGTTGCGCCCGGTCAGCTCGCCCTCGATTTCCGGGGTCGAGAACTGGATCACGTTCTGGCCGCCATGGCTCAACGTGATCGGCAGCTCGAGGTCGCGGCCTACCGGCACCTCGTGCACGGACGGCTGCGCGCCATCGACGGAGATCGACAGCGTGACCGTCTCTGTCTCCGTCTCCGACCCCGGCGCAGCGCCCATGTCCTCGATCCTGAGCCCGATCACCTGTTCTTCTCCGAGGATCGCGAAAGCCGGCGCCGTGGTGATCCGCAGGCGCCGGTCCCAGTCGGCGCTGCGACCGGTCTTCAACAGATGCAGCGGGGCCGGCAGGGCCGGGGCGGCTTCAAGGTCGTGGATCTGGCCATCGGAAATGATCACCATCGCCGCAACCCGGTCGCGCGGCACCTCCGACAGCGCCTGCGAGAGCGCGGTCATCGCCAGAGTGCCGCGGTTGTCTTCGCCGTCTGCGAGCCGCGTCACCCGCAGTTCGAGACCGCGCGCGGCCGCATCGCCCTCGAGCGCCGCCAGCGCCGCGGCGCTCTGTGCGGCCCGGTCAGACAAACCCTGCGACGCGCTTTCGTCCAAGATCGCGATCAGGATGTCGGCAAGCGGGCTGCGGTCCTCCGATTGCAGCGAGGGCCCGGCGAGGGCGCCGAGCAGCGCCAGCGCCGCCAGGCTGCGCAGACCCCAGCCCCGCAACCCACGCCAGAACGCCAGCGCCGAGAGCGCCAGCATCACCGCCGCCGCAACAAGCAGAACCGGCCAGGGGAAGGCCGGGTCGAAGATCACCGTTGCCCCGCTCATTGCCCCAGCCTTTCCAGCAACGCCGGCACGTGGACCTGGTCGGATTTGTAATTGCCCGTCAACACATACATCACGAGGTTGACCCCGAAACGATAGGCCATCTCACGCTGGCGCTCGCCGGCGTATCCGCGCCCGACCGGAAACATCGGCTGCCCGCTGTCATCCACGGCCCAGGCGGCGGCCCAGTCATTGCCGCCGATGATCACCGGCGTCACGCCGTCGTTGAGGTTGCGAAACGGCATGCCTTCGACGCGTTCGGCATCGGGTGGCGCGGCTTCAACCCAAACCTCGTGCCCGGCGTGGCGGCCCGGAAAGTCGCCCAGCAGGTAGAAGGTGCGGGTGAGAACATGATCTTCGGGGATCGGCTCAAGTGGCGGGATGTCGAGCGGGCGCGCAAGGCTGCGCAGGCGTGTGCCTTCAGGCGTGACGCCTGAGCCGAAGCCGGCGATATCGGCATCGCGGGTGTCGAACAGGATCATCCCGCCGGCCCGCAGATAGCCGTTGAGCCGCGCATAAGCCTTCGCCGAGGGCGCCGGCTGATCGGCGATGACAGGCCAGTAGAGCAATGGGTAGACGGCCAGTTCCGCGTTCTCTAGATCAAGTCCCACAGGCGCCGACGGCTCGACCGATGAGCGCATGAAAATCTGGTCCGACAGCCCTTTGAGCCCCGCGAGCGAAACGCGGTCGACGCTCGGGTCTCCGGTGATCACATAAGCCAGTGTCACGTTGTCGGCGGCCGAGAGGATTGCTGGGTCGATCCCCCCCTCTGTCTGCGCCGGCGCCGGTGTTGGCAGGGCGAGGACCATGCCAAGGGCAAGCAGGGCGGGCGTGGTGCCCGCAGCGCGCGCCAGCCGGCCCGAAAGCGCAAGGGACGCGATCAGATCGAAAGCCAAGAGCGCCAGCGCGCCGAGCAGGAGCCAGCCCGACAGATCGCGCTCCACGCGTTCATCGGTCCATTCGGGCGACAGGCCCGCGGGCCATGCTGCGGGCGCCAGCTCGGCCTCCGGCCCCAGCACATTGACCGCGATCCGCCGGGCCTCGGAGCGGTAGAGACCGGGTCGCAGGTTCGGGCCCGGTGGCCCGGCAAGCGCCTCGCCGGAAAGGCCGGGGCGGTTGCCCGCATCTTTCAGCGTCCCGAACCCGTCGATGAGTTGATCGGGAATCCATGTAGTGCCGGCCAGCTCGTCGCGGTCGGGGGAACCGGCTCGGGTCGACACGGCAAGGCGTTCGAGCATCTGCACGAACAGGCCCGAAAGCGGCAGCGTGCTCCATTCGGCGTTGGCGGTGGTGTGAACCAGCACGAGCTGTCCATCGCCCAGCGGCTTGCGGGTCACCAAAGGCGTGCCGTCGGCGAGGGCGGCGATCGTGCGAGCCGCAAGCTCCGGGCCGGGCTCGGCCAGAACCTGCGAGGTCACGGTGACGTCATCGGGGATGGCAAGACCATAGAATGGCGAGGCCTCGTCGAAGGCCGCCAGCCGGCGGGGGGCGCCCCAGCTCATCGCGCCGCCAACCGTGCGCCCGCCAACACGCAGGCGCACCGGCAGGAGCGGGTCATCTTCGCCCCGGCCGGTATCTGCCGCGGCAAGGCGCGGCCCGGCGAAGCGCAGGAGCAGGCCGCCCTCGGCGACCCAGCGTTGCAGCGCATCGGCGTCGGCCGGGGCCAGCGACGCAACGTCGGCCAGGATCACCACATCCGGCCCGGCGGCGATCAGGTCGGTGAGTGGTCCCTCCAGCACCTCGGCGGTGGGGGCCAAGGCTTTGCGCAGGTAGTAAAGCGGCGACAGTAGCTCGAGCGCCTCGCGCCCGGCCGAAGCCTCGACCAGCGCAACCTTGCGGCGGCGCAGGGAATCGTCGGCCAGTGTCACCGCCCCGGCGGCGCGGACATCTTCGATCTGGAAGCGTGTGATCCGGTTGCGCAGCTCCGGCGGCAAGGAAAGCTCGATCGACGCCGACCCGGCTCCGGCCGAAAAGTCGAGGCCCGCCCGAACCAGCTCGCGCTCGATGCCCGCCGGGTCGGGACCATAGCCGATGACGGTGACCGCATCGGCGGCGGACGGGCGCGATCGCAGAGCAGTCAGCGTGACGAGCCCGTTCGCGATCCGCGCCGGCGTCAGGCCATATCGGGGCGCCGGGGGCTCGAGAACCGTGACGGGTCCGAGGGCGGCCAGCACGCGGGCCAGTGCCGCGCGGCCTTCACTCGCGAGGCCATCGGAGAGCCAGAGCGTTTCGACAGCGGTGTCGAGGCCCTGCGCCCAGCCCAGCGCCGCCTCATGCGACGAAGTCCAGGGACGGGGCGAGATGCCGGGCAGGGCGCCGGCGGCGTCGCCGGCCGCGCGCAAGGGCAACTCGCCCGGCGCGGGGGGCTGTGATACGCGCAGCACGGCGACCGGGCGCCCGGCGTTTTGCGCGCCGTCGAGCGCCTGCGTCACGGCCGCGATGCGCGCCCGCCAGTCGGAGGCTGCAGCCCAACTGTCATCGAGCAGGACGACGAGCGGCCCGGCACCGGGCGCGCGGGTATCCGGGTTCAGCACCGGCCCGGCAAAGCCGAGGATCATCGCCGCCAGCGCGAGCATCCGAAGCAAAAGAAGCCACCACGGCGTGCGGTCGGTGTCGTGGTCGCGGTCTTCGAGGCCCAGCAGAAGTGTCACGGCCGGAAACGCCCGGCGCATCGGGGCCGGCGGCACGGCGCGCAGCAGCCACCACAGAACCGGGAGGGCCAGAAGCCCGAGCAGCAACCATGGCGCGGTAAACCCGACGGGGCCGAGGGTGAACATCAGATCCTCCCCTCGAGCGCACGGTAGAGCCACAGGAGCGCCACGGTGGGCGGATCCGAGGTGTGGTGCAGGTGGTATTGCCAGCCGGTCTGACGCGCGAGATCGGCCAATCGGGCCTTGCGCGCCGCCAGCCGGTCCATGTAGCGCGGCCGCAGATCGGCGGCTTGCCGGGTTTCATATTCCAGGCTGCCGCCAACCGAGTGGAAGACCGTGCGTCCATCAAAGGGAAAGGCCTCTTCCGCCGGATCGAGCACCTGCACGAGGGCACCGCCCACGCCCCGGTCGGCGGCAGTTGTGAGCGCCGCCTCGAGAGGGTCGAGCGGTCCGAGAAAATCCGACAGAAACACCGCGCGCGAATGACGCGGTAGCGTGGCGGTGCGCGGTGCGCCGTAATCCTGCGACGCCTCGGCGCTGAGTGCGGTGGCGATGCGTTCCAACTGCAGCGATCCGCGCATCGGCGGGGCATCCATGTCGGTTAGCCCGACCCGTTCGCCGCCATTGACCAGGAGCACGGCACTGGCCAGGGCGATCAGCGCCGCCCGCGCGGCCTTTGTCTCGCCGCCCTTGGCAGAGGTGAATTGCATCGACGCAGCCCGGTCGACCCAGAACATCACCGCCTGGGCGGCCTGCCATTCCTTCTCCTGCACGAAATGCTGGTCGGACCGCGCCGAGCGGCGCCAGTCGATTGCGCGGGCCGGGTCGCCGGGCTGGGCCGGGCGAAACTGCCAGAACGCATCGCCAAGCCCGGGGCGGCGGCGGCCATGCTCGCCGAGGACGACCCCGGCCGCGAGGTGGCGGGCGCGGGCTAATAGCGGCGGCAGCGGCTCGGCCAGCGCCTCGGCGCGGGGGCGAAGCATGCTCATGCGGCCAAGGCCGGGGGGCGCTGCCCCCCGGACCCGGCGCGATCGCGCCACAGCGATTGCAACCCCGGCAGTCGTTTCCGCCCGTGGAAACGACGAGAGGGCCCGGGATATTTGAGGAAAGATGAAAGGGTGAGCCGGGGCATGTGTCAGGCGGCGGCCTCGGATTGGGTGACACGGGCGACCACCCGGTCGATCACGCCCGACAGGCTTTCGCCGTGCGCCCGCGCGGCATAGCCAAGCGCCATGCGGTGGATCAGCACCGGGCGCGCGAGGGCGATCACGTCGTCGAGCCCCGGCGCGAGGCGGCCGTCGAGCAGGGCGCGGGCACGCACCAGCAGCATCAGCGCCTGCGCGGCACGGGGACCGGGCCCCCAAGCCACCGCGTCGCGCACGAAGTCCGGCGCGGTGTCGTCGTCCGGGCGGCAGGCGCGGACCAGATCGAGGATAAATTCCACGATGGTTTCGCCCACCGGCATACGACGCAGGAGCGATTGGGCGGCAATCAGCCCCTCGGCGGAAAACACCGGGTCGACCCCGGCTTCCTCGGCCCCGGTGGTGGCCATCAGGATATCGCGCTCGGCATCACGGCTCGGATAGTCGACGTCGATCTGCAAAAGGAACCGGTCGAGCTGGGCCTCGGGCAGCGGGTAGGTGCCCTCCTGCTCGAGCGGGTTCTGCGTGGCCAACACGTGGAACGGGGCCTCGAGCTTGTGGGCATGGCCGGCAACGGTCACCTCGCGTTCCTGCATCGCCTGCAGGAGCGCCGACTGGGTGCGGGGGCTGGCGCGGTTGATCTCGTCGGCGAGCAGGAGTTGGCAGAAGATCGGGCCGCGCAGGAACCGGAACGACCGGCTGCCGTCGGCACCCTCTTCGAGCACTTCGGAGCCGAGAATGTCGGCGGGCATCAGGTCGGGGGTGAACTGCACCCGCCCGCCATGCACGCCCATGACGGTGGCGAGGGTGTCGACCAGCCGGGTCTTGCCAAGCCCGGGCAGGCCGATGAGCAACGCGTGCCCACCTGCGAGCATCGCCGACAGGGTCAGCTCGACAACCTCGTCCTGGCCAATGATGCGCCGCGAGATCATCTCGCGCGCGGTGGCGAGCTTTTCGCCCAATGCCTCGATCTCGGCCACGAGGTCCTGCGCCTTGTCCATGCTCCGCCTCCTTGCGATACTTCTCACCCATTAAACGGCACCGGGGGGCTATTCTCAAATGACAAAACCAAAAACCGGCGGAAATCCCGCACCGTCCGCCGAGAGCCTCGCAAGCGCGGCGCGGCAGGCCGGGAAGAAGGGCCCGCCGCCGGTGCACCTTTGGGACCCGCCATTCTGTGGCGATCTCGACATCCGGATCGCGCGCGACGGCACGTGGTTCTACCTCGGCACGCCCATTGGACGCCACGAGCTGATGAAGCTGTTTGCCTCGATCATCCGCAAGGACGGCGAGAACTACTACCTTGTCACCCCGGTGGAGAAGGTGGGAATCACCGTCGAAGATGCGCCTTTCGTGGCGGTTGATTTCGACGCGACCGGGGCGGGCCGCGACCAGACGCTGAGCTTCGTCACCAACGTCGGCGACCGTGCAAGCGCCGGGGCCGACCACCCGATCCGCGTGCAGCGCGATGCCGAAACCGGCGAGCCGTCGCCTTACGTCAACATCCGCGCCAACCTCGAGGCGCTGATCGACCGCAAGAGTTTCTACCGGTTGGTCGATCTGGGGGTGCACGAAGAGGTAGACGGAGAGCGGTGGTTTGGTGTCTGGTCG
>JANTFS010000144.1 GCA_024763335.1 Paracoccaceae bacterium | reverse complement strand
ACGGGCCCGGCCGCAAGGTTAGGGGGCGTGTGCCCGGCAGGCAAGGCCAAGGTGTCCGGCCGCGCGGCCGGTCTATCCCCGCCGCCGCCGTCCGCCGCGCCGACCGCGCCCGCTCGCCGCCTCCGCACCGGTTGCCGAGGCGGTGTTGAAGGCAATCCAGTCGCTGCCGTGGGGGTCATTGTTCAGGAGCAGGTTGGCGGCGCGAATGGCCTCCATTTCCTTGCCCGGGCGATATTTCGTCGAGCCCATGCCGAACAGCTGCACGAAGGTCTCATCATCCATGTCGCCCGGAAGGATCACGCCCTTGGCCAGCACCTCGGCCTTTTTCTCGGCGATCTTTGTCTGGTTCACCGGCAGCGCCAGCGGGTTCATGATCGCGCTGGTCATGCCCGAGGCATAGGCCATCGGCAGGAAGGCGTTGTTGATGCCGTGGCGGTTGGGCAGGCCGAAGGAGATGTTGGAGGCGCCGCAGGTGGTGTTGACGCCAAGTTCCTCGCGCAGGCGGCGCACGAGGGTAAACACCTGAAGCCCCGCCGTCGCCATCGCGCCGATCGGCATCACCAGCGGATCGACCACGATGTCATGGGCGGGAATGCCGAAATCGGCGGCGCGCTCGACGATCTTTCTGGCCACGGCGAAACGCACGTCGGGGTCTTCCGAGATGCCGGTATCGTCGTTCGAGATCGCCACCACGGGGACGTTGTATTTCTTCACCAGCGGCAGCACCCGTTCCAGCCGCTCTTCCTCACCGGTGACCGAGTTCACCAGCGGGCGGCCGTTGGCGGCCGCGAGGCCGGCTTCCAGCGCCCCGGGCACGGAACTGTCGATGCACAAGGGCACATCGACGAGCCCTTGGACGAGCTCGATCATCCGGCGCATCAGCGGCGGTTCGGTTTCATTCGGGTCGGGGTTGGTGTTGAACACCACGCCGGCGTTGACATCGAGCACCGTGGCCCCGGCTGCCACCTGCGCCACCGCATCGCGCTCGACGGTCGAGAAATCCCCCGCCTCGAGCTCGGCGGCCAGCTTCTTGCGGCCGGTGGGATTGATCCGTTCGCCGATCACGCAAAACGGCTCGTCGAAGCCGATGGTGACGGCCTTGGTCTGGCTTTCAAGAACGGTGCGGGTCATTGGGGTCCTCCCAGAGTTTGGCCGGTGCGGCCGGGGCTTGGCGTGGTGGTGCGCGGCGGGGCGCCGGGTCAGGCCCGGCCGTGGTTGTCGATGAGCTGTTTGAGCCGCTCGGGCGGATAGGCGGCGTCGAGCCTTGCGGCCTCGGCGGCGGCGATGTCTTCGGCATCGCCCGCGATCTCCACCGCCGCGGCCCGGCGCCATTGGGTGAGGTAATCGTCGCTGCCCGCCAGCCCCGCCTTCATCGCGGCGCGGTCGATCGCCTGTTCGAAGCGCTCGGGCAGGGGACGTTTGGCGGCGCGCCGGCCCTTGCCGACGATCACCTGTGCGGGAATGTCACGCCAGTAGACGATGGTAACGGCGGCCATGGCCCAGTCCTCCTGTTCCTCCCCCGTTACGCCAGACAGGCTCCTGCAGTTGCGCCATTGGCGACAGGGCGCGCGCGGGATGCGACCTTGGGGGTGCAAGGTGGTCGATACCGGGCCAAGCGCGCCGGGCCAAGGGGGCAGAGCTTGAAATGTCTTCATGATGATATTCGTCGCGCCGGCGCCGGGCGCGCGCCCGGCGGACCCCCGAGCGCGCGCTCGGGGGCGCGACCCGGAAACGCGCGCGTCGTCCGCCCGGCGGCTCGGGCCACAAAGCTTGCACGACGGCCTTGCGTGCCCTACCTTCTAGGTAACTCAGAATGGAGGGCGTGTCCTATGGCGCCCAAGCGTCCCGACGGTGCGGGCGCGTTCCCGAAAGCGGTAGAGCCACCCGCGCCAGAAACGCCGGATCCAGACAGCCTCTATGCCGCGCTGGATCTGGGTACAAACAGTTGTCGCATGCTGATTGCCCAACCTCAGGGCAGCCAGTTTCACGTGGTCGACAGTTTCTCGAAGTCTGTCGGGTTGGGCCAGGGCCTTGGCGGCTCCGGCCGGCTTTCGCGCGCGTCGATGGCGCGCACAATCCAGGCGCTGCGGATCTGCCAGCGCAAGCTCTCCAAGCATGATGTCGGGCACATGCGGCTGGTGGCCACCGAAGCCTGCCGCCGGGCCAGCAACAGCCGTGAGTTCATGCGCTATGTCGAGCGCGAGACCGGGCTGAAACTGGAAATCATCAAGCCCGAGGAAGAGGCGATGCTGGCGGTGATCTCCACCGCGCCGCTGGTGTCGACGCGGACCGAACAGCTTCTGGTGGTCGACATCGGCGGCGGATCGACGGAGCTCGTCTGGATCGATCTCTCCAAGGTGCCGCCGGTCGAGCGGCCGCGTTCGATCATGCGGTTGCGCTCGGGGTTCCGCGGCGAAATCGGGCCGTTCCCCGCGGCCCGGGTGGTGGACTGGATTTCGGTGCCACTGGGCGTGGCGACGCTGCGCGAGGCCTTTGACGATGTCGAGGACGATGCCGGGCGGTTCGCGCTGATGAGCTGGTATTTCGAAGAGCAGCTTGGAGAGTTCTCGCCATTCCACCGCGAGACGGCCAAGGAGGGGTTCCAGATCATCGGCACCTCCGGCACCGTCACCACCGTGGCCGCCACCCACCTCGGGTTGAAGCGGTATGACCGCAACAAGGTCGACGGTCTGCGGATGACCTCCGATCAGATCGACAGGGTGATCCAGGGCTATCTCGCGGCCGGCCCCGAGGGGCGCCGGCGCGATCCGCGCATTGGCAAGGACCGCCAGTCGCTGATCATGTCGGGGGCCGCGATCCTGCAGGCGCTGCTGCGCATCTGGCCCACCGACCGGCTGAGCGTTGCCGACCGCGGCTTACGCGAGGGGTTGCTCTATGCGCAGATGTCGTCGGACGGGGTGCTGGAAGACGGGCCGTTCTGATGGCAAGAAAAGGCGGGACAAAGGGCAGCTCCGGGCGGGGGCAGCGCGATCTTCGGGTGAAGGTGAAATCGGCGCGCGGGCGCAAGCTCTCGTCGACCCTCTGGCTCGATCGCCAGCTCAACGACCCTTACGTCAAACGCGCCCGCGCCGAGGGCTACCGGGGCCGCGCGGCCTTCAAGATCCTCGAGCTTGACGACAAGTTCGGCTTCCTCAAGCCCGGCGCCCGGGTGGTCGATCTCGGCTGTGCGCCGGGAGGCTGGCTGCAGGTCGCCGTCGAACGCGTCAACGCGCTTGGCGCGCAGCCGGGCAAGCCGGTGGGCCGGGTGCTGGGGGTCGATCTGCAGGAGGTCGAGCCGCTGGCGGGCGCCGAGGTGCACCAGCTCGACTTCATGCGCGACGGGGCCGACGACGAGGTCAAGGCCTGGCTTGGCGGCAAGGCCGATGTGGTAATGAGCGACATGGCGGCATCGAGTTCGGGCCACAAGCAGACCGACCACCTGCGAATCATCGCCCTCGGCGAGGCCGCCGCCTGGCTCGCCTTCGACGTTCTGGAGGAGGGCGGCACCTTCATCGCCAAGGTGCTGGCCGGCGGGGCCGAAGGCGACCTGCAAAAACTGCTCAAGCAGAAATTCACCAAGGTGATCAACGTCAAGCCGCCGGCGAGCCGCTCGAGTTCGTCGGAAAAATTCGTGGTGGCGACGGGCTTTCGCGGCTGACCCGGTTTGACCCTGCGCAAGGCGTCGCTGGCCCGGATCGGGCAGGCTTTGCGCATGACAGACCCAACACCGCATCCCGTTGCCATCGCGTTGTCGGACGGAGCGACCGTTCTGCCCGGCGATCTGACCATGCCGGCCCCCGGGGGCGGGCTGGTGATCTTTGCCCACGGCAGCGGATCAAGCCGGCTCAGCCCGCGCAACCGCGACGTGGCCCGCGGGCTTCAGAGCACCGGGCTCGGCACCTTGCTGTTTGATCTGCTCACCCCCGCTGAAGCGGCCGACCGCGCCAATGTGTTTGACATCCCGCTGCTCGCCGACCGTGTCGCGCAGGCGGTGCACTGGGCGCGGGCGCAGCCCGGGCTCGCGGGTGAGGCCATCGGCCTGTTTGGCGCCAGCACCGGCGCCGCGGCGGCGCTCGTGGCAGCGGCCGGGCTTGGCCCTGCGGTGGGCGCCGTGGTTTCGCGCGGCGGGCGCCCTGATCTGGCCGGCGCGGCACTGGAGCGGGTCGATGCGCCGGTTCTGCTGATCGTCGGTGGCGCCGATTTCGGCGTCATCGAACTCAACGAAGCCGCCTATGCGCGTCTCGGCTGCGAAAAGCGCCTCGAGATCGTGCCGGGCGCCACGCATCTGTTTGAAGAGCCCGGCGCGCTTGGGCAGGTTACGCAGCTCGCGGCCGAATGGTTCGTGACGCATCTTTCGGCGGGCGCCCGAGAGTAGCGGCAGCGAGACCGCGTCGGTGGAGCGGCGCGCCGCAAGGGCACCGGGCAGGACCGGATGGCGGACACGGGGCAGGCGGTGGCTCAGGCCTCGCCGGTCAGGCTTTCGTCAAACTTGATCGATTCGCCGCAGCCGCAGGCATCGACCACGTTGGGGTTGCGGAACTTGAACGCCGATTCGAGCAGCGATACCTCGTAGTCGATCTCGGTGCCGAACAGGAACATCTGCGCCATCGGTGCGATCATCACCCGGGCGCCGTCTTTCTCGACCACCTCGTCCATCGGGTCGATCTCCTCGACGAAATCCATGGTGTATTCCATTCCCGCGCAGCCGCCCTTCTTGACGCCGATGCGTAAGCCCTCGTGGCCGTCTTTCGCCATCAGTTTGGCGATGTGCTTGGCGGCCGCGTCGGTGAGGGTGACGGCCTGTTTGCCGGGGATCGAAAACATCTGCGTTCTCCTTGTTCGCGCGTTCAACCTAGGGGCTCAGCTCTGCCGGCTCAAGAGGCGGGCGGGATTGCCGGCAACGGTGGTGCCGGGGGCAACGTCGCGGCTGACCACGGCGCCGGCGGCGACGATGGCGCCCGCGCCCACCGTCACACCCGGCAGCAGGATCGCCCCGCCGCCGATCCAGGCGTGGTCGCCAATGGTGATCGGCCGGCCCCATTCGGCGCCGGTGGCCCGCTCGCCGGCGTCGCGCGGATGGTCGGCGGTGAGGATCTGCACATAGGGCCCGATCTGCACGCCGTCGCCGATGGTGACGCGGGCCACGTCAAGCACCACGCAGCCGTAGTTGAAGAAAACCCCGCGGCCGAGCCGGATCTCGCTGCCGTAATCGACGTAGAACGGTGGGCGGATCACCGCGTCCGTCGCCACACCGAACAGCGCCTCCAGCAGCCGGGCGCGCGCCTCGTCGTCGCCATAGACCGTGTCGTTGTAGGCGTGCATCAGCCGCTGGGCACGTTTGCGCAGCGCCACCAGCTCGGGGTCTCCCGGACGGTAGGGCTGCCCGGCGCGCATCCGCTCGAGCTCGCTTGCGGGCGCGCCCGCCATGCTCACATGAACCCGAGTTCCAGCCGGGCCTCGTCCGACATCATCTCCATGCCCCAGGGCGGATCCCAGGTGATCTGGACATCGACGGATTTCACCCCCTCGACCGGGCCGACCGCATCGTGCAGCCAGCCGGGCATGTCGGCCGCCACCGGGCATCCCGGCGCCGTCAGTGTCATGACGATCAAGACATCGCCCTCGGCGCCGATCTCGATCGTGTAGACCAGCCCGAGATCGTAGATATTGACCGGAACCTCCGGGTCATAGACCGTGCGGCAGGCCTCGACGACGGCGTCGTAGAGCGGGTGATCGGTGCTGGAGGGTTTGATGAGCGGGGCTCCCTCCATGTGCGGTGTTTCGCTGTTCATCGCGCATATCCCTTAAACCTGACAGATCATATAAGGATTGTGCCCGGCCAGGTCCAGCCCCGTGCACGGGCCGGTGGAACGCGGCGCCGAAGCGGGCTACGATCGGGCCGCGAACAGGGAGAAACGCGATGGATGACTTGCGAAATTCGCGCTGCGTAGACCTGCCGGCGGGCACGCCCGCGATGGCGCCGGCGGATGTTGAAGCAGCGATCGGCCAGCTCCACCCGGATTGGCGGGTGGACGAGGGAAAGCTGGTGCGGCGCTTCGAGGTCAAGGGCTTTGCCCCGGCGCTGCTTCTCGCCAACGCCGCCGGCTTCCTTGCCGAACGCGAGGGGCACCACCCCGACATCGGCCTTGGCTGGGGCTGGTGCGAGGTGGTGTTCTGGACCCATACGGTGGGTGGGCTCAGCCCGAACGATTTCATCTGCGCCGCCAAGCTCGACCAGATCGTCTCCGGCTAGGGCAACGCGCCCGGCCTCGCAAATCCGCGGGCCTGCCTGTGCCCGGCCTTGATTTGCCGCGCCGGATTGGCGACGCTTGCGGCACGTCGGCAAGGGGGGCGGCCGCCATGGGAAGCAACATCACGCGCAAGCTGCGAGCCCGGTGGCGCGGTCTTGCCCTTGGCATGGCGGCCGTGTTGACGCTGCTCACGAGCTGCGGGCTATATGACATCTATGCCGATCTGCCGCTCGTCGAACCCGACCGGCACGATGTGCTCGCCCCCTACGAGGCGGCAGACTGGCCGCGCTATCTCAAGCGGCTCGAGCTGCCGCGTGCGCGCAATTACGTGATCGTGTCGTTCCTGCCCACCAACTACCCGCTCGACCTCTCCGATCCCGTCAAGGCGCAAAGGTCGTTCCTCAAGGCGGCGCTGAGCCCGGGGATGGACACGAAGATCGGCCACACCATCATCGGCTGGCAATGCGGCGCGCATCAGGGGATGACCTCGATGTCGGGCGCCAACGGGCCGCAGGTGTTCCAGCTGCTGCGCGAAGGCTGGGGGTTTGTCGCGGCGCTTTCGACCTATACCGACGGCAAGCTCTACCCCGAGGGCGCCCACCGGATCGCCAATCTCGAGGGCATCGAACGGGGCCGGGCCATCGTGACGGCAACCGAGGTGAGCTCGGCCGAATGCGAGGCGTTGCGGCAGGCTTTGACCCGCTTCGTCACCCACCCGAAGCAGCCCGTGCGCAATTTCGGCCTGATGCTCGCTCCCGAGCGCTTCGAGGGCGGCGGCTGCATCAGTTTCGGCTTCTATCTCGCCAACGCCGCCGGGGTGATGCGCGATGTCACCCCCACGCTGCGCCGCGAGGTGCCGCTCTATGCGGCGATGCTCGGGAGCGGCGGGGCCGAGCTTGCCGGGGTGCGCCACTACCGCCCGCCGCCCGGCTGCTGCGCGCGGCCGGTGGCGCTGGAAGACCTGCTGTTCAAACCCTGGGCCCGGGGACCGGTGGTCGACCGCGTGCGCGTCGAGGACGGCGAGTTGGTGATCGCGGCGATGGTCGCGGCGCGTGTCGGGGTGGCGCCGGCGGATGACTGGCGCTTCGACCGGGTATTGGCGCGCAGCGATCCGTCAATCGCCCGGGCCTGGACGGCGGGCGCGCATTTCGCCTCCCGATATCCGGTGCGGCGGATCGCCGATGCCGGCGGGGTCGCGGCGCTGGTGCTGGAACGCCGCTGATGGCGGCGGCTTGAGGCGGCGGCGGATTTGCGTCAGAACCGGCAGATCAGACAAGGATCCGCCATGACCGCTCGCTTCTCCTTTGCCCTGCACGCCACCGACGGCAAGGCACGCACCGGCACCATCTCGACGCCCCGGGGCGAGATCCGCACGCCCGCCTTCATGCCCGTGGGCACCGCCGGCACCGTCAAGGCGATGCTGCCCGAGAGCGTGGCCGCGACCGGCGCCGACATTCTGCTCGGCAACACCTATCACCTGATGCTGCGGCCGACCGCGGAGCGGATCGACCGGCTCGGGGGGCTGCACAGGTTCATGAACTGGGAAAAGCCGATCCTCACCGATTCGGGCGGCTTTCAGGTGATGAGCCTCGCCGAGCTGCGCAAGCTCACCGAGGAAGGGGTGGCCTTCCGCTCGCATATCGACGGCTCGCGCCACATGCTGACCCCGGAGCGCTCGATGGAGGTGCAAAAGCTGCTCGGCTCCGACATCGTGATGTGTTTCGACGAATGCCCGGCACTGCCCGCCGAGGAGGCCGTGGTGGCCGAGAGCATGCGCCTTTCCATGCGGTGGGCGGCGCGCTCGAAAGAGGCCTTCGGCGACCGGCCCGGACATGCGCTGTTCGGCAT
>JANTFS010000143.1 GCA_024763335.1 Paracoccaceae bacterium | reverse complement strand
GGCTCGTCGTCGGTGCCGCAGTATCTGCAGGACCTGATCAACAAGTATGGCGGCGACATGCCCCAGACCTACGGCGTGCCGGTCGAAGAGATCGAGCGCGGCATCAAGTCGGGCGTGCGCAAGGTCAACATCGACACCGACAACCGGATGGCTCTTACCGGCCAGTTCCGCAAGGTGGCGATGGAGAAGCCCTCCGAGTTCGACCCGCGCAAGTTCATGATCCCGGCCATGGAAGAGATGGAAAAGCTCGTGCTCGACCGTTTCGAGCGTTTCGGCACCGCCGGCAACGCTTCGAAGATCAAGCCGATCGATCTCGACGACATGGCCAAGCGCTACGCCGACGGATCGCTCGATCCGTAAGCCGCATCCGGCGCGCCCGGGCACCCCTCGGGCGCGCCGCCTGCTTTGAAGTGAGAGTAAATCGCGCGAACGACTTTCTGACCTGGAGAAACCTGAATGGACCAGTCCAATCGTTACGCCAATCTCGAACTGAACGAAGAGGCCCTGATCGCCGGCGGGCGTCACGTTCTCGTTGCCTATATCATGAAGCCGAAGGCGGGATATGGTGGCTACCTCGAGACCGCCGCGCACTTCGCGGCTGAAAGCTCCACCGGCACCAACGTCGAAGTTTCGACCACCGACGATTTCACCCGTGGCGTCGATGCGCTCGTTTACGAGATCGACGAGGCCAAGGAGCTGATGAAGATCGCCTACCCGATCGAGCTCTTCGACCGCAATATCATCGACGGCCGCGCCATGCTCGCCTCGTTCCTCACCCTTGCCATCGGCAACAACCAGGGCATGGGTGATGTCGAATACGCCAAGATGTATGACTTCTACGTGCCGCCCGCCTACCTGCGGCTGTTCGACGGCCCGTCGATGAACATCGAAGACATGTGGCGGGTGCTTGGCCGCCCGATGCAGGACGGCGGCATGGTCGTCGGCACCATCATCAAGCCCAAGCTTGGCCTGCGGCCGAAGCCGTTTGCCGATGCCTGCTACGACTTCTGGCTCGGCGGCGACTTCATCAAGAACGACGAGCCGCAGGGCAACCAGGTCTTTGCGCCGCTGAAGGAAACCATCGCCCTCGTCGCCGACGCGATGAAGCGCGCGCAGGATGAAACCGGCGAGGCCAAGCTGTTCTCGGCCAACATCACCGCCGACGATCACTATGAGATGCTCGCCCGCGGCGAATACATCCTCGAAACCTTTGGCGAGAACGCCGACCACGTTGCCTTCCTCGTCGATGGCTACGTTGCCGGCCCCGCCGCCGTGACGACCGCGCGCCGGGCCTTTCCGAACCAGTTCCTGCACTACCACCGGGCCGGCCACGGGGCCGTGACTTCGCCGCAGGCCAAGCGCGGCTATACCGCCTTCGTGCATTGCAAGATGGCGCGCCTGTCGGGCGCCTCGGGCATCCACACCGGCACGATGGGCTACGGCAAGATGGAAGGCGAAGCCGACGACAAGAACATCGCCTACATGCTGGAGCGCGATTCGGCCGATGGCCCCTACTTCCACCAGGAATGGCTGGGCATGAAGGCCACCACCCCGATCATCTCGGGCGGCATGAACGCGCTGCGCCTGCCGGGCTTCTTCGACAACCTCGGCCACTCCAACGTGATCCAGACCTCGGGTGGCGGCGCCTTTGGCCATATCGATGGCGGCACCGCCGGCGCCAAGTCGCTGCACCAGGCCCATGACGCGTGGAAGGCCGGTGTGAACCTCGTCGAATACGCCAAGGAGCACCACGAACTGGCCCGCGCCTTCGTCAGCTTCGAAAACGATGCCGACAAGCTCTTCCCGGGCTGGCGCCAGATACTGAACGTGGCCGCGGCCTGACAAATCCGTAGGGCGGGGTTAACCCCGCCCTACCCCTGACCTGACCAAAGGAGAGGCTCAATGTCGTTCAACCGTTCCATCAAGATCGCCCCGTCGATCCTGTCTGCCGATTTCGCCGACTTCGGCCGCGAAATTCAGGCCATCGAGGCGGAGGGCGCCGACTGGGTGCATGTCGACGTGATGGACGGCCATTTCGTCCCTAACCTCACCTTCGGTCCGCCCGCCGTGAAGGCTTTCCGCCCGCATGTGAAGACCTTCATGGACGTGCACCTGATGATCGCGCCGGTGGATCCGTATATCGAAGCCTATGCCGAGGCCGGGGCCGACATGATCACCGCGCACCTTGAAGCCGGGCCGCACATTCACCGCACGCTTCAGGCGATCAAGGCCACCGGCAAGATGGCCGGCGTCAGCCTGAACCCGGGCACGCCCCCGGAGAGCATCGAATACCTGCTCGACCTCGTCGACATGGTGCTGGTGATGAGCGTGAACCCGGGCTTCGGCGGCCAGAAATTCATTCCCTCGGCTGTCGACAAAGTTGCCAAGGTTCGCGAGATGATTGGTGACCGAGAGATCCACATCCAGGTTGATGGCGGGGTCGATCCGAACACCGTCGGCGCACTGGCCAAGGCCGGGGCCGATTGCTTCGTCGCCGGTTCTGCCGTGTTCCGCGGCGGCTCTGTCGGGAACCCGGCGCCCTATGGCGAGAACATTCGCGCCATTCGCTCGGCGGCTGAAAAGGCACTTGGCGAATAACCGCTGTTGCCTGCGGTTGGGGTCGGGGTAAGCTGTGAAATCGCGAAACAGGGAGGACACAGCATGAACATAACCCGCAGAACACTTCTTGGGTCGGCCGGCGCATCGGCCGCCCTCGGCGCCCTTGGCATCCGCGCCGGCTGGGCAGCGACCGACATTTCACTGGGCGACATGGTCATCACCACGCTCAGCGATGGCTATCTCACACAGCCGGCCGATTTCATGTTTGCCCCGATGCCGCAGGACGCGCTTGCCGCCTACCTCGCCACGCGGGGCATCGACCGTGGTGCCGCGCTCACCCCCGAATGCAACGTCACGCTGGTGCGCCACGAGGGCCGGGTGATCCTCTTCGATGCCGGCTCCGGCACCGGCTTTCTCGACACCGCGGGCGCACTGCCCGACGCGCTGGATGCGCTGGGCGTCGATCCGGGCGATGTGACCCACGTGGTTTTCACCCATGGGCACGCCGACCATCTTTGGGGCGTGCTCGATGATTTTGACGATCCTTTCTTCTACAATGCGAAACACATGATGGGTCAGGCCGAGTTCGATTACTGGGCCGACCCCGACACCGTGAACAGCATTGCCGAAGACCGCGTGCCGATGGCCGTGGGCGCCAAGCGCCGGCTCGACGTGATGGGCGACCAGATGCAGTTCTTCGGGGATGGCGAGGAGATCCTGCCGGGCGTCGCCGCGCGGGCGACCTTCGGGCATTCCCCCGGGCACATGAGCTTCGAACTGCGCAGCGGCAGCAGCAGCGTCATGGTCGTCGGCGATGCGATCCTCAACGATCACGTGGCCTTCGCCCATCCCGACTGGCCGATCGGCGCCGACAGCGACCGCGAAGCCGCGGCGAATGTCCGCAAGGGCCTGCTCGACCAGCTTGCGCAGGAACAGATGACCATGATCGGATTTCACCTGCCAAACGGCGGGATCGGGCGCGTTGAACGGCAGGGCGACGCCTTTGCCTTCGTGCCCAACCAATAGCGAACAGGAGAGGAGACACACCATGGCGGCCATTCCCCCGATCTGCGATTTCGGCGCCCCGATCAAGGATTTCAGCCTGCCCGAACCGGCGACCGGCAAGACCATCACACTCGATGACGTGAAGGGGCCCAACGGCACGCTGGTGATGTTCATCTGCAACCACTGCCCTTATGTGCTCGCGGTGATCGACCGGATCGTCCGCGACGCCAAGGCGCTTCAGGAACTGGGCATCGGCGTTGTCGCCATCAGCGCCAATGACGTCGAGGCCTACCCCGAGGACAGCCCCGAGAAGATGATCGAAATGGCCGAGAAGAACGGCTTCACCTTCCCCTATCTCTATGACGAGACGCAGCAGGTTGCGCGCGACTTCGATGCCGTCTGCACGCCCGATTTCTTCGGCTACAACGCCGCCGGAGAGCTGCAATACCGGGGCCGCCTCGACGCCTCGCGCAAGCAGGCCGGCCCCGCCGATCTGCGCCGCGACCTTTACGAGGCGATGAAACAGGTGGCCGAAACGGGCAAGGGACCACAGGAACAGGTGGCGTCCATGGGCTGCTCGATCAAATGGAAGGATGCGGCATGAACATTGTATTCGATCTCGACGGAACCCTTGTCGACAGTGCGCCCGACCTGATGGTCGCGTCCAACAAGATGCTGAAAGGCGAAGGGCTGGAGCCGCTCGATCTGGCCACGATTACCTCGTTCATCGGCAACGGGCTTCCGAAGCTTGTGGAACGTGTGCTCCGGGCGCGGGGGATCGCGCAAAGCCAGTTCCCCCGCCTTTACGATGAAGTGCGCGATTTCTACAACGCGGCCCCGGCCGACGAATCGCGCCCCTTCCCCGGCGTTCCCGAGCTGCTGGAACATCTCAAGGAGAAGGGTCACAAGCTCGGCGTGTGCACCAACAAGCCCGAGGAACCCGCCCGGTTGATGCTCAATCTCCTCGGGCTTGAGAAATACTTCGATTCGGTCGTCGGCGGAGATGCCCTGCCCGAGAAAAAGCCTCACCCCGCACCGCTGCTGCTCGCCTTCGAGCGGCTGGGCGAAGGCGAACGGCTCTACGTGGGCGACAGCGAAGTTGATGCCGAGGTGGCGCTCGCCGCCGGGGTGCGCTTTGCGATCTACACCGAGGGGTATCGCAAGCAAGCCGTCGAAGGGCTGCCGCATGACTTCCGCTTCGATCATTTCGACAAGCTCGGGCCGATCATCGACGATATCGCCGGGGAGACGGCGGCGGCGTGACTCTCAAGGCTCTGATATTCGATGTCGACGGCACGCTGGCCGAAACCGAGGAAGCGCACCGCGCCGCGTTCAACCAGGTGTTTGCGAATTGGGGGTTCGACTGGTCGTGGTCGCAGGCGCAATACCGTGAACTGCTGAAGACGACCGGCGGCAAGGAACGCATCCGGGCCTGGCAGGAAAACCTGCCGCAAGGCGCGCGCAGGCTCACCGACGACGAGATCGCGCGGATGCACAAGGAGAAGACCGCGATCTATACCGACATCCTCGCCGCCGGGGATCTTGACCTGCGGCCCGGGGTGGCTGAATTGATCGACCGCGCCCGGGCGGACGGTCTGAAGCTGGCGGTCGCCACAACCACCAACCTGCCCAACGTCGAGGCCCTGACGCGCTGTTGCTGGGGGGCCGAGCCCTATGACATCTTCGACGTGATCGCGGCCGGTGACGAAGTGGCGGCGAAGAAACCCGCGCCCGACGTGTTCCGGCTGGCGCTCGAGCGGCTCGGCCTGCCTGCGCAGGTTTGCGTGGCCTTCGAAGACAGTCTGAACGGCGTCTTGTCGGCGCGCGGCGCCGGGCTGCCGGTGGTTGTCACCCCCTCGGTCTACACCGACGATCAGGACTTTTCGCAGGCGCAAATGGTTGTCGACAGCCTGTCGGAGCTATCCCCGGACGATCTTCTCGCCCTCACGGCCGATCAGCCGGCGTAGGCGTTCAAGAAGCTCAACGTGCATGTAACCATCGGGCACCAGACCTTGGGCCTGTTGAAATGCGCGGATGGCCCGCGTCGTGTTGGGCCCACGCAAGCCATCGACGCCATGCGTGTCATAGCCGGCCTTGGTCAGCAGATACTGGACTTCGGCCACGTCATCGTTGGTGAGCAGGCGGTCTTCCGTCGGCCAGCGCCCCGGCACCGGTTTCGCCCCCGCCAGCCTGTCGCTCAGGCAGCCGATGGCGAGGGCATAGACCTCGGACTTGTTGTAGCGCGTGATGACATGGAAATTCCGCAGCACCAGAAACGCGGAGCCCTGAACTCCCGCGGGCAGCAGGATTGAGCCGGACCCATAATCGGGCAGGCCGCCCCCGCTGGCCGTGACCACACCCAGCTCGGCCCATTCGACGGCGGGCCGGGTCTGGTCTGTCCCGGCAAGGGTATAGTCGAACCCCTCTGGCAATCGCACCTCAAGGCCCCATGGCTGCCCGGTTTTCCATTCGTGTTTCTTCAGGTAATGCGCAATCGAGGCGAGCGCATCGGTTGGGTCGGGACCGCAGATGTTGGCAAGCCCGTCACCGTCAAAATCGACCGCGAATTCCAGAACCGAGGAGGGCATGAACTGGCCGTGTCCGATCGCCCCGGCCCAGGATCCCACCAGCGCGCTGGGCGCGCAGCCCTTGGTCTGGATGATCCTCAGGGCCGAGACCAGCTCGTCTTCGAAAAACGCCGCCCGGCGCCCGCGATAGGCCAGCGTCGCCAAGGCCGAGAACACCGGGATATTTCCCTTCACCACGCCATAGCCGGTCTCGAGCCCCCAGATTGCGGCCACAACCTCGGGCTCGACGCCAAACGCCGCCTCGATGCGGTTGAGAAGCGCCCGGTGACGGCGCAATTCCTGCCGGCCGTTACGGACACGCTCTTCCGAGACGGCAATCTCGAGATAGTCCCAGATGGGGAAGACAAACTCCTTCTGGCTGGCTTGACGCTCGAGCACATCGGGCCGGTAGCTCACCCCGGCCAAGGCGATGTCGATCACCCGCGATCGCACCTGCCGATCGAGCAGGCGCGGAATGAGAACCCGGTCAACCCAGGCCAGAAAGGCATCCTGCTCAAGATCCGATGTCACTGACACGCCACTCCTTCACACTGCGGCCTTCAAAGCAAACCTTCCGTCCATCCCCTATTTCCGCCGTCGGCGCACTTTCTTGTCAACCGCGTCCGATTTCCGGCGCGCGCGCCCGCGTTTGCGCTTGGCCGGGCCGGCGCCACGCCCGGCGCTCCCCTTTGCCGACACGGCCACACCATCGACCTCGATCAATTCAAGCATCAACCCGCCTGTCACCGGCACCGCCTCGGCGAGGCGCACGAGCACGGGCAGGCCGACCGACAGTTCCAGACCACTGCGTTCGCCGGTCAGGGTCTGGGCCTGCGCATCGTATCGGTAATATTCATTGCCGATGGTCGACACCGGCACAAGCCCGTCGGCGCCGGTCTCGTCGAGTTTCACGAATGCCCCGAACCGCTGGATGCCGGAGATGCGCCCGGTGAACTCGGTGCCGACCCGCTCGGCCAGATAGGCGGCGAGGTAGCGGTCTGTCGTGTCGCGCTCAGCCGCCATCGAGCGCCGCTCGGTCTCGGAAATATGCTCGGCCGTGGCTTCCAACTGGTCGATATCCTCCGCGCTCAATCCGTCGTCTCCCCATCCGTGCCCAGTGATCAGGGCGCGATGCACGATGAGGTCGGAATAGCGGCGGATGGGCGAGGTGAAATGGGCGTAGTTCTTCAACGCAAGGCCGAAGTGGGCAAAATTCTCGGGGCTGTAATAGGCCTGCGTCATCGAGCGCAGCGTCGAGATATTGATCAGTTCGTCGAACTCGCTGCCCTCGGCCTGCGCCAGCAGCTGGTTGAGGTGACGGGTCTTGAGCACCTGCCCCTTGGCGAGCGTGAAGCCCGACGCCTGCGCCACCTCGCGCAACGCCTCCAGCTTCTCCGGGCTCGGCTCCTCGTGGACACGATACAGCAGCGGGCGGCCCAGCCGGTTGAGCTCTTCCGCCGCGGCCACGTTGGCGAGGATCATGAAATCCTCGATCAGTCGGTGCGCGTCCAGACGCTCGACGAACTGCACGCTCTGCACCTTGCCGTCATCCGAGAGCACGATCTTGCGCTCCGGCAGGTCGAGCTCCAGTGGCTGGCGTTTCGAGCGCGCCTGTTTCAGCGCGTCGTAGGCGTCATAGAGCGGGTTGATCACCTCATCCATCAGCGGCGCGCATTTTTCGTTCACATCGCCATCGCGCGCGGCCTGAACCTCGCGGTAATTGAGCGATGCGCGGGATTTCATCAGGCCCCGGATGAAGCTGTGCGACCGCTTCTCGCCGTGGGCATCGATGACGATCCGCGCGGCCAGCACCGCCCGTGGCACGCCTTCATGCAGCGAACACAGATCGCCCGACAACCGGTCGGGCAGCATCGGCACGACACGGTCGGGGAAATAGGTGGAATTGCCCCGCTTTCGGGCCTCGCGGTCGAGCGCCGAGCCCGGGGTGACGTAGTGCGCCACGTCAGCGATCGCCACCCAGATCACATGACCGCCGG
>JANTFS010000142.1 GCA_024763335.1 Paracoccaceae bacterium | reverse complement strand
TGAAGGCACCGACAAGCCCATAGGCGCCGGGATAGCCGCCAAACAGCATCACCCGGGTATCCCAGACCATGCCGTAGGCAATTGCCCCGGCAATCGACGCACCGAAGAACACCAGCGCCACCGCCCAATCGGCCAGAACCTCGCCCACGAGTTTGCCCATGGTGAGCAAGAACACGAGCACGAACACCGCGTGGGTGAAGGTGCCGTGAATGAACGGATAGGTCACAAACCGCATCATGAAGTCCCACCGGATCACCCGGTTTTCGATCATCCAGTTCCACAGCGGTTCATAGAACCCGAAGCGCTCGATTGCTTCGAGACGCCAACCGGGGCCGCCTGCCCCGCCGATGATCCCCGCGCCCCCCGCCGTCAGAACGACCTCGATTCCGAAGATCGCGAGCGCCAAAACGATCACGCTCACCGGCAGCGGATTGACCGGCGAGGCGTTGGGATCGTGCTCTCCACGCGGGCGAAAATGCTCCGGTTCGTCGGGTGGCTGAAAGACAGGCTTCATCTGGGCTTCCTTGACGCTTGGCCCCCGCATGGGTAAGCGAGCCGGGCAGAGAAATCCAGACGGAGTTCGCCCATGTCCGGCACCGCCTTCACCCCGCGCGTCTTTTCCGGGATCAAGCCTTCGGGCGGTCTGACCCTCGGCAATTATCTTGGCGCGATCAAGCGGTGGGTCGAGATGCAGGGGCCCGACTTCGAAACGATCTACTGCGTCGTCGATCTGCATGCGGTCACCGTCTGGCAGGAACCGGACGACCTGCGCCGTTCCACCCATGAAGTCGCCGCCGCATTGCTGGCGTCGGGGATCGATCCGGAAAAGTCGGTGCTGTTCAACCAGAGCCAGGTGCCCGGCCACGCCGAGCTTGGCTGGCTGTTCAACTGCGTGGCGCGGGTTGGCTGGATGAACCGGATGACCCAGTTCAAGGACAAGGCCGGCAAGAACACCGAGAAGGTCTCTCTCGGGCTCTATGCCTACCCTTCGCTGATGGCGGCCGACATCCTGCTCTACCACGCCACCCATGTGCCGGTGGGCGAAGACCAGAAGCAGCACGTCGAGCTCACCCGCGACATCGCGGCGAAGTTCAACCACGACTACGGCGTCGATTTTTTCCCCATCACCGAGCCGGTGATCGAGGGCCCGGCGATGCGGGTGATGAACCTGCGCGACGGCTCGAAGAAGATGTCGAAATCGGGCGAAAGCGACATGGAGCGGATCAACATGCTCGATGACGCCGACACGATCGCCAAGAAGTTCAAGAAGGCGCGCACCGATCCCGAGCCGCTGCCCGATACGCTCGACGGGCTCAAGGACCGGCCCGAGGCGCGCAACCTCGTCGATATCTACGCAGGCCTCGCCGACACCACACCCGAGGCGGTGATCGCGGAATATGCCGGCGCCGGCTGGGGCCGGTTCAAGCCCGCGCTCGCCGATGTCGCCGTCGCCCGGCTCGCCCCGATCAGCCGCGAAATGCGCCGCTACATGGATGACCCCGCCGAGATTGATCTTCTTCTCGCCCGCGGTGCGGAAAAGGCCGAGGCCATCGCCGAACCGATCCTCGAGCGCACCTTCGAGATCATGGGGTTTGTCCGCTCCCGCCGCTGAGATATGGGGCCTGACGGCGGCGGCGACGGGGAAAAAGAGCACGGCCGTATTTCCCGACTTGCCGCCAAACCATGGCAAGACGGTCGGAACATGGCCCGACACATTGCCGCGGTGACATAAAATCGAATCAAACCGGCGTCAGGATGCGGGCATTGGCCCGACCTTCCTTCCCCGGGGCCAAGACTGCGCGTCGTCCCTACCCATGTGCCACGCGCCCGCGCCCCCGGTCCTTTCCCGCCGGGGGCGCGCCCTGTTTTGACGGCTGGACCTTCCCGCGCACCGCCCCTAGTCTCGCCCCGCAACGCGGGAGGTTGGCATGGCGACGGGAAAAAACTTGCGCACATGGTTCGAGGGGCACTGGCATGACGGTGACGTGATGGTGATGCGTGCCGCCGACCACGGCAGCTGGCTCGGCACCACGGTGTTTGACGGCGCGCGCTATTTCGAAGGCATCGCACCCGATCTCTACGCTCACCTCGCCCGCGTGAACCGTTCGGCCGAGGCGCTGATGATCACCCCCAGCGTCACCACCGACGAGATGTTCAAGATCGTCTGGGAGGGGTTGCGGATGTATCCGGACGACGTCGCGGTCTATATCCGGCCGATGTACTGGGCGATCGAGGGCGGCGATCTCGGCATCCTGCCCAAGCCCGGCGCGACAGGCTTTGCCGTCAGCCTCGAAGAGATCCCCATGGCCGCGCCGGAGGCCGCCACCACCCTCACCACCACCCGCTTTCGCCGCCCGGTTATGGAAGATGCCGTGGTCAACGCCAAAGCGGGCTGTCTCTACCCCAACAACGCGCGGATGCTGGCCGAGGCCCGCTCCAAGGGCTATGGCAACGCACTGGTGGCCGATGCGCTGGGCAATGTCGCCGAAAGCGCCAGCGCCAACGTGTTCATGGTCAAGGACGGGGAAGTGTTCACGCCCATCGCCAACGGCACCTTCCTCGCCGGAATCACCCGCGCGCGGCACATGACCAACCTGCGCAGCGATGGGGTCACGGTGCATGAAACCGTCCTGACCTTCGATGACTTCCGCGATGCCGACGAGGTTTTCCTGTCGGGCAACATGCACAAGGTCACGCCGGTTACCGAGTTCGACGGCACCCATTACCAGATCGGCCCGATGACACGCCGGACACGCGAGCTCTATTGGGACTGGGCACATTCTGACGCAGAGAAGGGCGCTTGATCCCGCCCGTGCCCTCCGTCATGTTGAGCACAACGCCTAGGGAGAAATTCGAATGCGCAAGTTTCTTGTCGTCCTCGACGACAGCAAAGAATGCCTCAACGCCATGCGATTCGCCGCGATGCGCGCCGAACATACGGAGGGCGATGTCGAGATCCTCGCGGTGATTCCGCCCGAGGAATTCAACCATTGGATCGGCGTGGGGTCGCTGATGCGCGAGGAGGCGAAAGAACGCATCCATGCGCATTATGAGGTCTTCGCAAAGTGGATGCGCGACAAGCATGGGATTGATCCGCGGCTGGTGATCCGCGAGGGCAACGTCGTTGAAGAGATCCTCAAGCGGGTGAACGAATCGAAGGACATCGGCGTGCTCGTGCTCGGCGCGGCGTCCGGGCGCGGCGGCCCGGGGCCGATCATTACCCAGCTCATGCGGCAATCGGCCTCTCTGCCGGTGCCGATGACGATCGTTCCGGGTGAAATGTCGAAGGAACGGCTCGAGAGCATCACCTGATCGCAGCTCCGCGGCGCCGATATCCGCCGCAGCCGCCATCCATCGATCTGACGCGGCTTGCTTGACATGCGGGAGGCTGATCCGCATATGAGTACCTGACAGAAAAGGTGCGCGAAATGTTCATCCAGACCGAATCCACGCCGAACCCGGCGACCCTGAAATTCCTCCCGGGGCAAGCCGTGCTCGAAGCCGGCACGGCCGATTTCCCGAATGCGGCCGCAGCGGCAAAATCTCCGCTCGCCCTGCGTTTGTTTGACGTCAACGGGGTGACCGGTGTGTTTTTCGGCACCGATTTCGTGACCGTCACCAAATCCGACGCCGTCGCGTGGGATCACATCAAGCCCGCTTTGCTGGGCGCGATCATGGAGCACTATCAATCGGGTGAGCCCGCGGTCGAGGGTGCCGGTGCCGGGGGCCACGCCGTTCAGGACGGCGAGGAGTCCGAACTGGTCACGCAGATCAAGGAACTGCTCGACACGCGGGTGCGCCCGGCGGTGGCCCAGGATGGCGGCGACATCACCTTCCACGGCTATGAGCGCGGCGTGGTCTATCTGCACATGCAGGGCGCCTGCGCGGGCTGCCCGTCGTCGACGCTGACGCTGAAGATGGGCATCGAGAACCTGCTCAAGCACTACCTGCCGGAAGTGACCGAGGTTCGCGCCGTTACCTTGTAACATGGCGGACCCGACGATCCTTGCATTCGACACCTCGGCCGCGCATTGCGCGGCCGCTTTGCTTGCGGGTGGCGAAATCCGGGTTGCCGAAATCGAGCCCATGGCGCGGGGCCAGGCCGAGCGGCTGATGCCATTGCTTCAAGAGGTGCTCGCGCGCGCCGGCTGCACATGGGGCGATCTCGATGCGCTGGCCGTCGGTGTCGGCCCCGGCAACTTCACCGGGATTCGGATCGCGGTGGCGGCCGCGCGCGGCCTTGCCCTCGGGCTTGGCAAGCCCGCGATCGGGGTTTCGACCCTCGAGGCGCAGGCCGAGGGCGTTTCCCGGCCCTGCGTCAGTATCGCCGACGCGCGCCGGGGCATGGTCTATGCCCAGGTGTTCACACCCGAAGGTCCCGGTGCCGCCGAGCTGATCTCCGACCCGGCAACACTGCGCCCCGATCTGCCCCGCGCCCCGCAGGCCGATCCGGCCAGCCTGCCCCCGGCGATGGCCCGCATTGCCGCGGAGCGCCTCGCAGCCGGGGCCCCTCTCCCCCGGCCGGCGCCACTCTACCTCCGCAGTGCCGACGCGCTGCCGCCGAAAGACCCCGCGCCGGTGATCCTGCCGTGACGTTCGACGACATGGCCAAGCTGCACGCCCGGGCCTTTCCCGGCGCAAGCCCGTGGTCGGGCGCGGACATCGCCGCCCTGTGCCGTGCCCCCGGCGGTTTCGCAGTCTTTGTTCCCGGTGGGTTGGCGCTTGGCCGGGTGGTGGTCGATGAGGCCGAACTTCTCACGATCGCGGTTGATCCCGGCAAACGCCGGCGCGGCACGGGGCGCGAGTTGCTACATTTGTTCGATAGTCAGGCCACCCGGCGCGGCGCCAACCGGGCCTTCCTCGAAGTCGCGGCCGACAACACCGCTGCGCAGGCCCTCTACCGCCACACGGGTTGGGACGAGGTTGGCCGACGCCGGGGCTACTATGCCCGGCCCACCGGGGCGGTCGATGCGCTCCTGATGCGCAAGCCGCTGGCCGGCGACGACCCCCTGCACCTCGCGAAGTCGTGAGCTTGGCGGGCGGCATCTGCTCCGGTTTGTCGCACCCCACCCTCTTTTGTTACCTTGAAAAAGGTTCTAGGCGTGCTCGCCAATCGCTGCGGTGAGTCGGTTCTTGATCCATCGCCGGTGTCCGGAAACGCGCGACCCAATTGCCCAGTGCCTTACCTTCAGCCGTGACTGGCCGGAGATCCACCAGCGGCCCTTCGCGCCGAAGTCATGAAGGTTTTGAAATTGCCGGGAAACTTCGAAAACCGACGATGAGTCGGCTGCATCCCTTCACCCGGGCCGTCCATGGCCCCCCGACACAACCCGCAGGTTGAGGCAATCACGCCCATGCACACCTATCTCCCCATCGGTGAAATCTCCGCTTCCGTCACGGTGCTGCTCGGGCTTGGCCTTACCGTCGGGATTCTTTCGGGCCTCTTCGGTGTCGGCGGCGGCTTCATCCTGACGCCTTTGCTGTTCATGATCGGCATCCCGGCGGCGATTGCGGTCGGCACCCAAGGCAACCTGATCGTCGGCTCTTCCTTCTCCGGGGTGCTCGCCCATTTCCGCCGCAAGACGGTCGATGTCCCCATGGGGACGGCCTTGCTCGTCGGCGGCCTGGTGGGATCATTTTTCGGGGTGCAACTATTTCACTGGCTCACCAGCCTCGGGCAGATCGACCTGGTAATCAAGCTCAGCTACGTCGGGCTTCTCGGCACGATCGGCGGGCTGATGATGATCGAGGCTGTCACCGCGCTGCGCCGGCGCAAATCCGGCGGGCAGGTCAAGCTCAATCGCAAGCATCACAGCTGGATCCACGGCCTGCCGTTTCGCATGCGGTTTCGCACGTCAGGCCTCTATATCTCGGTCATCCCGCCGATCGGCATCGGGGTTCTCGTCGGCGTGATGTCGGCGATCATGGGCGTTGGCGGCGGCTTCATCATGGTGCCGGCGATGATTTACCTGCTGAACATGCCGACGAAGACGGTGATCGGCACCTCGTTGTTTCAGGTCACGATCCTCGCCGCCTTCACGACGATGATGCAGGCCACCACCAACTACACGGTCGATTTCGTGCTCGCCTTCTACCTGCTGATCGGCGGCGTCGTCGGGGCTCAGATCGGCACCCGTCTGGGCGCCAAGCTCAATGCCGATACCATGCGCCTGTTGCTCGCGGCGATGGTGTTGCTGGTCAGCCTGAAAATCGCCATTGAGCTTGCGATCGAGCCGCATGAGCTCTATTCGGTCGTGGCCACACGGGGGAAGTGACATGACATTTGCCGCAAGAAAATGCGTCGATCGGGCGATATCTTTGCACAAAGTCCAATCATGCCCCTAGACACATTCGAATAATTGCACCAATAGACGGCCATGCAAATCTACCTTCCCATCGCTGAAGTTTCGGTCAACGCCCTCCTGCTGCTTGGATTGGGTGGCCTCGTCGGCGTCCTGTCCGGCATGTTCGGGGTCGGCGGCGGATTTCTCCTCACGCCGATGCTGTTCTTCATCGGTATCCCGCCCGCTGTGGCGGTGGCGACGGAGGCGAACCAGATTGTCGCCTCGTCCTTCTCCGGAGTTCTCGCGCATCTCAGGCGAAAGACTGTCGACATCAAGATGGGGCTGGTGTTGCAGGTAGGCGGCCTGATCGGGGCCTTCCTCGGCATCCAGCTGTTCAACTACCTCAAGGCGCTGGGCCAGGTCGATCTGCTGGTGAAGCTTTCCTACGTGATTTTCCTCGGCATCGTCGGCGGGTTGATGTTCATCGAGAGCGTCCGCGCGCTGATGAAAACGCGGGGCGGCCAGACCGTGCCGACGCGGCGCCGTCACAACTGGGTGCACAACCTGCCGATCAAGATGAAATTCCGCGCGTCGGGCCTCTACATCTCGGCGATCCCGCCGCTGATGGTGGGGGTGCTCGTGGGCATCCTCGCCGCGATCATGGGCGTGGGAGGCGGCTTCATCATGGTGCCGGCGATGATCTACATCCTCGGGATGCCGACGAAGGTCGTCGTCGGAACCTCGCTGTTCCAGATCATCCTCACCACCGCCTTCACCACGATGATGCACGCGACGACGAACTACACCGTCGACGTTGCGCTGGCTGTGCTTTTGCTGATCGGCGGCGTGATCGGTGCGCAGATCGGCACCCGGATCGGGGTGAAGATGAAGGCCGAACAGCTGCGCGTTCTGCTCGCCATGATGGTTCTGGCGGTCTGTATCAAGCTGGGGCTGGACCTGTTGATCATGCCGTCCGAGCTGTATTCGATCGGCGCGGGGGGGCACTGAGATGAACCGACTTTTCCAACTGCTTGCCGCCCTGTTCACCTTCGCCCTGCCGATTCAGGCGCAGGCGGAAGATATCGTTGCAGGCCTCAGCCAGAACGCCGTGCAGATCACCGCCACCTTCGTTGGCTCCGAGATCCTGATTTTCGGCGCGGTGAAGCGTGATGCCCCGGCACCGGAGGGTGATCTTGGGGTCGTCATCGTGGTCGAGGGCCCGTCGCACGAGATCACGGTGCGGCGCAAGGAACGGCGCATGGGCATCTGGGTCAACACCGATTCCGTCGAGGTGCAGCGCGCGCCCTCGTTCTATGCGATCGCGACCTCGGGGCCGTTCAACGAGGTGATCAACCAGGACGTCGACGGCGCCATGCACATCTCGATCCCGGAATCGATCCGCATCTTCCAGTCGGAACAGGTGGATGACCCGGAAAACTTCGCGAAGGCGGTGATCCGGATTCGCGAAGATGCCGGGCTCTACGCGATGAACGAGGGCGCGGTGCACGTCACCGACAACACCCTGTTCGACACCCGGGTGCAGCTTCCCGCCAACCTGACTGAGGGTGCCTACAAGGCCCGGATCTTCCTCGCGCGGGGCGGTGAGATCATCGCCAGCCATACCGCGGACATCGAGGTGAGCAAGGTCGGCATCGAACGCTGGCTGTACAATCTGGCGCATGAACAGGCGCTGATCTACGGCCTCATGTCGCTCGCCATCGCGATCGCGGCGGGCTGGGGGGCGTCGACCTTCTTCCGATTCGTCCTGCGCAGTTGACTTCACGCGGCGCCAAAACATGACCCCGCCGGGCAGCTTTTGCGCGGCGGGGTTTTTCCTGTCAGGTCCCGGGCCGGCGAAACGCCTGCGCGCGCTAGCCGCGCCCGATGAAGGGCATCTTCGTCGCCATCAGCGTCATGAACTGGACGTTGGCCTCCGGCGGCAGGCC
>JANTFS010000141.1 GCA_024763335.1 Paracoccaceae bacterium | reverse complement strand
CAGACCAGTCCCATGACCGATCCGCGCCCCATCACGCTCTCGGGGGCTCCCGAGGGCTACGACGCCTGGCTTCTGGCCCGCGAGCTGGAAAAGTCCGGTGGCCCGGTGGTGCATGTCGCGCGCGATGCACGGCGGATGGCGGCGATGGCGGCGGCGCTCGATTTCTTCGCGCCGGACGTGACGCGGATCTCGTTGCCGGGCTGGGATTGCCTGCCGTATGACCGGGTGTCGCCGAACCCCGATGTGTCGGCGACCCGCATGGCGACGCTCGCCGCGCTGGCTCAGGGGATGCCGACGAAGCGCTTCGTCTTGCTCACCACGCTGGCCGCGGCGACCCAGCGCCTGCCCGCCCGCGAGGTGCTGCGCGAGGCGAGTTTCACCGCGCGGGTCAATTCCCGGCTCGACATCGACGCGCTGAAGGCCTTTCTGGTGCGGATGGGGTTCAGCCAGTCGCCCACGGTGATGGAGCCCGGCGATTTTGCCGTGCGCGGCGGGATCATCGACATCTATCCGCCGGGCGAGATCGGCCCGGTGCGGCTTGACCTCTTTGGCGACGTGCTCGACGGGGCGCGGCGCTTCGATCCCGTCACCCAGCGCACCACCGAGAACCTGAGCGTGGTGGAACTGGCGCCGGTGAGCGAGGTGATCCTCGACGAGGCCGCGATCACGCGGTTTCGGCAGAATTACCGCATCGAGTTCGGTGCCGGCACGGCGGACGATCCGCTCTACGAGGCGGTGAGCGCGGGCCGCAAGCACCAAGGCGTCGAGCACTGGCTGCCGTTCTTCCACGAGCGGCTGGAGACGTTATTTGACTACCTGCCCGGCGCCAGCGTGATGCTTGATGACCAGTTCACCCCCGCCCGGATCGCGCGTTGGGAGGGGATCGCCGACCAGTATGATGCGCGGCGCGAGGCGATGCAGGCCAAGGCGCGGATGGATACCGTCTACAAGCCGTGCCCGCCGGGCGCGCTTTACCTCGACGAGGCCGGCTGGGCCGAGGCCACGGCGGGGGCGCGGGTGATCGAGTTTGCGCAACTGCCGCAACCCACCGGCCCGGGTGTGCTCGATGGCGGGGGGCGGATCGGGCGCAATTTCGCCCCCGAGCGGCAGCAGGAAAAGATCAACCTGTTCAGCGCTCTCGCCGATCATGTTCGGGCAAAGCGCGACGATGGCGCGGTGGTCGTGGCCTCCTATTCGGAGGGCGCGCGGGAGCGATTGAAGGGGCTGATTGCCGACGAGGGGCTGACCGCCACCGCCGAGATTGCCGATTTCCGCGACGTGCCCGAAGGCCACGGCGGCGTCTACCTCGCGGTCTGGCCGCTGGAGCATGGCTTCGAGGGCAAGGGGCTGACCGTCATCTCCGAGCAGGATGTGCTGGGCGACCGGCTGATCCGCGCGCCGAAGAGGCGGCGCCGGGCGGAGAATTTCCTCACCGAGACCAATGCGCTCAGCCCCGGCGACCTCGTCGTGCATGTCGACCACGGGGTCGGGCGCTACACCGGGCTTGAGACGATCACCGCCGCCGGTGCGCCGCATGAATGCCTCGCGCTGGAATATGCCGGGGGCGACCGGCTCTATCTGCCGGTGGAGAACATCGAGCTGCTCTCCAAGTTCGGTCACGAGGAAGGGCTGCTCGACAAGCTCGGCGGCGGGGCGTGGCAGGCCAAGAAGGCCAAGCTCAAGGCGCGGATCAAGGAGGTGGCCGACAAGCTCATCCGTTTGGCCGCGGAGCGGGCGTTGCGGCGCGCGCCGGTGCTGGAAGCGCCGCATCACGTCTGGGAGGAGTTTTCCGCCCGGTTCCCCTACCAGGAGACCGAGGACCAGCTGGCGGCGATCTCGGAGGTGATCGAGGATATCGCGTCCGGTCAGCCGATGGACCGGCTCATCTGCGGCGACGTGGGCTTCGGCAAGACGGAGGTGGCGATGCGCGCGGCCTTCGTGGCGGCGATGGCGGGGATGCAGGTGGCGGTGATCGCGCCCACTACCCTGCTTGCGCGTCAGCACTACAAGAGCTTTGCCGAGCGCTTCCGGGGCTTTCCGATCACGGTGGGCCAGCTCAGCCGCTTCGTCGGGCAGAAGGAGGCCGAGCGCACCCGCAAGGGCATTGCCGATGGCACGATGGACATCGTCGTGGGCACCCATGCGCTTCTGGCCAAGTCGGTGCGGTTCCAGAGCCTCGGGCTTCTGGTGATCGACGAGGAGCAGCGCTTCGGCGTGGCGCACAAGGAGCGGCTCAAGGAGATGCGCTCGGACGTGCATGTGCTGACGCTGACCGCCACGCCGATCCCGCGCACCTTGCAGATGAGCCTCTCGGGGGTGCGCGATCTGTCGATCATCGGCACCCCGCCCGTCGACCGGCTGTCGATCCGCACCTATGTGAGCGAGTTCGACAGCGTCACGATCCGCGAGGCGCTGTTGCGCGAGCATTACCGGGGCGGGCAGAGCTTTTTCGTGGTGCCGCGGATCAAGGATCTGCCCGAGATCGAGGACTTCTTGCGCAGCCATGTGCCGGAGGTGAGCTACGTCGTGGCACACGGGCAGATGGCCAGCGGCGAGCTCGACCGGCGGATGAACGCCTTCTACGACGGCAAGTTCGACGTGCTCTTGGCCACCACCATCGTCGAGAGCGGGCTCGACATTCCCACCGCGAATACCATGGTGATCTGGCGCGCCGACATGTTCGGCCTCGCCCAGCTCTACCAGATCCGCGGCCGGGTGGGACGCTCGAAGACGCGCGCCTATGCCTATCTCACCACCAAGCCGCGGGTGCCGCTCACGCCGGGGGCGGAGAAGCGGCTGAAGGTGCTGGCCTCGCTCGACAGCCTCGGGGCGGGCTTCATGCTGGCGAGCCAGGATCTCGACATCCGCGGGGCGGGCAACCTGATCGGCGAAGAGCAGTCGGGGCAGATGCGCGAGGTGGGCTACGAGCTTTACCAGCAGATGCTCGAGGAGGCGATCGCCAAGATCCGCGCCGGCGAGCTGGAGGGGTTGACCGAGGCAGACGCGCAATGGGCGCCGCAGATCAACCTCGGGGTGCCAGTGCTGATCCCGGCCGATTACGTGCCCGATCTCGATGTGCGGCTGGGGCTCTACCGGCGGCTCTCGGGGCTCTCGACCAAGGTCGAGCTTGAAGGCTTCGCCGCTGAACTGATCGACCGGTTCGGCAAGCTTCCCAAGGAGGTCAATACCCTCCTGCTCGTGGTGCGGATCAAGGCGATGTGCAAGAAGGCCGGGATCGCCCGGCTCGACGGCGGGCCGAAGGGCGCGACGATCCAGTTCCACAACGACAAGTTCGCCTCGCCGCAGGGGCTGGTCGAGTATCTTCAGGGCCAGAAGGGCCTCGCCAAGGTCAAGGACAACAAGATCGTCATCCGCCGCGACTGGGCCAAGGACAGCGACAAGATCAAGGGCGCCTTCGCCATCGCGCGCGATCTGGCCGAGAAGGCGGGCACGGTGAAGCGCAAGGGCTGAAACGGGCCGGTTTTCGTGGCGAAATCCGCAGCGGATTTCGTCCGCGCCGGGAGATGTGGCTCAGCAGCTGGGGCCGTCTGCCGGCGCCGTGTCGCCCGCGCTCTTGCCCTCACCCGCGAGTTCGTCGATCACGTCGAGCCAGAGCTCGGTGGGCTGCGCACCGGGCACCACGTGGCGCCCGGCGATGACGAATGTCGGCACGGCGCGCACGCCCTTGCGGCGCGCATCGGCGTCGCGGGCGCGGATATCGTCGGCATCGGCGTCCGTCGCCAGCAGCCGCGCGACCATGTCGCGGTCCATCCCGGCCCCGGCCGCTAGATCTGCCAGAACCGCCCGATCTCCGATGTCGCGGCCGTCAACGAAATAGGCCCGGAACAGCGCCGACACCACCGGCGTCTGGCACCGCTCGAGATGCGCCCAGTGGATCAGCCGCTGCGCATCGAGGGTGTTGGGGGTGCGCCGGATGCGATCGAGGTTCAGCGCAAGTCCCGCCTTGCGGGCCTCCTCGACCACCGGCAGATAGGCCTCGACCGCCCCTTTCTGGCCGCCGAATTTCGCCTCGAGATAGTCCCGCCGGTCCATCCCCTCCGCCGGCATGTCGGGGTTCAGCATGAACGGGTGCCATTCCACCTCGAACGGGTGCTCGGGGCGCGCTTCGAGCGCGCGGTCCAGCCGCGCCTTGCCGATGTAGCACCACGGGCAGATCGGATCGGAGAAAATGACAAGCTTGACCATGGCCTCTCCCTACCCCTCTTTTGCCCGCAGGGAAAGCCGCGCGACCGCCTGCGTCCGGCCCGGGCCGACGCCACGGGCGCAGTTTGGCCCTTGCCCCTCCTCCCCGCGGCGGGCTATCAATCGCGCGTTGAAACATGGGCTTGGATGGAAGGGGCTCGTTCATGAAGCGTCGCGTGGTTGTTACCGGCCTTGGTATGGTGTCGCCGCTTGCCAGCAGCGTCGAGGAAACCTGGGCGCGCATCCTGGCCGGTGAATCCGCCTCGCGCACGATCACCAAGTTCGATGCCTCGCGTGTGACCACGACCTATGCGGCCGAGGTGATCTGGGGGGATGGCAGCAACGGCACGTTCAACCCCGACGACTGGATGGAGCCCAAGGATCGCCGCAAGGTTGACGATTTCATCCTCTACGCCATCGCCGCGGCCGACCAGGCCGTGCACGATGCGGGCTGGACCCCGGACGACGAGGCAAGCCGCCTGCGCACCGGGGTGATGATCGGCTCGGGCATCGGCGGCCTCAATGCCATCTCGGAAACCGCGCTGCTGATCAAGGAAAAGGGGCCGCGGCGGGTTTCGCCCTTCTTCATCCCCGGATCGCTGATCAACCTCGCCTCCGGCCAGGTGTCGATCCGCTACGGGTTCAAGGGGCCCAACCACGCCGTTGTCACCGCCTGCTCGACCGGCGCGCACGCGATCGGCGACGCCGCCCGGCTGATCGCCTACGGCGACGCCGACGTGATGGTGGCCGGTGGCGCCGAGGCCGCGATCAGCGAAATCGGCATCGCCGGCTTCAATGCCGCGCGCGCGCTCTCGACCAAGCGCGGCGACGCGCCCGAAACCGCCTCGCGCCCCTTCGACGAAGACCGCGACGGCTTCGTGATGGGCGAAGGCGCCGGCATCGTCGTGGTCGAGGAATATGAGCACGCCATCGCGCGCGGCGCCCGGATCTATGCCGAGATCCTTGGCTATGGCCTGTCGGGCGATGCCTACCATATCACCGCCCCCTCGCCCGATGGTGAGGGCGGCGAACGCGCCATGCGGGCGGCGCTTGGCCACGCCGGGCTCGAGCCCTCGGCGGTGGATTACATCAACGCCCACGGCACCTCGACGATGGCGGACGTCATCGAACTCGCCGCCGTCGAGCGCCTGCTCGGCGATCACGCCGCCAAGGCGACGATGTCGTCGACGAAATCCTCGATCGGCCACCTGCTCGGCGCCGCCGGCGCGGTCGAAGCGATCTTCTCGGTCCTGGCGATCCGCGACCAGGTGGCGCCGCCGACCATCAATCTCGACACCCCGGCCGTGGAGACACGGCTCTCGCTTGCGGCGGGCGCCAAGGAAGAGCGCGAGATCAACGTGGCGCTGTCGAATTCCTTCGGATTCGGCGGCACCAATGCCTCGCTCGTGATCGGCAAGGTCACCGGCTGATGTGGCGCAACATCGCCTCCACGGCCCTGTCTCTGCTGGTGCTGTTGCTCGTCGTGGTCGGCGGGCTCGTCGCCTGGGGCCAGCGGCAATATTCCCAGCCGGGGCCGCTCGAAGTGGCGATCTGCCTGCGGGTCGAACCGGGCTCGAATTTCAACCGGGTCTCGCAGGATCTCGCCAGCGACGGCGCGATCTCGTCGGCGGCGCTGTTCCGGATGGGCGCGGACTATTCCGGCAAGGCCCAGTCGCTCAAGGCCGGCAGCTTTCTCGTCCCGGAAAACGCCTCGATGCGCGACATCGTCGACATCATCACCCGTGGCGGCGCCTCGACCTGCGGCACCGAGATCGTCTATCGCATCGGCGTCACGGCGAGCGAGGTCCAGGTGCGCGAGCTCGATCCCGCCACCCAACGCTTCATCACCCGTGCCGAGTTTGCCCCCGACGCGGCCGAGATCCCGGCCGACTACCTGCGGCTGCGCGACCAGATCGATACCCGCTACCGGATCGCCGTGGCCGAAGGCGCCACCAGCTGGCAGATCGTCGAGGCGCTAAAGGGGGCCGACTTCCTTGCCGGCACCGTCGACACGCTGCCGCCCGAGGGCCTGCTGGCCCCCGACAGCTACGAGGTGCGCCCGGGCGACGACCGCGCCGATGTCATCGAGCGGATGCGCAGCAAGCAGGAAACGCGGCTCGCCGAGGCCTGGGCCAACCGCGATGACGATCTGCCCTATGCCACGCCGCAGGAAGCGCTGATCATGGCTTCGATCATCGAGAAGGAAACCGGGGTCGCCGAGGAGCGCCGGACGGTGGCGAGCGTCTTCATCAACCGGCTGCGCCGTGGCATGCGGCTGCAAACCGACCCGACGGTGATCTATGGCATCACCAAGGGCCAGGGGTCGCTCGGCCGCGGGCTGCGCCAGTCGGAACTGCGCTCCGAGACCCCCTACAACACCTACGTGATCACCGGGCTGCCGCCCACCCCGATCGCCAACCCCGGCCTCGAGTCGATCGAAGCCGCCGTCCACCCCGCCAACACCGACTACATCTTCTTCGTAGCCGACGGCAGCGGCGGTCACGCCTTTGCCGCAACGCTTGAAGAGCACAATCGCAACGTCGCCAAGTGGCGCGCGATCGAGACCGAGCGCAGCAACCAGTAAGCGGGCCGAGCTGGCCGGACAGGCAGGCAGGGCATTGTGTCCTGCCTCCCGCCCTGCGCCGCACGCGGGGCGCCATCTGGATGCCATGCTGCCGGGGCGCGGGCCCTGCCCGCCCACGCGCATCGGCTCGACGGCCGGCGCTATCCGCGCCGGTGTCGCCGCCCGCTGCCGGCTGCGCCCCTAGCCCCCGAGCGCGCCGATCGACATGTTCTGATACATGCCCCACAAGGCGGTGATGAAGATGGTGATCATGCCGACGATCTGGGTATGCACCCGGTGCCGATGCATGCGCTTGCGCAGCGCCTCGCCATGCAGCCCCTGCTCGCGGATCGTGGCGGCAGCATTGAGCGACAGCGCGCCGACGATGGTCATCGGCGCGGCGAGGAGAAACACCGCCTGGGCGAATTCGATCCCGTACCAGAAGCCGAGGATGGCGAGCGAGGTGACGAGGCCCGAGACCAGTCCGAGCAGCCAGAGCCCGGAGACGCCGGCGATGTAGAGCAGCCGGTTGCAGTTGATCCGCACCATGTCTTCGAGGTCGCGCTCGGCCTCGCCGCCATGGCGCGCGGCGCGCTGGATCATGTCATAGGGCACGCCGAGCACCCAGTGCGAGGTGGTCGACCAGACCACCGCGAGCGCAATCCAATACCACAGATTGGAGAAGCTCCGCATGTCGATGAGTTCGAAGACCGCCGAATACCAGTCCACTTGCCGCCTGCCTGCTGCCTTGGGTTTGCCCCCTCATAGCGCCCCATCTGCGGTAGCACCAGCCCTTGAGCGCAGGCGCCGGGCGTGGCAGATGGAAGCGTGACCCCGGAGGAGACCAGATGACCCGCAGCCTCGCCCCCTTTCCCGCCACCCGGTTGCGCCGCAACCGCCGCTCGGAGGCGCTGCGCGGCCTCGTGCGCGAAACCAGCCTCAGCGTGACCGACCTGATCTGGCCGGTCTTCGTGATGGAGGGCGAAAATGACGCGCACCCGGTGCCCTCGATGCCCGGCGTGTCGCGGCTGACGATCGACCGGGTCGTGGCCGCCGCCCGCGAGGCACGCGATCTCGGCATCCCGGCGATCTGCCTGTTTCCCTACGTCGATCCGGCGCTGAAGACGGACGCCTGCGAAAACGCCTGGGACCGGGACAACCTGTCGAACCGGGCAACGAAGGCGATCAAGGACGCCGTGCCCGAGATCGCGGTGATGACCGATGTGGCGCTCGACCCCTACAACGCCAACGGCCACGATGGCATCGTGCGCGGCGGCGAGATCGTCAACGACGAAACGGTGGAAGCGCTGGCGCGCATGGCGCTGGCGCAGGCCGAGGCGGGGGCCGATATTCTCGGCCCTTCCGACATGATGGACGGGCGCATCGGCGCGATCCGCCGCGCGCTCGAGGAAGACGGCCACCACAACGTCTCGATCATGTCCTATTCGGCGAAATACGCCTCCGC
>JANTFS010000140.1 GCA_024763335.1 Paracoccaceae bacterium | reverse complement strand
GGCCAAGCTGAAGGCCGCCCATGTGATGCTCGACCCGGCCGAGCGCGCCGAGACGATCTGGCACGACGCCGAGCAGAAGGTCTTCGCGCTGGGGTTCGAGCTGGTGGAAGACAAGGGGCTCTTGGCCGAGGTGGCGGGGCTGGTGGAATGGCCGGTGGTGCTGGTGGGCGACATCGCGGAGGCGTTCATCGAGCTGCCGCCCGAGGTATTGCAGACCTCGATGCGCGAGCACCAGAAGTTCTTTTCGGTGAAGAACCCCGGCACGGGCCGGATCGAGAAATTCGTCACCGTGGCCAACCGCGAGACGGCCGACGCGGGCGCGACGATCCTTGCCGGCAACCGCAAGGTGCTGTCGGCGCGGCTGGCAGACGCGAAGTTCTTCTGGGAGAACGATCTGCGCCGGGTCCGCGCCGAGGGGCTCGAGGCGATGGCGGCCTCGCTCGAAAACGTCACCTTTCACCGCGAGCTTGGCAGCCAGGCCGCCCGGGTGCATCGCATCGCCGATCTTGCCGCCAGCATCGCCGGGGTGGTCGGGGCCGATCCGCAGGATGCGCGCAAGGCCGCAGAGGTGTGCAAGGCCGATCTCGCGTCCGAGATGGTCTATGAATTCCCCGAGCTTCAGGGCGTGATGGGGCGCTACTATGCCAAGGCCGCGGGGCTGTCCGACGCCATCGCCGAGGCTTGCGAGATGCATTATGCGCCGCTCGGGCCTTCGGATGAGGTGCCCACCAGCCCGGTCTCGATCGCCGTGGCGCTGGCCGACAAGCTCGACACGCTCACAGGGTTCTGGATCATCGACGAAAAGCCCACCGGCTCGAAAGACCCCTACGCCCTGCGCCGCGCGGCGCTCGGTGTCATCCGGATAATCCTGACCAACGATCTGCGCCTGCGGCTCGACCGGTTCATCGATGCCCAGCTCCTCAAGCACGAGATCGCCCGGGCGCGCTCGGGCAAGGTTGATGACGCCGAGATCGAGGCGTTGGAGCAGACGCTCGACAAGATCGCCGATCACGGCGTCTTCGGGGCTGCGCTGGAGGCTGTGCTGAGCGCGCTTGGCACGGAAAAGACAGCACCGCTGATGGGCGAGGGCACCTATCTGGCCCGTATCGGCAAAGTCGTCCCGGACCTTTCCGACGATCTCCTGGCCTTTTTCCATGACCGGTTGAAAGTCCACCTCAAGGGTGAAGGGGTGCGTCACGACGTGATCGACGCCTGTCTCAACATGCCGGCCAATGATGACCTGACGCTTCTGGTGAAGCGGGCCCGGGCGCTGCAATCGGTGCTGGAAACCGACGATGGCGCCAACCTGATCCAGGGCTTCAGGCGGGCCAACAACATTCTGACCCAGGCCGAGGAGGCCGACGGGGTGGAATACAGCTACGGCCCGGACGTGAAATTCGCTCAGGACGAGACCGAGATCGCGCTGTTCGCCGCGCTGGACGAGGCCGAGAAAAAGAT
This sequence comes from Paracoccaceae bacterium, assembly GCA_024763335.1. GTDB lineage: Bacteria > Pseudomonadota > Alphaproteobacteria > Rhodobacterales > Rhodobacteraceae > Sinisalibacter. The sequence continues at coordinate 6,816 of JANTFS010000140.1, read as the reverse complement.
TGGCCCGGCGATGATCGCGGAGGATTTCGAGGCGGCGATGGCGGCGATGGCGGCCTTGCGCGGGCCAATCGATGCGTTCTTCGACACCGTGCAGATCAACACCGATGCTCAGGTCGTGCGCCGCAACCGGCTCAACCTGCTCAACCGCATTCGCGAGATCTGCCTGCGCGTGGCCGATCTCACCCGCATCGAGGGCTGAGCCGGGGCCGCGCGAGCGCGCGCTCGCGCGGCACGGCATCGCGCGATGCCGTGCGCCCGGGCCTTGCCTCAGGCGCATTCGGCGCTATCTTCGCCCAAAAGGAGCGCTGCGGTGCAGAAAAACCAAGGTCTGTCGGAGATCACCGGGTTCACCGAGATCACGCCCACGGCGGATATCGCCGCCGCGCGTCACGGCGGGCGGGCGAAATGCCTGCAGCGCCTGATCCGGCTCGACATGCCCGTGCCGCGCACCATGGCGCTGGATTTCGGCGCCGTGCATGCGCTGTCGGCTGGCGACATGCCTGATCTCGATGCCATGCTTGCCCTGTTTGGCCCCGATCCGCTGGTTTCGGTGCGGCCCTCTTCGGAAGACCCGGACTGGGGCGGCCCGGGCGCGATCCTCAATATCGGCATGAACGACGCGCTCCACGCCAAGCTGGTGGAGAGCCACGGCGAGCCGGCCGCGAACGCGCTCTACCTGCGCTTCATCCAGGCCTTCGCCGTGCACATGGCGCGGCTGGATCCCGACGAGTTCGAACCGGCCACCGCCCCCACGGCGCAAGCGCTGGCCCGGGCGCTGGCCACCTACGAGGCCGAGACGGACGAGCCGTTTCCGCAAGACCCCAGGGTCCAGCTTGGCGAGGTGCTGCGCTCGATGGCGCGGGCCTGGGAGGGCACCACGGCACGGCTTCTGCGCGAGGCCAAGGGCGCGCCGGCGGATGCCGGGCTCGGGCTGGTGGTGCAGAAGATGGCGCTCGGCGTCAGCAAGGGCATCTCCGGCTCCGGCGTCATCCAGTTCGTCAACGGCTCGACCGGCCGGCGCGAGATCCGTGGCCGCTACATGTGCCAGGCCCAGGGCCGCGATGCGCTCACCGTCAGGGATGGGCAGGGCGAGATCATGTATCTCGCCGCCGATCCGCGGGGGCGGTCGATCGAGCATGTCCTGCCCGAGGTCTGGGCCGATCTCAACCGCTACGGCGCGCTGGCCCGCAAGCGTCTGCGCGAAGAGATGCAGATCGAGTTCACCGTTGAGGACGAGACCCTCTACATTCTCGATGCCGTCCGGGTCCCGCGCAACCCGCGCGCCAATCTGCGCATCGCCGTGGCCTTGGCGAAGGACGGGATCATCTCCGAAGACGAGGCGGTGCTTCGGGTGCCGCCGCGGTCGCTCACGGAGCTTCTGCACAGCCAGATCGATCCGGCCGGCGCCCGCGAGGTGCTGGCGAAGGGTATCCCGGCTTCGCCGGGTGCCGCGACCGGCAAGATCGTGTTTTCCGCTCGTGCCGCGCAGGCCGCGCAGGCGCAGGACGAGGCCTGTATCCTTGTGCGCCGCGAGACCACGCCGGAGGATATTCGCGGCATGCATGCGGCCTCCGCGGTTCTCACCGAGCGCGGCGGGGTGACGAGCCACGCCGCGGTGATCGCGCGCGGGCTTGGGCTGCCCTGCGTTGTCGGGGCCTCCGACATGGCGCTCGATCTCAAGACCGGGACGCTGACCGCCCCGGATGGGCGGATCTTTCGCGAGGGTGACATCCTCACCATCGATGGTTCGCATGGCGACATCATCGCCGGCGCCGCGCCGCTGCTCGCCCCGGCGCTGGGCGAAAATTTCGCCACCCTGCTGGCCTGGGCTGATGCGGCGCGCGATATCGGCGTGCGGGCCAATGCCGACACGCCCGAGGACGCGCGCAAGGCGCAGATGTTTGCCGCCGAGGGCATCGGCCTGTGCCGCACCGAGCACATGTTCTTTGCCGAGGATAGGCTGCTCGCAATGCGCGAGATGATCTTCGCCGACGATCCCGAGGACCGTCGCTCGATCCTCGACCGTATCGGGCCGATGCAGCGGGCCGATTTCATCGAGCTGTTCTCGATCATGCGCGGCCAGCCGGTGACGATCCGGCTGTTTGACCTGCCGTTGCACGAATTCCTGCCGCAGGGGCGCGAGGGGTTGCGCGAGCTCGCCGAGGCGCTCGATCTGCCGGTCTCCGACGTGACCCGCCGCGCCGAGGCGCTTTCCGAATTCAACCCGATGCTGGGAATGCGCGGCGTGCGCCTCGGGATCACCGTGCCCGAGATCTACGACATGCAGGCGCGTGCCATTTTCGAGGCTGTCGTCGAGGCCTCGCGCGCCGGCGATGCGGTTGTTCCCGAGATCATGATTCCGCTGGTCTCGGCCCGGCGCGAGGTGGAGATCGTCAAGACCCGGATCGACGCGGTGGCCGCGGCGGTGCGCATCGAACGGGGCGCGGAGTTCGATTACCGGCTCGGCGTGATGGTCGAAACCCCGCGCGCGGCCTTGCGGGCTGGCGAGATCGCGCCGCACACCGCCTTCCTGAGCTTCGGTACCAACGACCTCACCCAGATGACCTACGGGCTCTCGCGCGACGATGCGGGGCGGTTCATGTCGCAATACGTGAGCCAGGGGGTCTACGAGGAAGACCCGTTCCACGTGCTCGATCCGGAAGGGGTGGGCGAGCTTCTGACCATCGGCGCAAAGCGCGGCCGTGCTGCGAACCCGGGCGTCACGCTGTCGATCTGCGGCGAACATGGCGGCAACCCCGAATCGATCGCCTTTTGCCGCGATGCCGGGTTTGACTACGTGTCCTGCTCGCCGTTCCGTGTTCCGGTAGCGCGACTCGCGGCGGCCCATCTGGCGATCAACGCGCGGGGCGCCGAGCGCCCGCCGCGGATGTACTGAGCGGAAATCCGCGGCCGGTTTGACCCACGACATTTATTGGCGGGACTCCATATGTTGTGGTTTGGCCGGACTAAACCACAAGTGGTGCTTTGGCCCGTGGACGAATCTCTCGGATTGAGCTATTGAAAAGTCACTGGCTATCGGGCAATGGCCCGCAACGCCAGACCGGGGGGAAGATGATACGGATTGTTTTGAGCGCGCTCGTCGCGGCGGGAATTCTTGCATCGGCAGCTCATGCCGAAGGACCGGGCTCACCCGAGGGCCTGCTGTCTCAACTGCTCAGCACCGAACGCGCGGCGCGCGCGGGGATCGGCCCCGGACGCGTGGCCCGGCTGGCATCGGTCAACCCGGTGGCGCCTCAGAAGCTGCATTCGGAGGCGTGGATCAACGGGCAGCCCGTGGCTCAGGGCGGCGACGAATGGCGCTGCCTGACCGAGGCGCTGTACTTCGAAGCCCGGGGCGAAACAGCCGAGGGGCTGTTCGCGGTGGCGGAAGTGATCCTCAACCGGGTTGACTCGGCGCGCTATCCCGACAGCGTCTGCGGCGTGATCAACCAAGGCACGGGCAAGAAGTTCGCCTGCCAGTTCACCTATACCTGCGACGGGCAGCCCGAACACATCAACGATCCCGATGCCTTCGTGCGGGTCGGCAAGGTGGCGCGGGCGATGCTCGACGGCGCGCCGCGCACGCTGACCAACGGCGCGCTGTTCTACCATACCAGTTCTGTCTCGCCGAGCTGGTCGCGGACGTTTGATCGCACCGCCTCGATCGGCGTGCATCACTTCTACCGTTAGGTCGCCGCGGCGCGCGTCGGCGGTGCGATGCCGCAGGCCCCGCGCGGGCTGGTCATTTGCACGGGTTTGACGCATGGTGCCGGCCGGACAAGGAGACCGCCGCCATGACATCGGACATTCGCCTCGCCTTCGAGCACCCGATCGCGCGGGCCGAAGCCTCGGGCCAGCCGCAGCGTCCGACGGATCGTATCTCGCTGCGCGATCACGTGGTCGAGGCCGATATCGGCGCCTTCCAGCAGGAGCGCGGCAAGCCGCAGCGGCTGAATTTCAACATCGTGGTGGAGGTCGCGCCGCCGCGGGCGCCGCTTGATGATGACGTCGACAAGATCCTGTCCTACGACACCATCACCGAGGCAATCGCGCTCGAACTTGCCGAAGAACGGTTGAACCTGCTCGAAACTCTGGCCGAGAAAATCGCCGACCGGATTCTGCATGCGCGTCAGGCGCTGCGGGTGTTCGTGCGGATCGAGAAGCTCGACCGCGGCCCGGGGGCCCTCGGTGTCGAGATCGTGCGCGCCCGCGGCCAGACGGCGCCAGCCGCCGTCGACGACGACGAGGTGCCGCATCCGCTGGTGCTGCATCTGTCGAACGCGACGATCTCGGGCGATGGGCTGACGGCGCTCTTGGACCAGATCGAGGCCGATCCGCGCCCGGCCATCCTCTGTGTCGGTCCGGGAGACCTTGCCGCGCCGCAAACCGGGCACGCGATGACCCAGCGCCGGGTCGATCTGCTCGCGATCGAACAAAACGCCTGGGTGCTCGCCGCGCGCGACAACCGCTGCGTCGTGGTGTCGACCCGCACCGAGCTCGACTGGGCGATGAAACACGGGCAGATCAGCGTCTGGGCACCGTCGAAAATCGTGCTCGATGCGGTTGACGGCCCCGGCGCCGGCCCGCGCGATGCGGTGGCGCTTTCGGCGTGGTTTGCCAACCTGTTGCATGCGACGGAGCTCGTGTGCGTCGGGGTCGATGCCCCGGAGACTGCCATTCCCAGCCGCTCGCTGGCGCCGGGAGGGCGGCTGTGACCCCGCGCTACCGGCCGATCCCGCGCGTCGGCGCGCGGTCGGGCGGGCATGGCGGCAGCCTGCCGCTCGCCGGCAGCCGGCTGGCGTGGTTCAACACCGTGGAACGCCATGCCGAAGACGGCGCCGTGAAGGTCATATCGCCCGGCGGGCTGAACGGTGCGGGGCGCGCCCGGCTCAGCGCCCGGCGCCCCGATCTGTGCGGGTTGTCGCTCGACCGGCCCCGGGTGATGGGCATTCTCAACGTCACCCCCGACAGCTTTTCGGACGGGGGCGATTTTGTGCGGATCGAAGCAGCGGTCGCACGGGCGCGGCGGATGGCGCAGGAGGCCGACATCATCGACATCGGCGGCGAAAGCACGCGGCCGGGCGCCGAAGATGTGGACCTGGCCGAGGAAATCCGCCGCACCGCGCCGGTGATCGCGGCGATCCGGGCTGCCGGCATCACCACGCCGATCTCGATCGACACCCGCAAGGCCCGGGTGGCCGAGGCGGCGCTCGACGCGGGCGCCGATATGGTCAATGACGTCGCCGCCTTTACCCATGATCCCGAGCTTGCCGCGCTTTGTGCCGACCGCGACGTGCCGGTCTGCCTCATGCACGCGAAGGGCACGCCCGCCGACATGCAGAAAGCCCCGGCCTATGATGACGTGCTCGGCGAGGTGCTCGGCTTTCTGGAAGAGCGGATTGATTATGCCGTGGGGCAGGGGATCGCACATGCGCGGATCATCACCGACCCGGGCATCGGCTTTGGCAAGACGCAAGAGCACAACCTGACGCTCCTGAGAAATCTTGCCGCGTTTCACGACCTCGGCCTGCCGGTGCTCCTCGGGGCCTCGCGCAAGCGCTTCATCGGCGAGATCGGTGGCGCGCCCGCGGCGAAAGACCGGCTCGGCGGTTCGCTTGCCGTGGCGCTGCATGCCGCTTTCGAAGGGGTTCACATCCTGCGGGTGCATGATACCTACGAGACAACCCAAGCGCTGCGACTGTTTGCGGCGCTGCATGACGACGAGTGATCGAATGACACGGAAATTCTTTGGCACCGACGGGGTGCGCGGGCGCACCAACACACCGCCGATGACCGCCGAAACCGCGTTGCGGATCGGGGCCGCGGCGGGGCGGTATTTTCGCCGCGACGGGCGTAACGATCACCGGGTGGTGATCGGCAAGGACACCCGGCTTTCAGGCTACATGCTGGAAAACGCGTTGACGGCCGGGTTGACCTCGACGGGCATGAACGTGCTGCTGCTCGGGCCGGTGCCGACGCCGGCGGTGGGGCACCTGACCCATTCGATGCGCGCCGATCTCGGCATCATGGTTTCGGCCTCGCACAACGCCTACCAGGACAACGGCATCAAGCTTTTCGGCCCGGATGGCTTCAAGCTCTCCGACGAGGCCGAACTGGAGATCGAGGCGATCCTCGAAGGCGAGATCGAGCTGGCGCAGCCCGAGAACATCGGACACGCCAAGCGGATCGACGAGGGCCGGCATCGCTACGTCGAGTTCATCAAGACCACCTTCCCCTCCGGCTATCGCCTCGACGGGCTGAAGGTGGTGATCGATTGTGCCAATGGCGCGGCCTATCGGGCGGCGCCGGAGGCCTTGTGGGAACTCGGCGCGGAGGTGGTGCCGGTCGGTGTCGCGCCGAACGGGCGCAACATCAATGACGGGGTTGGCTCGACGGCACCGGCACATGCGCAGGAGATGGTGGTGAAAACCGGGGCGGATCTCGGGATCTGCCTCGATGGCGATGCCGACCGGGTGATGATCATCGACGAGACTGGCCGGGTGGCCGATGGCGATCAGCTCATGGCGCTGTTTGCCCGGCAATGGGCCGAGGCGGGGCGTCTGAACGGTGGCACGCTGGTGGCGACGGTGATGTCGAACCTCGGGCTGGAGCGGTTTCTGGGTGGCCGCGGGCTGCACCTCCTGCGCACGCCGGTGGGTGACCGCTACGTTGTCGAGGCGATGCGGGCGCGGGGTTACAACCTCGGCGGTGAGCAATCGGGCCACATCGTGATGACCGATTTTGCGACGACCGGCGACGGGCTGCTCGCGGGGCTGCATTTTCTGGCCGAGATGGTGACCACGGGCCGGCGCGCCT
>JANTFS010000139.1 GCA_024763335.1 Paracoccaceae bacterium | reverse complement strand
ACGGCGCCGTTTTCCTTCACCAGTCGCAGGGCCAGTTCGGCCACTTCCGGCGGCACGACGATCTCCTGGGAGAACACCCGCCAGCTTTCCCGCGAGTGATAGTCGATGAAGAAATCGACCGCCGCGTCGGTCATCCCGTGAATCACGTCGTTCCGTTCCGGCAGCCGGGGGTGGTGGAAGCTGCCGGACGGGTCGAACAGAACCCGCTCGGACGGAGCCGAAACCAGAAGCGCCGTATGGCCACCGTTGCCGGATCGTTCATTGATCACCGAGAACAGGGTGAGCTTCGCCGGGCCGGAAGACGAATAGCGGGCCCGCTCGACATCTGCATCCGGCGCCCAGACCGGATCCGCCGCACAGGCCGCCAGGCCAAGAAGCAAGACAAGGAACAATGTTATCCGGCGCATGACGTTACCCTAACTCAGATTCGAAATAGCTGTGTGACACCCGGGGAACAGGTTCGGCATCTGGCCACAAGGTCAGGCGTTGAAAATCGCCAGCAGAACCAGAAGGACAATTATCGTGATCGACGCGCGGACGGTGAGCTTGATGAACCCCTCAAAGGTCTTTTCCTGCGCGCGAATGTCCATCGTTCCGTGCTTGTGTCCAGCCATGTTCTCCCTCACCACCTTGTTCTATGGATGATTCATTGACTCGAGGCTTAACCGATTTGTCCTGATCTGTCACGGCCTCCGCGCTCACGCGCTCGTCAACGCCGTCGTGTTGCGTTTTTGCCTTGCCAGACAGAGCGAACGCGCCTATATGGCCCCCTCCAATCGCGCGGCCGGCCCAAGCGGCATGCCGAGTCGCGCTTCCGACTGGTAACCTTGAAGGAGACCGAAATGCCCAAGATGAAGACCAAGTCGAGCTGCAAGAAGCGGTTCAAGGTGACGGCCTCGGGCCGGATCAAGTCGGCCCAGGCCGGCAAGCGCCACGGCATGATCAAACGCACCAACAAGTTCATCCGCAATGCGCGGGGAACCACCACGTTGTCGAAGGCTGATGAACAGATCATCAAGCCGATGATGCCCTATTCGCGCTAAGGAGGTCAGGACATGCCCCGTACCACAGGTGGAACCACGACCCACGCCCGCCACAAGAAGGTGATCAAGGCCGCGAAAGGCTACTACGGCCGCCGCAAGTCGAACTTCAAGACCGCGACGCAGGCCGTCGACAAGGCCAACCAGTATGCGACCCGCGACCGCAAGCAGCGCAAGCGCAACTTCCGCGCCCTGTGGATCCAGCGCATCAATGCCGCCGTGCGCGCGCATGATGGCGATCTGACCTATTCGCGCTTCATCAACGGGTTGTCGAACGCCGGCATCGAGGTGGACCGCAAGGTGCTCGCCGATCTGGCGGTGAACGAGCCGGAAGCATTTGGCGCCATCGTCGATAAGGCGAAGGCCGCGCTCGCGTAAGTTTCCCGTCCGGGAACAAGAATTCGGAAGCCGCGGACCTTGCGAGGTCTCGCGGCTTCTTTGTTTACGGGCTGCTCATCCGGACCCTCGGTCCGTCTTCGCGAAGAGCCGCGTGCGCGGGGCGATGAGCGGCACTTGAATCGGGCCGCTTCTGTGTTAGCAGGAGGCGGGCAAAACCAAGGGGGTCCGGGATGGACGATCTGAGGCAGAAATATCTCGATGCGATCGCCGGTGCGGGCGACGAGGCCGCGCTGGAAGACATCCGCGTGGCCGCCGTGGGCAAGAAGGGCGAAGTAGCGCTCGCCATGCGGAGCCTCGGCAAGATGACGCCCGAGGAGCGCAAGGTTGAAGGCCCCAAGCTCAATGCGCTGAAAGACGAGATCAACGCAGCCCTCGCGGCGAAAAAAGAGGCGCTGGCGGATGCCGCGCTTGATGAGCGGCTGAAGACGGAGTGGCTCGACGTCACCCTGCCCGGCCGCCCACGCCCCGCCGGCACCGTGCACCCGGTGAGCCAGGTCACCGAAGAGGTCACCACGATCTTTGCCGACATGGGCTTCTCGGTCGCCGAAGGCCCCCAGATCGAGACCGACTGGCACAATTTCGACGCTCTTAACATCCCGCCGCACCACCCCGCGCGGCAGGAGTTCGACACCTTCTATATGCACCGCGAAGAGGGCGACGACCGCCCGCCGCACGTGCTGCGCACCCACACTTCGCCGGTGCAGATCCGCGCGATGCTCGATCAGGGCGCGCCGATCCGGGTGATCGCGCCGGGCCGGGTCTATCGCTCCGACTACGACCAGACCCACACGCCGATGTTCCACCAGGTCGAGGGCCTCGCCATCGACCGCGACATCTCGATGGCCAACCTCAAGTGGACGCTGGAAGAATTCTGCCGCGCCTTCTTCGAAGTGGACGAGGTGGAACTGCGCTTCCGCGCCTCGCATTTCCCGTTCACCGAACCGAGCGCCGAGGTTGACCTGCGCTGCTCGTGGGAAGGCGGCAAGCTGCATGTGGGTGAGGGGGATGACTGGATGGAAATCCTAGGCTCCGGCATGGTCCACCCGAAAGTGCTGGAAGCGGCGGGCGTGGATGCAAACGAATGGCAGGGCTTCGCCTTCGGCATCGGCATCGACCGGCTGGCGATGCTGAAATACGGCATCCCGGATTTGCGGGCGTTCTTCGATAGCGACCTGCGGTGGCTGAAGCACTACGGCTTCTCGGCGTTGGATATGCCGACGATGCGCGGGGGGCTTTCGCGATAACTCCGTAGGGTGGGTTTCAACCCACCTTCCCGATGGAATTTGGTGGGTTGAAACCCACCCTACGAACGGACCAGAGACAATGAAATTCACACTCTCCTGGCTGAAAGACCACCTCGACACCACGGCCTCCGTGGACGAGATCGCCGAGGCGCTGACTGATCTCGGGCTCGAGGTCGAGGGCATCGAGAACCCGCTGGCGACGCTTGAGAAGTTCACGCTTGGCAAGGTCAAACACGCCGAGCAGCACCCGGATGCCGACCGGCTGCGGGTTTGCATCGTCGAGACCGACGAGGGCGACAAGCAGATCGTTTGCGGTGCACCGAATGCGCGGGAGGGGATCACCGTGGTGATCGCCAAGCCCGGCGATTATGTGCCCGGCATTGATGTCACGCTCAGCGTCGGCAAGATCCGCGGCGTGGAGAGCCATGGCATGATGGCCTCGGAACGCGAGCTAGAGCTGTCCGACGAACACACCGGCATCATCGAGCTGCCCTCGGGCGAGGTCGGCGAGAGCTTCGCCGACTGGCTGGCGAAGAACCAGCCCGAGAAGGTCGACCCCGTCATCGAGATCGCGATCACCCCCAACCGCCCCGACGCGCTCGGCGTGCGCGGCATTGCGCGTGATCTGGCCGCGCGTGGCCTTGGCACGCTGAAGCCGATGAAAGAGGCCCATGTCGAGGGCACCTTCCCTTGCCCGATCAACGTCACCATCGATGAAGACACCCGCGAGCACGGCTGCGAGGTTTTCATGGGCCGGCTCATCCGCGGCGTGAAGAACGGCCCCTCGCCCGAGTGGCTTCAGCAGCGACTCAAGGCCATCGGCCTGCGCCCGATCTCGGCGCTCGTCGATGTCACCAATTTCTTCACCTACGACATGAACCGCCCGCTGCACGTTTTCGATGCCGACAAGATCCGCGGCAACCTCCGGGTGCACCGCACCAAGGGGGGTGAGACGCTCGTGGGCCTCGACGAGAAGGAATACACCTTCCCCGAGGGCGCGGTGGTGATCTCGGACGACGAAGAGATCGAATCCATCGCCGGCATCATGGGCGGCCTGCGCACCGGCTGCACCGAGGAAACCACCAACGTGTTCCTCGAGGCGGCGGTGTGGGATCCGATCCAGATTGCCAAGACCGGCCGGGCGCTGAAGATCAACTCCGATGCGCGCTACCGTAACGAGCGCGGGATCGACCCGGCCTTCAACGCTCCCGGCCTCGAACTGGCCACGCAGATGATCCTCGAATTGTGCGGCGGCGAGCCGTCGGAAGTGGTGCAGGCGGGCGCGGTGCCCGATACCGACCGCGCCTACAAGCTCGATACCGACCGGGTGCAATCGCTCGTCGGCATGGACATCCCGGCCGAAGAGCAGCGCCGCACGCTCGAGGCGCTGGGCTTCCGGCTGGAAGGCGACATGGCGCATGTGCCAAGCTGGCGGCCCGATGTGCAGGGCGAGGCCGATCTCGTGGAAGAGGTGGCGCGCGTGGCCAGCCTGACCAAGCTCGTCGGCAAGCCCCTTGCGCGTCTGCACGTTGGCGTGCCCAAACCGGTGCTCACGCCGATGCAGAAGCGCGAAAACATGGCGCGGCGCACGGTGGCCGCGCTCGGCTACAACGAGGCGGTGACCTATTCCTTCATCGACAAGGCCTCGGCTGAATTGTTCGGCGGCGGGTCGGACGCGACGATGCTCGAAAACCCCATCTCGTCGGAAATGAGCCACATGCGGCCCGATCTCCTGCCCGGTCTTTTGCAGGCCGCCGCCCGCAACCAGGCGCGCGGCTTCATGGACCTTGCGCTTTTCGAGGTCGGCCCGGCCTTTGACGGAGGCGAACCCGAAGACAGCCAGCTTCAGATCGGGGGCCTTCTCGTGGGCGCCACCGCGCCGCGTGATCCCTACGGCTCTCGCCGCCCCGTGGACATCTACGACGCCAAGGCCGATGCCGAGGCTGTGCTCTCTGCCATCGGGGCGCCCGCCCGCCAGATGATCCAGCGCAACGCCCCGGCGTGGTGGCACCCGGGGCGGTCGGGGCAGATCAGCCTTGGTCCGAAGAACGTCCTCGCAACCTTCGGCGAGTTGCACCCCAAGGTGCTTGAGCGCATGGGCGTGAAGGGTCCGGCAGTCGCCTTCACCATCTGGCCCGAGCGCGTGCCCTTCCCGAAAGCCAAGGGGGCGACCCGCCCGGCCCTCACAGCATCCGATCTGCAACCGGTCGAACGCGATTTCGCCTTCGTTGTGGATGCCGATGTCGAGGCACTGACGCTCGTCAACGCCGCACAGGGGGCAGACAAGAAGCTGATCGAGAGCGTGCGGGTCTTTGACGAGTTTCATGGACCGAAAGCCGAGGCCCAGATGGGCGCGGGCAAGAAATCGCTCGCGATCACCGTGCGGCTTCAGCCCAGCGACAAGACCCTGACCGACGCGGAAATCGAGGCGGTGAGCCAGAAGATTGTCGACAAGGTCGCCAAGGCGACATCGGGCGTGCTGCGCGGCTGATCCGGCGCGACGATCCGCATCTGGCGCGGATTGCGAAGCGGTGGCATCATTGCGCCATGTTCAGAAACCGCGAAGAGGCCGGCGAACGGCTGGCCGATGCTCTCGAGGGGCTCGATCTCACCGACCCGGTGGTGCTTGCCCTGCCGCGTGGCGGCGTGCCCGTGGCCTTGAAGGTGGCCGAGCGGCTCCACGCGCCGCTTGATCTCGTGCTCGTGCGCAAGATCGGCACGCCCGGCAACCCGGAACTCGCCGCCGGCGCCGTCGTCGACGGGCCCGCACACACGGTGGTGTTCAACGCCGATGTGCTGCGCGCAGTCGGCCGAACCGAGGCGGATTTCGACGCCGCTATCGCCCGGAAGCTCGAGGAAATCGAGGCAAGGCGCGACAAATGGCTCGCCGGCCGCGCGCCGGTGCCGGTCGCCGGGCGAAGCGTCATCGTGGTAGATGATGGCATCGCCACCGGCGCCACGATGCGCGCAGCCCTCAAGGGGCTGGCCAACAAGGGCGCCCACGAGGTGATCCTCGCCGTGCCGGTCGCCCCGCCCGAAACCATTGCCGATCTCGAAGCCCTGTGTGACAAGGTGATCTGCCTCGAAGCGCCGATGGCTTTCTACGCGGTTGGTGCGCATTATCAGGAATTCGGGCAAGTGGCCGATGAGACGGTCACCGCCCTTTTGGCACAGACCGGGAGACAAGAACCATGACCCTGAACGTCTATCTGTCGGGAGAGATTCACACCGACTGGCGCGACGAAGTGATCGCGGGCTGCGCCGGGCTCGACGTCAGCTTCTCCGCCCCCGTCACCGACCACGAAGCCAGCGACGATTGCGGTGTGGCGATCCTCGGGCCTGAACCCGACAAATTCTGGCATGACCGCAAGGGCGCGCTGGTGAACGCGATCCGCACCCGGCGCGAGATCGAGCAGGCCGACGTTGTGGTGGTGCGATTTGGCGAGAAATACAAGCAATGGAACGCGGCCTTCGACGCCGGTTTTGCCGCCGCGCTTGGCAAGGCGCTGGTGATCCTGCAGCCGCCCGAACACGATCACCCGTTGAAGGAGGTCGATGCCGCCGCGCTCGCCGTGGCCCGCACGCCCAAACAGGTGGCCGACATCCTGCGCTACGTGCTGACGGGCTCGCTCCCGGGCTGACCGGGGAAACGCGGTCGCATTTTCCCCGCCCCTCCCGGCCCGTGCCCCTCTATGTAATGCGTCGCGAACAAGGATGGGCCGGCCTGAGCCCACCGCAATGGGAAGGGGGCAACATGCTCAAGGAATTCAAAGCGTTTATCGCCAAGGGCAATGTCATGGACATGGCCGTTGGTATCATCGTCGGCGCGGCCTTCACGGCAATCGTGAAATCGATGGTCGACGACCTGATCAACCCGATTATCGGGCTGTTTACCGGTGGGCTCGATTTCACCAACAATTTCGTCGTTCTGAGCGGCGAGGTGCCCGAGGGCGCCAGCCTCGCCGCCGCGCGCGAGGCCGGGGCGTCGGTCTTCGCCTATGGTGCGTTCACCATGGCGGTGATCAACTTCCTGATCATCGCCTTCGTCGTTTTCCTGCTGGTGCGATATGTCAACAAGATCAAGGATGCGGCCGCCAAGCAGGAAGAGGAAGCGCCCGCCGCACCGGCCGGTCCGACCGAGCTTGATCTGCTGACCGAGATCCGCGACGCGCTCGCCAAGAAATAGGCGGGCGACTGCGCACGCAACGGGGCGCGCCATCTGGCGGGCCCCGTTTGCATTTGCAAAGGCGGGATCGGCGAATTCCGCGTTGACAGCGACGGCGACCGGGGCTATCTGCCCTCCCGTGTGAATGGCGTGGTAGCTCAGCTGGTTAGAGCACAGCACTCATAATGCTGGGGTCGGCGGTTCAAGTCCGCCCCACGCTACCACACGGATCCTCTATTTCTTCAAGGCTAGCGCGGGCGACAGAACGTCGATCTCGAGCGCTTCGCCCACGGCGTATTGCGTAAGGTGGCCGGCGTGCACATTGAGCCCGTCGAGCAGGTGCGGATCGTCTTCACAAGCCTGCCGCCAGCCCTTGTCGGCCAGCGCGAGCAGGAAGGGGAGCGTCGCGTTTCCAAGTGCCAGGGTGGATGTGCGGGCAACCGCGCCGGGCATGTTGGCGACGCAGTAATGCATGATCCCGTCGACTTCGAAGATCGGATCTTCATGGGTCGTCGGATGCGAGGTTTCAAAGGCCCCGCCCTGGTCGATCGCCACATCCACGAGGGCCGCGCCCGGCTTCATCGTCGCCAGCATCGCGCGGGTCACCACCTTGGGCGCGGCGGCACCGGGCACGAGCACGGCACCGATCACCATGTCGGCTTCGGCAACGAGTTCGCCGGTGCGCTGCGCGGTGGCGAAACCGGTGCGGAACTCCTGCCGGAACGCATCGTCGAGTTGGCGCAGGCGCGGCAGCGACTTGTCAAGCACGGTGACATCGGCGCCCATGCCTGCCGCGACCCGGGCCGCCTGCGTGCCAACCACGCCACCGCCGATCACCAAAACCCGGGCCGGGCCGACGCCAGGCACACCCCCCAGCAAGACGCCGCGCCCGCCGTTGGCCTTTTGCAAGGTCCACGCACCAACCTGCGGCGCCAGCTTGCCGGCCACTTCCGACATCGGCGCGAGCAAAGGCAGGCGTCCATCGCGGTCGGTCACCGTCTCATAGGCAATCGCGGTGACCCCGCTCTTGAGCAAATCCATCGTCTGCGCCCGGTCCGGTGCAAGGTGCAGATAGGTGAACAGCACCTGCCCCTCGCGCAGCATCTTGCGTTCACCAGCCTGCGGCTCCTTGACCTTGACGATCAGATCGGCGCGGGCAAACACCTCTTGGGCCGTACCGACCATCTCGACACCGACAACCTCATAGTCGTGGTCGGGAAATCCTGCGCCGACGCCGGCCCCGGTCTCGACGATGACCGCATGGCCATGGGCAATCACCTCCGCCGCCGCGCGCGGCGTGAGGCCGACCCGAAATTCCTGTGGTTTGATCTCCTTCGGGCAGCCAATCAGCATCGCGTCCTCCTCCTAATACTCGCCCCCAGTCTGGGCTGTTCCAAATGCAATTGTTTTGAAATCGATCAACGGACTGGCTAGG
>JANTFS010000138.1 GCA_024763335.1 Paracoccaceae bacterium | reverse complement strand
TGGAAAACGTCGATGGCAAGCAGATCGAGGGGGTTGCCTCGACCGGGGCCAAAACGGCGCACCGCTGGCGCTTCGGGGTGATCCCGCAGATCACGCCCGTCCTGCTCAGCCAGGTGCTCTACTTCTTCGAATCCAACACCCGCGCGGCCACCATCATCGGCGCCATCACCGGCGGCGGGATCGGGCTTTTGCTCACGCAGGCGATGATCACCCAGAAGGATTGGGAAGAGGTGACCTATTACATCATCCTCGTGTTGCTGATGGTGATGGCGATGGACAGCATCTCGGGCTGGATCCGGCGCAAGCTCATCAAGGGCGATTGAGATGCGGATCCTGGTGACCGGGGCGAACCGCGGGATTGGGGCTGCGCTGGTTGCGGTGGCCGCGGACCGCGCGGGCACGCGCCGATTGCCGCGACGCGTCCGGGGCAGGGGGGGTGATGTTACCTTCGACGTCACCGACCGCGCGGCCCTGGCCCGGGCCGCCGCCGAGGTCGGCCCGCTCGACGCGCTGATCAACAACGCGGGGGTCATTGGCCCCGACCGGCAATCGACGCTCGACATGGATTTCGGCGGGTTTCGGCGAACGCTGGAGGTCAACGCGCTGGGGCCGCTCGCGGTGGCCCAGGCCTTCCTGCCGAACCTGCGCGCAGGGCGCGCGCCGCGGATCCTGTCGATCTCGTCGCAGATGGCCTGGATGGCCTACGCGAAATCCGACCGTATCGCCTACTGCGCGTCGAAGGCCGCATTCAACAAGGTGATGCAGGGGCTCGCCACGGATCTCGCCGGGGAAGGCATCGCCGTGGCGCTGGTAGATCCGGGCTGGGTGCGCACGGACATGGGGGGGCGCCGAGGCCGATGAAGACCCGGCCGAGGTTGCCGCGGGAATCATCGCGCTCGCCGAGACGTTGACCCTCGACCAGACGGCCGGATTCTTCACCTGGCGCGGCGAGCGGCGCGCTTTCTGAGCGGTATGTCACGCGCGATACTTGTTGCGCCGACATGTGGCGTGAAGGACGAACGGAGACACATCATGTCGCAGTTCCATTCCCCGACGCCGGTTCGCGCACATTTCTTGTCCGATCTCCATCTCGGCGCACGGGCGGCGCGCCCCAGGTTGATCTGCAGGCGCTGCATCGCATTCGTGATCGGCTGATCCGCAACCGGACCGGCCTGATGAACCAGGCACGTGCATTCTGCATCGAATATGGCCTCGCGATGCGCACCGGCGCTGGCGGCTTCCACACCGACATCTGAACCGCACCGGGTTTGCCGGAGGCTCCAACTCATGAGTAGGATGGAGCATCATGAGCGAGACGACGAACAAATATCCCCCCGAAGTGCGCGAGCGTGCCGTTCGCACGGTTCTGGAGAACCAAGGGCGGCATGAGAGCCGGTGGGCGGCGATCATGTCCATATCAGCGAAGATCGGCTGTGCACCGCCGACGCTTAGCGAGTGGGTCAATCAGCCTCCGGCAAAATCGGTGCGGTTCACCCTCCCTCTCGCCGATTGCTGCGCAATCAAACGCCGGGAATTCGATGAAGGCGTGCTTCATTGGGACTCGCGCGCGAAGTCGCCATTGCCTTTTTAGGATGTCGCGCCCCTCGGTGACCCGCGCCAGCTCCCGCTTCAACGGGAACGTGGCAAAACGTGCCGAGTTCCCCTAGCAATATGGAAATGAGACAAGCTCTTCGCCTTCCAACGCTGTTTGCGATTATCATATTGATCGCCACGTTGAGCGCGGGGGCCTGGAGCGTTGCCTATCGGGCGTCGTTGGGCCAACTCAGCAAGCGCGCGGGTCTGGACCTCGTGATGGCCTCGGACCGGCTGACTGGGCATCTCCTGCGGTATCGCGCATTGTCAGTCGTGTTGTCCGACCACCCTGTTCTGGAAGCACTTCTTTCTCAAGGGGGTAACAAGGCACCTGCCGAAACATTGCTCCTATCGATGGCCGACAAGACCGGCGCCCGGTCGATCGAGCTTGTCAACAGGAGCGGCAAGGTATTGGCAGCATCAAGCGGTAGCCGCAATTCGATAGAACCCGGA
The DNA here is from genome assembly GCA_024763335.1 of Paracoccaceae bacterium. Classification (GTDB taxonomy): domain Bacteria; phylum Pseudomonadota; class Alphaproteobacteria; order Rhodobacterales; family Rhodobacteraceae; genus Sinisalibacter. The sequence goes on along the minus strand of JANTFS010000138.1, from coordinate 6,249 downwards.
CGCAGTCCGCTCGCGCGGGCTTTGAACGGTGCGCTCGGAACGGAACACCGAGTGGCGCCGGCAGAAAACGGTATGCAGCAACGCTTGTTTTCGTTTGCCGCGCCGATCTTTGGTGACGCCGGGCCGCCGGTTGGCGCGGTCGTCGTCGAGGTGGACATCTGGCAGTTTGAGCAGAATTGGCCGACCTCCTCGGCCGCACTCTTCTTCTCGGATGCTGGCGGCCGGGTTCTTGTCTCCAACAGGAGTGAGCTGATTCTGGCTGAGCGCTGGTCCGACGAGGGTTTTGTGGCCTTCGACGTTGTGGCGCCCTGGACCGGCCAAACGATCTGGCGCCTGGATGGTGGGCCGTACCTGCCGAAAAATGCCCTTTACCTGGAACAGGAATTGCCAATCGTCGGTTTGACCGGCGTCATTCTGGCCAACACAGCGCCGGCAAATTCGACCGCGGTCCTACAGGCGTCGGTTTTGGCCGCACTCTCTCTCGTGTTCGCCACGATCGCCGTGTTGGCTGCCGAGCGACGGCGCACCCTGTCGGAAAAGCTGGAGTTCGAAGCTGCCGCAAACGTGCGGCTTGAGACGAGGGTCAAGGAGCGCACGCAGGCGCTCTCCGAAGCCAACGTGAACCTGCGCCGAGAGGTAATGGAAAGGGAAGAGGCCGAAGCCGCGCTTCGCGCTGCCCAGGCGGAGTTGGTGCAGGCGGGAAAACTCACGGCGCTCGGCAAGATGTCAGCCGGAATCAGCCATGAGTTGAACCAACCCCTGATGGCGATCCGTTCGTTCGCTGACAATGGCGTTTTGCTGGCGGACAAGGGCAACCCAGGCGCAGCGCGCGACAACCTCTTGCGGATTTCGGAACTTGCGCGACGGATGGGCCGGATCATCAAGAACCTGCGCGCTTTTGCCCGGCAAGAAAACGAGCCGATCGCGGATGTCGACTTGGTTCAAGTGGTCGACGAGGCGCTAGAGGTTTGCACCGGGCCCGTCGCAAGCGGCAAGGTTGATCTTCGTTGGGAGCGCCCCGCCATGGCGGTGATGGTGCGCGGCGGGGAGGTACGTCTGCAGCAGGTCGTGGTGAATCTCGTGTCGAATGCCGTGGAAGCGATGGTGGGCCGTCCAACGCGGCGATTGGAGATCGGGCTTGAGCGAATGGGCGAGATGGTTGCACTTTCTGTTCGTGACACCGGGCCGGGGATCGAAGAACCGGAACGGGTGTTCGATCCGTTCTATTCGACCAAACAGGTTGGCAGTGAAGACGGGATGGGGCTCGGGCTTTCAATCAGCTATGGTTTGGTTCAGAGCTTTGGCGGTGCGATCCGGGGGCAAAACCACCCTGAAGGTGGCGCGATCTTCACTGTGGAATTGAATGCAGCCGGTCCGGGAGAAAACACGTGACACGACAGGTGCTCCTCGTGGACGACGACAAAGCGGTCCGTGAGGCCCTTGGCCAAACGCTGCAGTTGGCCGAACTGGAGCCGATTCTCGCGGGCAGCTACATCGAGGCAAAAGACCACATCTCACCCCTGTTCGACGGCATCGTCATCAGTGACATTCGCATGCCCGGGAAGGATGGGTTCGATCTGCTCGCCTATGCGCATGGCGTCGACGCCGACCTTCCCGTGGTGCTCTTGACTGGCGAGGGAGACATCCCGATGGCCGTTCGCGGAATGAGTGACGGGGCGTTCGACTTCTTGGAAAAACCCTGCGCGCCGGCCGACATTGTTGCGGTCGCCAACAAGGCGCTGCGCGCCCGCGCGCTGGTTTTGGAGAACCGGCGCCTTCGGCGGCAGGCCGTGACCGGCGACGCGGCTGCGCGTCTGCTGATGGGAGACTCCGCCCGCGCCGACGAATTGCGCAACCAGGCTAGAATCGCCGCGCGTACGCTGGCATGTGTTCTGATCACCGGGGAACCGGGCACCGGGATATCCAAGGTCGCCGAGGTCGTCCACCTTTTGTCGAGCGCAGCGATGCGCCCCTTTGTGAAAGTGTCGGCCGCCGCGATGGATGCAGACGGCCTCGCTCAGGACATCAAGAAAGCGGATGGCGGCACGCTCTATCTTGACGAGATCACCGGGCTGGGCCCCGCCATTCAACTGGCGCTTCTGGATCGGATGGACGATGCCGCTAGCGTCCGGATCGTAGCCGGCACGCATCACGACCTCGAACGCGCCGTGAAAGAGGGTCGGTTCAACGCGGATCTCGCCTTTCGCCTCGACGCGATCCGGATTGCCGTCCCACCCCTGAGGGAGAGGGCCGAGGACATTCCGGCGTTGTTCCGTCACTACGTTGGGCTGACCTGCGAACAGGCGGATTTGCCGGTGCCGGATATCCCACCGGACTACCTTGCCCGGCTCATGGCGAACGATTGGGCGGGCAACGCGCATGCGCTTATGAACGTCGCGATGCGGTTTGCGATGGGGCTGTCCGAACCATCGGGGGGTGAGGAACTGGGCCTCGCCGAACAGATGGCGCAGGTCGAGCGTTCGCTGCTGATCGACGCGCTACGACGCCACAAGGGGGCGGCGTCCGCCACGGCAGAGGCTCTCAAACTGCCGCGCAAGACGTTCTATGACAAGCTCTCGCGCCATGGGATTCGCCCGGAAGACTACCGCGGCTGACTGTGCGGTTTTCCGCACAATCTGCGTGTCTCCGCGTGTGGGATTTCGCACATCTCACCGCCTGCGGAGTTTCGCCGTCTCGGGCTGAATCTGATAACGACATGAATTAAAACAGAATATTCAGCAAACAGCGCAACGATCTGAATTCTGTTGATCGCTGGCGCGTCACTCTACTCAATACCGTCAGCGCCTCCAACGAGGCCGAAGACATGCAAAACACTCTGGGAGGAGACCCGATGAAGTACCTGACCACTGCCGCTTGCGCCCTTGCCATCGCCTTTGCTGCCGGTACCGCGACCGCAGCCTGCGACGATGGCGAGATCGTCATCAAGTTCAGCCACGTGACCAATACCGACAAGCACCCCAAGGGCATTGCCGCCTCGCTGTTTGCCGAGCGCGTCAACACCGAGATGGACGGCACGGCCTGCGTTGAGGTCTACCCCAACTCGACCCTCTACAACGACAACCAGGTGCTTGAAGCCATGCTTCAGGGCGACGTCCAGATGGCCGCGCCGTCGCTGTCGAAGTTCGAAGCCTTCACCAAGCAGTTCCGTATTTTTGATCTGCCGTTCATGTTCAAGAACATGGACGCGGTCGATGCGTTCCAGTCCTCCGAGACCGGTGTGGCGATGATGCAGAGCATGACTCGCCGCGGCTTGCTGGGCCTGGCCTTCTGGCACAACGGCCTCAAGCAGTTCTCGGCCAATGTGCCGCTCATTTGGCCGACAGATGCAGCTGGCCTCAAATTCCGGGTGCAGCCGTCCGACGTGCTTGTCGCACAGATGGAAGCCCTTGGCGCCTCGCCGCAGCCGATGGCCTTCTCGGAAGTTTACGGCGCGCTTCAGACGGGCGTTGTGGACGGTCAGGAGAACACCTGGTCGAACATCTACGGCAAGAAGTTTTTCGAAGTGCAGGACGGCGTGACCGAAACCAACCACGGCCTGCTGGACTACATGGTCGTGACCAACATCGACTGGTGGGAAGGCCTCGCGGACGATGTGCGCACCCAGCTCAAGACCATCATGGACGAAGTGACCGAGACTCGGAACGCTGAAGCCTTTGCCGTGAACGAAGCTGCCAAGCAGGCGATCATCGACGCTGGTGGCGAAGTGCGCCAGCTGACTGCCGAGCAGCGTGCGGCCTGGGTCGAGGCGATGAAGCCGGTTTGGGATCAGTTCGAGGGCGACGTCGGGGCCGACACCATCGCCACCGCCCAGGCGATCAACGCTGAGCACTGATCACCGACATCACGAGCGGCCCGGGCGATTGCGCACCGGGCCGTTTCGGTTTCTGCGCCGGCGAGAAAGGGAGGGGATATGTCCGTCGAGACTCACAAGACCTCCGGCTTCGAGGAAAACGTAATCGCGCTTCTTCTCGGGCTGATGGTCGTCATCACCTTCGTCAACGTCGTGCTGCGCTATGTGTTCAATGCCTCATTGATCTGGGGTCTCGAAGTGGTGTTGATCCTGTTTGCCTGGCTCGTCCTCTTTGGCGTGAGTTACGGCGTGAAGAAGACCGCGCACCTCGGTGTCGACGCGCTGACAAACGCCCTGCCCACCGGCACCCGCCGCATTGTGGCCTTGATCGCCGCCACGCTCTGCCTGGCTTACAGCTTCCTGTTGCTCAAAGGGGCGTGGGACTACTGGGCGCCCTTCGCAGGGCTCTACCCGACCGAGGGCCGATGGTTCCCGCTCGGCTTCGACGAAACTGCCCGCGACCGCGCCTTCTACATCACCGACCAGGTGCCGATGCCGGGTTTCCTGCGGTTCCTCGAAGACTGGATCAACTACGGCGAGGAATACGACAAGCTCCCGCGGGTCATCCCCTACGCGATCCTCCCCGTCGGCGCGGCGCTTCTGCTGTGGCGGTTCCTGCAAGCCACATGGGCGATCTGGCAGGGCCGTTCCACCAGCCTGATCGTCAGCCACGAGGTCGAGGACGAGATCGACCACCTCAAAGACCACCAGTGGGAGGATTGAGCCGTGGAAGTTCTTCTCCTCTTCGTCATGGTGATCGGGTTCCTGTTCATCGGCGTTCCGATCGCCGTATCGCTCGGCCTGAGCTCGATCCTGTTCCTGCTCTTCCTGTCCGACACCTCGCTCTCGTCGGTGGCGCAGAGCTTCTACCAGGCCATGGCGGGGCACTACACGCTGCTCGCCATTCCCTTCTTCATTCTCGCCTCGAGCTTCATGTCGACAGGCGGCGTGGCGCAGCGGATCATCCGCTTTTCCATCGCCGTTGTCGGGCATTTCCGCGGCGGGCTCGCCATCGCCGGCGTCTTCGCCTGCATGCTCTTTGCCGCGCTCAGCGGCTCATCGCCCGCCACCGTGGTTGCCATCGGCTCTATCGTGATCGTGGCGATGCGGCAGGTAGGCTATACCACCGATTTCGCCGCCGGCGTGATCGCCAACGCGGGCACGCTGGGCATCCTGATCCCGCCGTCCATCGTCATGGTGGTCTACGCCTCGGCGGTTGAGGTTTCGGTCGGCCGGATGTTCCTTGCGGGCGTCATCCCCGGCATTCTCGCCGGCACCATGCTGATGATCGCGATCTACATCATTGCCACGATCCGCAACATGCCCAAGGGCGAGTTCGCTGGCTGGCGCGAGGTGTTTGCGAGCTTCCGCGAGGCGATCTGGGGGCTGATGCTGATTGTCATCATCATGGTCGGGATCTACGGTATTCCCGGCGTCACCGGCGCGCTGTTTACCCCCACCGAGGCCGCGGCCGTCGCTTCCGTCTATGCCTTCATCGTGGCGGTCTTCGTCTACCGCGATATGGGGCCGCTGGCGGCCACCGAGGAGGGCGGCGAGAAGCTCAGCCTGCGCCAGAAGCCGCAAGCCCTTGTCACCGCGCTGTTCCACAAAGACACCCGCGACACGCTGTTTGAGGCCGGGCGGCTGACCATCACGCTGATGTTCATCATCGCCAACGCGCTGATCCTCAAGCACGTGCTGACCGACGAGCAGATCCCGCAGCAGATCGCGAACGCGATGCTCTCGGCCGGCTTTGGCAAGATCATGTTCCTGATCGTGGTCAACGTGATCCTCCTGATCGGCGGGCAGTTCATGGAGCCCTCGGGCCTGATCGTGATCGTGGCGCCGCTGGTCTTCCCGATCGCCATCGAGCTTGGGGTCGATCCGATCCACCTCGGCATCATCATGGTGGTGAACATGGAGATCGGCATGATCACGCCGCCGGTGGGGCTCAACCTGTTCGTCACCTCCGGTGTCGCCGGGATGCCGATGATGCGGGTCGTGAAAGCCGCGCTGCCGTTCCTCGGCGTGCTCTTCATCTTCCTGATCCTGGTGACCTACGTGCCATTCCTGTCCACCTGGCTGCCCACAAGTTTGATGGGACCGGAGATCATCACCCACTGAGGCGGCCAGTCGAAAAGTCGGACCTGCGTGGCGGCTCGCTTTGGCGTGCCGCCGCTCGCCGTTTCACCTGGTTCCAAGTCAGAACCACGGCAAAAAGCGCATCTGAATCTAGTGGACCCTCGGATCAAGTCAGCTGCGTCTGGGCTCGGCGATGCAGGTGTGTAATTCCCGAGAAGTGCGCCGACCCCTAGGCAGCTGAATCAGACGCACTCACGCACGCATCTGCTTGGAACTCCGCAATGTCTGCACCCCGA
>JANTFS010000137.1 GCA_024763335.1 Paracoccaceae bacterium | reverse complement strand
GTGCCCGAGCCTGTGGTGCCCGAGACTGCCGCGGAGGAACCCGCGCCCGACGAGGCCACGGTCGACGTCGTCGAAGAAGAGGCCGTGCTGGAAGCCGAGGTCGCGCTCGAGCCCACCGCGCCGGCCGATGCGGCGGAGGATGCAGGGGCCGAGGCGGCGCCGGAGGTGTCGGTCGAGGTCACGGAAACGGCCGAGGACGCGGCGCAGGAATGGGACGACTTTTCGCTCGACGCCGTCGCCGCGGCCGCCGGTTACGAGGCGAATTTCGAAGCCGCATCGGAGATGGTGGTCGAGGAAGCGTTGCCCGAAGAGGCGGCGCCGGAAGAGGCCAGTGCCGCCGATGAAACCGTGCTCGACGAGGATGCGCTGCGCGAACTGGTCGCGCGGATGGTGCGCGAGGAACTTCAGGGCAATGTGGGCGAGCGCATCACCCACAATGTGCGCCGGATGGTGCGCCGCGAGATCGCCCGCGCCCTCGCCCTCCAGAACTTCGAGTGATCTGAGAACCCGGCGGCGCGCCCGCTCAAAGCGGGTGGGCCAGCGCCAGCAGGGCGTCGAGGTCCAGATGGGCCTCCACATGCGCGCCAAGCTTGTCCAGCGTCGCGTCGAGAGCGTCGGTGTAGGTGAGATCCGATGTCTCGGCCCCGAGCTGTGCCAGAAAGGCCTTGCGGAAGGCGTCTGAGGCAAACAGCCCGTGCAGATAGGTTCCCATCACGCGCCCGTCGGCGCTTGCCGCCCCGTCCTTGCGGTCCCCGATCCCGAGCCAGGCGCGGGCCCGGTCGGGCCCTTCGGTCTGGCCGAGGTGAATCTCGTAGCCGGCCACGGATTCGCCCGTCGCAAGATAGGTCGCCTCGGTCAGGGCAAGTGTCTTCGCCGGCTCAAGCCGCGTGGTGACGTCAAGCAGCCCCAGTCCCGGCGCGTGTCCGGGCGCGCCCTCGATCCCGTCCGGGTCGGCGATTTCCATGCCGAGCATCTGGTAGCCGCCGCAGATGCCCAGCACCCGCCCGCCGCGCCGCACATGCGCGGCGAGGTCGATGTCCCAGCCCTGCGCGCGGAAATCGGCAAGGTCCGAGATCGTGTTTTTTGATCCCGGGATCAAAACCAGATCAGCATCGCCAGGCAGCGCGCGACCGGGCTCGATGATCTCCACGCTCACCCCCGGCTCGGCCGCCAGCGGGTCGAGATCATCGAAGTTCGCGATCCGCGCCAGCCGCGGCACCACCACCTTGAAGGCGCCGCCGGGGCGCGACGATGCGAGGTCCATCACGTCTTCCGCCGGCAGCCGCCAGGCGTCGTCAAACCACGGCAGAACGCCGAGATCCTGCCAGCCGGTCCGGGTCACGATCTCGGCCCGGCCCGCGTCGAACAGCGAAACGTCGCCGCGGAACTTGTTGACGATGAAACCCCGGATCCGGTCGCGGTCGGCGGCGGGCAGAATGGCGTTGGTGCCCACCAGCTGGGCGATCACGCCGCCCCGGTCGATGTCGCCCACGAGCACCACCGGCAGGTTTGCGGCCTCGGCAAAGCCCATGTTGGCGATATCGCCCGCGCGCAGGTTGATCTCGGCGGGGCTTCCGGCCCCCTCGACGAGCACCAGATCGGCGCCCGCGGCCAGCCGGTTGTAGCTCTCCAGAACCTTCGGCAAGAGCTCGGCCTTGGCCGCGCCGTAGTCGCGTGCCTTCATCGTCGCAAACCGCTTGCCCTGCACGATCACCTGCGCGCCGATGTCGGTTTCGGGCTTCAACAGCACCGGGTTCATGTCGATCACCGGATCGCGCCCCGCCGCACGCGCCTGCAACGCCTGCGCCCGCCCGATCTCGCCGCCATCGGCGGTGACGGCGGCGTTGTTGGACATGTTTTGCGGCTTGAACGGAGCAACCGACAGCCCGCGCTTCAGGGCCGCGCGGGCGATCCCCGCAACGAGGAGCGATTTGCCCACGTTCGAGCCCGCGCCCTGGATCATGATGGATCGTGTCATGCCGCCTCCCGCAAAAAGCCTATCGCGGCCCGCGGCCCGGTGGAAGGTGGATTGACGTCGCATTGATACATCAATATTCCATGAAATATGGATGCGAATCTCGCCCTCACCGCCTTCGCGGCGCTTGGCAACCGGCTTCGGCTCGATGCGTTCCGCCTGCTGGTGCAGGCCGGGCCCGAGGGCATGCCGGCGGGCGATATTGCCGACGCGCTCGGCGTCCGGCAGAACACCATGTCGGCGGCGCTGTCGGTGCTGCTTCAGGCCGGCCTCGTCGAAAACCGGCGCGACGGCCGGATCATCCGCTATTTTGCCACGCTCGACACGGTGCGGGGGGTCATCGACTTTCTCACCGAGGATTGCTGTGGCGGCCGTCCGGACCTGTGTGCAAGCCCGGGCCGCGGACTCGCTGCGCTGATGGAGAAAGAAATGTCTCAGCCCAAAAACGTCTTGTTCCTGTGCACCGGAAACTCGGCACGGTCGTTGATCGCGGAGGCGATCCTGAACCGGCTCGGGGCGGGTAAGTTCCGGGCCTATTCGGCCGGCTCGACCCCGCGTCATGGCCCGCATCCCTACACGCTCGATCTGCTCAAGCGCCTCAACCACGATGTGTCGGGGATCCGCTCGAAAAGCTGGGACGAGTTTGCCTTGCCCGAAGCGCCGCAGATGGATTTCGTGTTCACGGTCTGCGACAATGCCGCCGCGGAGCCGTGCCCGGTCTGGCCCGGGCAGCCGATGACGGCGCATTGGGGCGTGCCCGACCCGGTTCTCGCCGAGGGCACCGAGGCGGAGCGGCGGCTGGCATTCTCCGAGGCCTACCGGATGCTGGCCAACCGGATCTCGATCTTTGTCAATCTGCCGATGAAATCACTCGACAAGCTGTCGCTGCAAAGGCGTCTTGACGACATCGGCGAGGTGTCCGATCTCAAAGAGGCCCAATCATGAGCGTGGACATGCCGCGCCGCCTCGTGGCCGAGGCGCTCGGCACCGCGCTGCTGGTGGCGACGGTGGTGGGGTCGGGGATCATGGCCGATGCGATGAGCCCCGACGACGGGGTGGCGCTCTTGGGCAATACCCTCGCCACCGGCGCGATCCTCGTCGTGCTGATCTCGATGCTGGGGCCGGTTTCGGGGGCGCATTTCAACCCGGCGGTCAGCTTTGCCTTCCTGATCCGGCGCGATCTGAGCCTCGGCGAGGCCGCGCTCTACATGCCGGTGCAGATTGCCGGCGGCGTGGCCGGGGCGCTGCTGGCCCATGCGATGTTCGAACTGCCGCTGCTGCAGGCCAGCAGCCATGTCCGCAGCGGCGGCGCGCAATGGCTCTCGGAGGTCGTGGCCACCTTCGGCCTCGTCGCGACGATCCTTGCGGGCCTGCGGTTCCGCCCCGAGGCGGTGCCCGCGCTGGTCGGGCTGTTCATCTCGGCGGGCTACTGGTTCACCGCCTCGACCTCCTTTGCCAACCCGGCGGTGACGATTGCGCGCACGCTCACCGACACCTTCTCCGGCATTCGCCCGGTCGATGCGCCGGGCTTCATCGTGGCGCAATTTGTCGGGGCGGCCGTCGCCGTCACCTTGATGGGGTGGCTCTTGCAGGGGATGGCCGCGCCGGCCTCGCAGACCGAACGGCCCTGAACGAAGGCGCGCCACGGCGGCCCGGAGTCTCGCGCTGCCACGGCGCCTCGCGGGGCCGGACACGACAAAGCCGCGCCATGATCGGCGCGGCTCATCGGTGTCATGGAAATCGGGCGGGGCGGCTTATGCCGCTTCGGCGGCCTCCGCGGCGTGGCGGCGTTCGCTTTCCTCGCGCGACAGCGCGACAGAGGTGCGCACCCCCTTGCCGACGAATTCCATCAGCCCTTTCACAACCCGCTCGTTGGGGTCGATCCCGGCACAGCTCAGCACTTCGCGGCCATCGCGCGACCGTGCCCAGCGGGCGATCTGATCGGGGCCATTGCCGTATTTCTTGTCATCGGCGATGGCATCGTCCAGCGCGGCGAGAACCACGGCGGCAAAAAGCTTGCGCGAGCGATTGCCCTGCTCGTGGTTGAACGCGGTTCCGTCAACAGTATCAAACATTCGGCGACCTTTGTTTTTCTTGCTCTTGTTCTTTCGGGCGTGCTGGCCAATATGGCCTTTCCAAGCCGATTCGGTATCCCCCCGCGCGCATGGCTGTCATGCCTTCAGCGCATAGCTCTCCGGCAAGGGACACGAGATATGGCCTGCTTGCCTGGGGCGACCCGGCAAGATATAGGTGCCGCCGAATTTACGTCAACCTTTTGCCACGGTTTTGCCACATGCCAAAAATCAACGGAAACGAGATACGCCCCGGCAACGTCCTGGAGCATAACGGCGGCCTCTGGGCGGCCGTGAAAGTCGACCATGTGAAGCCCGGCAAGGGCGGGGCCTTCGCACAGGTCGAGCTGCGCAACCTGCGCAACGGCTCCAAGCTCAACGAGCGTTTCCGCTCCGCCGACAAGGTCGAGCGGGTGCGGCTCGAGCAGAAGGACATGCAGTTTCTCTATGAGAACGACGGGATGCTGGTCTTCATGGACACCGAAACCTTCGATCAGGTCGAGCTCCCGGCCGAGATCCTCGGCGACCGTCGCCCGTTCCTGCAAGACGGCATGACGATCCAGGTCGAGTTCTACGAGCACGAGGCGCTGAACGCGACGTTGCCGCAAAAGGTCACCTGCAAGGTCGTCGAGACGGAGCCGGTGGTGAAGGGCCAGACGGCGGCCAACAGCTTCAAGCCGGCGGTGCTCGACAACGGCGTCAAGGTGATGGTCCCGCCCTTCGTCGGTCAGGACGAAGACATCGTCGTCAACACCGAGACGATGGAATACGCCGAGCGCGCCTGATCGCGCGCGGTGGATGCCTCCGCAAAGCCCGGTTCCGGCCGGGCTTTTTTCGTGGTCCGGTCAGCTCCCGGCGGCGGTGAGAAAGCGCTCGGCCATGGCGTGGTAGCCCGCGCCGAACAGCCGCACGTGCACCAGCGCGGGGAACAGCGAATAGACCGCGCGGCGGGTCTTCCAGCCCGGGGCCAGCGCGCCATAGCCCTCTTCGAAGCCGGGCCCGGGGCCGCCAAACAGGTGAAGCATCGCGAGATCGACCTCGCCATCGCCATGGTAGCAGGCCGGGTCAATCAGATAGATCGCCCGCGCCGTGGTGAGCAGGTTGCCGGTCCACAGATCGCCGTGCAGAAGCCCCGGGACGGGCTGGGCCGGGAGCAGCTCCGGCAGGCGGCGCGCAAGCCCGTCGACACGCCGCGCAAGCGCCGCAGGCAGGTGCGGCAGAAACGGCAAAAGCCGGCGCTCGGCCCAGAAACCGGGCCAGTCTTCGGCCGTGGCATTCGGGATGGCCACCGGGCCAAACGCATAATCCTCCGGCCAGCCATAGCCGCCGCCCCGAGTGGCGTGGAGCCGGGCAAGGTCTTCGCCAAACCGGGCCCAGAGATCGGGGCCGGGGCGCACCTCTTCAAGCGCCTCGATGAAGAGCACGTCGCCCCAAAGCCCGAGCACTTTCGGCGCCGGCACCCCGGCAGCCGCGATTGCCTCCAGCATCCGGGCTTCGCGGCCAACCATCGCGCCCCGTTTCGCCACGACCGGCCCCCCGCCGGCAAGCTCAAACAGCATCACCTCGGAGAGATCGCCGCCGTGCAGCGGGAGACGGCGCGCGATGTCGTCGTGCAGGGCTTCGCGAACCGCCTGTCTTACGGTGTCCATGTGACCGTGGCCGCGCCGGCGTGCATCGGCCCCTTGGCCCGGTCGAAGCGCAGATAGGCGATGGCCTTGTCACCGGAGACAGTGGTCAGCCGTCCCGCGTCCTTGCCGTCTTCGGTGGTGATCGTCGCGCCCGCCTCGGCGGGGCCATCGACATCCACCGTCACGAAGCCCTTGCGAAGCTCGGTCTTGTGCTTCATCCGCGCGGTGACTTCCTGCCCGACGTAACAGCCTTTCTTGAAGTCCACCCCATGCAGCCGTTCAAACCCGGCCTCGAGGATATAGCTTTCGCCATCAAGCTCGTGGCCCGTTTCGGGAATGCAATGGGCGACGCGGATCGCGTCCCAGTCAATGTGCGGCGCTTGGCCCGGCGTCTCGCTGTAGAGCCGCCAGCCCATCGCCGGGTGCCGCGGGTCCTGATGTGCGCCCTCGGGCGGCTCGCCCAGCCCGCGGATGACGTGGAGGTCGGTTTGCGCGATCGCCACCTTGGCGCGCAGCTTGTACATGGTGAGCCGTTTCAGCAGCCCCGGGGCCAGCGTGGCGGCCACGTCGAGCAGGATCGCCTCGCCGTCGGGCACAAGGAAAAAGTCGGCAATATACTTGCCCTGCGGCGTCAGCAGCGCGGCATAGGTGATCTTGTCAAGGCCCGTCACCTGGTTCGAAACCAGCCCTTGCAGAAAGTGCTCACGGTCCTCCCCGGTGATCTTCAGAACTGTGCGGCTCGTATCGGTTTCGCCCATGCGGATCTCCTGCGTCGCGTGCTTGTAATATAGGCGTGCCTGGCGGCGAGGGAAGGTGGCCCGCACGCGGGCGATTGACGCGGATTGCGACTGCGCCTAACGCTTGCGGGTCTAGTCCAGGAGAATGCCATGACCCTTGCCCACGGCCGCCCCTATCTCGCCATTCCCGGCCCCTCGGTGATGCCCGACCGGGTGCTGAACGCGATGCACCAGCCGGCGCCGAACATCTATGAGGGCGCGCTTGTCGAGATGGTGCGCGGCTTGGTGCCCGATCTCAAGGCGGTGGCGCGCACCGATGGTCACGTGGCGATCTATGTGTCCAACGGTCACGGCGCCTGGGAGGCGGCGGCCTCCAACACGATCGCGCCGGGCGAGAAGGTGCTGGTGCTGTCGACGGGGCGCTTCGCCGCGGGCTGGGGCGTGGTGTTCGATCGCATCGGCGCCAAGACGGAGGTGATCGATTTCGGCAAACACGCCACGGTCGATCTTGCCAGGGTCGAGGCCGCGCTGGCCGCCGATGCAGAGCACGAAATCAAGGCCGTCGTCACCGTCCATGTCGATACCTCCACCAGCGTGAAAAACGATATCGCCGCGATCCGCGGGGTGATCGACAAGCTCGGCCACCCGGCGCTCTACATGGTCGATTGCATCGCGTCGCTGGCGGTGGACCGCTTCGAGATGGACGCCTGGGGCGTCGACGTGATGGTGGCGGCGAGCCAGAAGGGGCTGATGACACCGCCGGGGCTGGGCTTCGTCTTCTTCAACGACAAGGCCGCCGGGCGTCAGGCAAAGACCGCGAGCTTCTACTGGGACTGGGCGCCGCGCGCCAATCCCGAGATGTTCTACCAGTATTTCGGCGGCACCGCGCCCACCCATCACCTGCTTGGCCTGCGCGCCGCGCTCGATATGATCGCCGAGGAGGGCGGCGTCGAGGCCGTCTGGGCGCGCCACGCGACCCTTGCGCGCGCGGCCTGGGCGGCGTTCGAGGCATGGGGGCAGGGCGGTGGTGAACTCGAGATGAACATATCCGACACGGCGCTGCGCAGCCATGCGGTGACGGCGCTGCGGCTGGCGGGCGACCACGGCACGCGGCTGCGCCAATGGGTCGAGCAGAACGCCGGGCTGACGCTGGGGATCGGGCTGGGCATGGCCGAGCCGGGCGCGCCGGACGCGGGGCGCTATTTCCGCGTCGGCCATATGGGCCACATCAACGCCCATATGCTGATGGGGGCGCTGGGGGTGATGGAAGCTGGCATGGTGGCGCTTGGCATCCCGCATGGGCCGGGTGCGCTGGCGGCGGCGGCGGCGGTGATCGCCGAGGCCTGAGGCACGGGCCACGCATCGGGCCCGCGCCGGCTGGGTCACGATTTGTCGGCCAGCGCCTTGCACCACGCTTCCATTTCCGTCGTCGCCACTTCCATCGGCGGCTCGAGGAACGACAGGTGGAAGTGGTCGCCAAGGTCAGCCACCCCGATCGATCGCGGGCGCACCGACAGCACATGGGCGTTGGGAAGCTTCATGCCGAAGCAGAAGACGATGTTTTTCGCATCCTTGATGTCGTCGGCAATCTCGCCGTCGATCGAGCTGGTGTGGCTGTAATGGTCGAACGTGGCGATGTAGGCCACCTTCGGATGAGCGTCGATCTTTTCCTTCAGCCGGGCGAGAATATCGTCAACGCTGGCACAGCTGGTCTCCGATTTCGGCAGGTCGAGGTCAAAGGTCGGGTATTTCTCCATCAGGAGCGATTGGCGCATGGGATCCTCCTTGAGCGCGTTTCCGGTGCCAAACCCATATCTTGGATGTGACTTTACCCGAATGCGGCATCTGGCCCCAGTTGCCGGGCCGCGGGCAGACAATGGCGCCGTTCCGGCAAGACCCCCAAACACC
>JANTFS010000136.1 GCA_024763335.1 Paracoccaceae bacterium | reverse complement strand
TTTGGCGCCAAGAAGGCGGGCCATGCAGGCACGCTCGATCCGGAAGCGACGGGCGTGCTCGCCGTGGCGCTGGGTGAGGCCACCAAGACGGTGCCCTTCGTCACCGACGCCTTCAAGGCCTACCGGTTCACGGTGAAACTCGGCGAGGCGACCAACACCGACGACGCCGAGGGCGAGGTGACCGCAACCTCCGAACGACGACCCGGCGACGACGAGATCGCAAATGCGCTCGAGGCGTTCACCGGCGAGATCATGCAGGTGCCGCCGAAATTTTCGGCGGTGAAGATCGACGGTGAACGTGCCTACAAGCGTGCCCGCGACGAGGAGGAATTCGAGATTGCCGCGCGCCCGCTCTGGGTGGAGAGGCTCGAGATGGTTTCGCGGCCGGATGCCGATCATGTCGAACTGGAAATGGTCTGCGGCAAGGGCGGCTACGTGCGCGCCATCGCCCGTGATCTGGGTGAGGCGCTGGGCTGCCACGGGCACGTGACCGTGCTGCGCCGCATCTGGTCGGGCCCCTTCGATGCCGATGACGGGGTGAGCCTCGACACCATCGAGGCGCTCGCCAAGACACCGGAGCTCGATGCCTGCCTGCGCCCGCTGGAAGAAGGGCTGGAAGACCTGCCCGAGCTACAGGCGACCGCGGAAGGCGCGACCCGGCTGAGGCACGGAAACCCGGGCATGGTGATCGCCTCGGACGTGGAGTATGGCGACGAAGCCTGGGCCAGTTACGAGGGCAAGGCGGTGGCTGTCGGCATCTACAAGGCCGGCGAGCTGCACCCGAACCGCGTCTTCAACCAATAGCGCGGACCAAGAATTTTTGAAAATTCTTGGGAAAATCCTTCAAAGGATTTTCGCCGCGTCAGTCGATGATCTTCAGCACGGGGTCCGGCACCGTCGGGGCATGCCCGATCGTGAAGGCCGCCCGCAGCTTGGCTTCGGCGGCATCGGCTTGCGCTTCGCTGTCGGCATGGATGAGGCAGATCGGATCGCCCTGTTCGACCCGAACGCCGAGATCGACGAGCCCCGTGAGGCCGACCGCCGGGTTGATCGCATCTTCGGCCCGGCGCCGTCCGCCGCCGAGCTCGACCACCGCAAGACCCACCTCCCGGGTTTCGATCGCGCTCACATAACCCGCACGGGCGGCTGTTACCGTCCGGGTCAGCTTTGCCTTGGCCAGATGCGCCTTTGGTCTCTCGACGAAATCGGCCGGTCCACCCAACACCGACACCATGCGCCCGAACACCTCCGCCGCCTGACCGCTCGCAAGCGCCGCCTGTGCCCTGGCGAGTCCCGCCGTGCGGTCGTCCGCAAGCCCCGAAAGCGCCAGCATCTCGCCGGCCAAGGCGAGCGTAACCGTTTCGAGCCGCGCGTCCCGCTGTGTGCCGGTCAGGAAATTCACGGCATTCTGCACCTCGAGCGCATTTCCCGCGGCCGAGGCCAATGGCTGGTTCATGTCGGTGATCAGCGCGTTGCAGGGCAGGCCCGCTTCGCGTGCCACGCCGGTCAGACTCCCGGCAAGCTCAACGGCGTGCTCAAAGCTGTCCATGAAGGCGCCGTTGCCGGATTTCACGTCCATGACCAACCCATTGAGACCAGCGGCCAGCTTTTTCGACAGGATCGAAGCGGTGATCAGCGGCACACTTTCCACCGTCGCCGTCACATCGCGGATCGCATAGAATCGCTTGTCGGCCGGGGCGAGGGCTGCGGTCTGGCCGATGATGGCGCAGCCAACCTCGCGCACGGCCTGCTGAAACAGCGCGTTGTCGGGTTGGGTCGTATAGCCGGGAATGCTGTCCATCTTGTCGAGCGTGCCGCCGGTATGGCCGAGGCCGCGGCCCGAGATCATCGGCACGTAGCCGCCGCAGGCCGCGACGATCGGGGCAAGCATGAGCGAGACGTTGTCGCCCACGCCACCGGTGGAATGCTTGTCGATCACCGGGCCAGGCAGATCCCAGTCAAACACGTCACCCGAATCGCGCATTGCAAGGGTCAGTGCCGCGGCTTCGCCCCGGCTCATGCCCTTGAAAAACACCGCCATGGCGAAGGCAGCGACCTGACCTTCACTCGCGTCACCCGATGCGATGCCTTCGACCATGGCGGCGATCTCATCGGCGCTGAGCGTGGTGCCGTCCCGCTTGTGGCGGATGATTTCCTGATAAAGCATGACGCTCCTCCTCGCCTTTCAGTTTGATCTTTTGGACAAATTCCGCAAGAGGGTGCGCTTGCCAATCGGTGGCGGAGCGGTCACAAAACCGCGCATGATCACCCGCTCGCATATCAAGGACGATGCCCCGTCCACCGCTGTCTATTCAGATTGCGAACGCTATCGCTACATGCTCACGCGCACATGGGATCAGGCGGGCCGCAAAGCGTTGTTTGTGATGCTGAACCCCTCGACTGCAACCGAGGTGCAGAATGATCCAACCGTGGAGCGCTGCGAGCGCCGCGCCCGGGCGCTGGGCTTCGGCGCGTTCCGGGTCACGAACATCTTTGCCTGGCGCGACACCGATCCGCGCAAGATGCGCGCGGCGGCTGATCCGGTGGGGCCGCAAAACGATGCCGTTATTCGCGAGAGCGCCGGTTGGGCCGACCAGATCATCTGCGCCTGGGGCACCCACGGTGCGCATCTGGACCGCGGTTGGGCGGTCGAGCGGCTCTTGCGCGAGGCTGGCATGCCGCTGTTTCACCTCGGGCTTACCAAGGCGGGTCACCCGAAGCATCCGCTCTATATCGCCTATGGGAAGCAGCCGGAGCGCTGGGGCTGAGGTTCAGGCCACGAAGACGTTCTGGGACACTTCGACAAAGACATCCGCTGCGCTCGCCGCCGCGGCGCCACGCAGGATTGCAACCGGCACGCCATTGACCCGCACCTCGCCATCCTGCCCGTTCGCCGAGGGAGCGACCTCCAGCGCCATGTCTCCATGGTCGATCTCGGGGTTCAGGGAGATGCGCAGGAAATCCTCGCCGATGGTGAAATCCTGGATGTCGGCGGCACCTTCGCCCGACTCGTCGTCAAAATACACCCAGAAGGTATCGGCCCCCGCGCCACCGGTGGCGGTGTCGGCACGATCCATGACCAGTTGATCATTGCCGTCGCCGCCATCGAGCTCGTCGGCATCGTTGTCGATGTGCCACGCAAAATCGTGACGTTCCCAGTGGATGTTTTCCTCGACCCGACCGAGATGATCAATCACGTCATCACCGTCGCCGCCCGAGAGCGTGTCGGCGCCGAACCCGCCAGCGATGCGGTCATCGCCGTCGCCGCCGTCGATCGTATCGTTGTCGAGTTCTTCCGCTCCTGCTTCCGTGTGGCTTCCGCCAAAGAGCGTGTCATTGGCCGCGCCGCCGGTAATCACATCATTGCCGCTGCCCCCGTCGGCCCAGAGCCCCACGCCGGTCTCGCTTCCCGTGATCACGTCGTCGCCGTCGCCGCCAAGGAGCGCCGCCATACCTTCGCCCGCGGTGAGGGTATCGTCACCCGCGCCGCCGAACCCGTAGCCGGCCTGGTCACCCAAGGTGATGTCATCGTCGCCGCCGCCAGCCGAGATCACGTCGACGGGCGCGGTGTCGGTCAGGATCGGCGTGCCGTCCCAATCCGAGACTGTGCCGCTGCCGGTATCCGGAACGCCATCGTCGTCGGCGGCGAACGAATCGTCGCCCTCGCCGAGTTCGACCTCATCCATATCCCCGACTCTCTCGCCGAGCATCTGGAGACCCGCTGTGAAATCCGTCTCTTCCGCAAGCGCCTCCTGCAATTGGCTGCCGTCGCCATCATAGTCTTCGCCCGGTTCGTCGATCGGAGACAGCACGTCACCGGGGTCGACGGGCGTGCCGCCATGCGGGGGGTCGTCATCGAGGATCGGGGCGAGCACGTCACCGGGATCAATCTCTGACCCGTCGTGGGCGGGTTCATCCTCGCTGATCGGCTGAATGGGCTCGGGGTCTGCTCCGGCATCGTGCAGGTTGGGCGCCAAGGGCGCATCGTCTTCTGCGGCGATGAAGTCACCGGTGTCGGAAAGTTCGGTCTCGGGTTCGGCGGCGTCAACGCCCTCGGGATCCTCCGGCTCAACGTCCTGATCAGTGAACAAATCGGCGAGAAATATCACGGGAAACAACCCGATGAGAAGAATTGCAAAGGCCATGGTACCACCCCTGATACGGCTCACGCTTGATACCATGGTGCAGGGAGGCGCCAAAAAGAATAGTATTGAAAATTCAAGGTTAACGGGTGCTGCGGCAGGATCCATTTCGCATCTGCCGCGTGCCGCGATAGGCTGCGGCTGCAAGGACGGAGGATGGCGATGGAGGATCCGGGCGAAAGCCGCGATGCGCTGATCGACGAAGTGCGGGCCCTAAGGGACGAGGTGCGCCGGCTCAACGATCAACGGTATTTCCGGATCGAAAGCTCGGTGGCGCAGGTCGCGTTGTGGTCGCTTCTGCGGGGTCTGGCCTGGGGCCTGGGTTCGGTGCTCGGCGCCACGATCCTCCTGTCTGTCCTGCTCAGGATGCTCGGTTTGATCGATTTCATCCCCGTCGTCGGAGACTGGGCGCAGCAGACCATCAATGAGATCCAGCAAGCGCACCCGGGGCTTCCGCCGAAATAGGCTTCCCTTCCTGGCGGGAATCCCCTATACGCGCGCATCCGCAGCCAAACTGCGGCATCTCCAAGGGCCTGCGCTGGACGACATCCCGGCCTGCGCCATCAACCTCAATCCGTGAAGGAGACCCCGATGTCGATCACTGCTGAAGAAAAACAGCGCCTGATGAAAGAGTACGCCACCAAGGACGGCGACACCGGTTCGCCGGAAGTCCAGGTGGCGATCCTGACTTCGCGCATCGCGACGCTGACCGAACACTTCAAGACCCACAAGAAGGACAACCACTCGCGCCGTGGCCTTCTGATGATGGTCGCCCAGCGCCGCAAGCTGCTCGATTACCTCAAGGGCAAGGACGAGGGCCGCTACCAGGACCTCATCAAGCGCCTCGGCATCCGCCGGTAAAAATGCCGGTGGGTTGACACCCACCCTACGGAATTCGCAGATGCCCGCGCCGCTTGGTCGCGGGCGTTTTCTTTGTGGGGAGAGGGCTGCGGGTGTAAGCTCGCGGCCAGAGAAAGGAGGCTCGAAATGTTCCTTCGTTCCACTGCCGCATTGGCCCTCGTTCTTGCCAGTGCCACGGCAACGTTGGCCCAGGATTGCACCAGCTACGGCATCTCGAAGGCCTATGCGCTTGTCGAGACCTATTTCCAGAGCCATCCGACCGAGATCCTCAACGCCCAGCTTCAGTTCAACGCTGTCGCCGGCTATCAGGAACTCGCGCCCGACGGGGTCTGGGGCCCGGCGACCGGGCGCAAGGTCTGCGGCATGTTGGAGAGCTATGAGGCGATCAATGGTGCGGCGCCCGACGAGATGATCCGCAATCTCGCTGAGGCCGGTGACTTCGTGCAATGGATGGCGGCGATGGCGCGTGCCAACCTCAATCCGAACTTCGAAGCGCCGGACTGATACGCCCTTTCCAACTTGGCGAAAAACCTGTATGGCCCGCTCATCTGAGACGCACGCGCCCTGACCCCGGCGCGGTGAACAGGATGAGAGGGGTCGGCGGCAATGGGGCCGCCATTTCAAATGGGAGACCCGGAGGGCCGGGAGTGCTCCCTTACAGGATACGCTACATGTTCAATATCACGACGAAATCCATGCAATGGGGTGAGGAGACGCTCACCCTCGAGACGGGCAAGATCGCCCGTCAGGCCGATGGGTCGGTGGTTGCCACTCTGGGCGAAACCTCCGTCATGGCCAACGTGACCTTCGCGAAGGAACCGAAGCCCGGTCAGGACTTCTTCCCGCTCACGGTCCACTACCAGGAAAAATACTACGCCGCGGGCAAGATCCCCGGTGGCTTCTTCAAGCGCGAGGCACGCCCGACCGAGAAGGAAACGCTGACCGCGCGCCTCATCGACCGTCCGATCCGCCCGCTCTTCGTGCCGGGCTTCAAGAACGAAGTGCTGGTGATGTGCACGGTGCTCAGCCACGATCTGGTGAACGATCCCGACATCGTCGCCATGATCGCGGCCTCGGCTGCGCTGACGATTTCGGGTGCCCCGTTCATGGGCCCGATCGCCGGCGCACGTGTCGGGTTCGAAGACGGTGAATACGTGCTGAACCCGACCTGTGACGACATGCACAAGCTGCGTGAGAACCCCGACCAGCGGCTTGATCTGGTGGTCGCCGGCACCAAGGACGCGGTGATGATGGTGGAATCGGAAGCCTATGAGCTGTCCGAAGCCGAGATGCTGGGTGCCGTCACTTTCGCGCATGAGCAGATCCAGCCGGTGATCGACCTGATCATTTCGCTCGCGGAAGATGCCGCGAAGGAGCCGTTCGACTTCACGCCCCCGGACTACTCGGATCTCTACGAGGTGGTCAAAGCCGCCGGCGAGGAGCAGGTGAAAGCGGCCTACGCGATCACTGACAAGCAGGAGCGTGTGGCTGCCGTGGCCGCCGCCAAGGAAGCAATCAAGGCCGGGCTGACGGAAGAACAGCTTGAAGACCCGAACCTGGGCTCTGCGCTGAAAAAGCTCGAATCGACGGTGCTTCGCTCTTCTGTGGTGAAAGAGGGCAAGCGCATTGATGGCCGCGCCCTTGATGAAGTGCGCCCGATCGTGTCGGAAGTGGGCATTCTGCCCCGCACCCACGGCTCGGCGCTGTTCACCCGCGGCGAAACGCAGGGTCTCGTGGTGACCACGCTCGGCACCGGCGATGACGAACAGATGATCGACGCGCTCACCGGCACCTACAAATCGAACTTCCTGTTGCACTACAACTTCCCGCCGTATTCCGTCGGTGAAGTGGGCAGGGTCATGGGCCCGGGCCGGCGCGAGATCGGCCACGGCAAGCTCGCCTGGCGCGCGCTTCAGGCGGTGCTGCCGGCAGCGACCGACTTCCCCTACACGATCCGCGTGGTCTCCGAGATCACCGAGTCGAACGGCTCGTCGTCGATGGCGTCGGTCTGTGGTGGCTCGCTCTCGATGATGGATGCGGCGGTGCCCCTGAAGGCGCCGGTTGCCGGTGTGGCCATGGGCCTCGTGCTGGAGGACGACGGCTCCTACGCCGTGCTGACCGACATCCTCGGCGACGAAGACCACCTCGGCGACATGGACTTCAAGGTCGCCGGCACGGAAAACGGCATCACCTCGCTTCAGATGGACATCAAGGTCGCCGGGATCACCCCGGAGATCATGGAAAAGGCCCTCGCGCAGGCGAAGGAAGGCCGGATGCACATCCTCGGCGAGATGGCCAAGGCGCTGTCGGAAGGCCGTCAGGAGTTCTCCGCCCACGCCCCGCGCATCGAAACGATGACCGTGCCCTCCGACAAGATCCGCGAAGTGATCGGCTCGGGCGGCAAGGTGATCCGCGAAATCGTGGAAGTGTCGGGTGCCAAGGTCGATATCAACGACGACGGCGTGATCAAGATTGCCTCGCCGAATGCCGAAGCCATCCAGAAGGCGCATGA
The DNA here is from genome assembly GCA_024763335.1 of Paracoccaceae bacterium. Lineage (GTDB taxonomy): Bacteria > Pseudomonadota > Alphaproteobacteria > Rhodobacterales > Rhodobacteraceae > Sinisalibacter. Next base: position 826 of record JANTFS010000136.1, on the reverse strand, counting down.
CATGATCCATGCGATCGTGGCCGAGCCGGAAGAAGGGCACATCTACAAGGGCAAGGTCGTCAAGATCGTCGACTTCGGCGCTTTCGTGAACTTCTTTGGCAAGCGTGACGGGTTGGTGCATGTCAGCCAGATTGAAAACCGGCGGCTGAACCATCCTTCGGATGTTCTGAAAGAGGGGCAGGAAGTCTACGTCAAGCTCCTCGGCTTCGACGATCGCGGCAAGGTGCGTCTGGCGATGAAAATGGTCGACCAGGAAACCGGCGAGGAAATCCCGCAAGAGCCGAAGAAGAAAAAGAAAACGGGCGACGACAGCGAAGAGTGATCGGCGTTTTCCAAGTCCCGAGAAGCCCCGGCCAAAGCGCCGGGGCTTTTTCTTGCTCCAGCCCTTGGGGCGTGCCAACCTCGGCCTTGAAGAGGCCGGCGAAGGAGGGGATCGTGCTCATCGTGAAGGGCTTGCTGGGGGCTTTTCTGCAATGGGCCATTATCGCCGCGGTGCTGATCCTGCCCGCAGGTTTGGTCGCGGGCGAATGGGGATGGCTGCGCGGCTGGCAATACCTCGCGGTCTATGCCGTGATGCTGTTCCCCGCCACTTTCATTCTTGCCATCTTCGCCCCCGCCAGCCTCGAGGCGCGGATGCGCGCACCCGCAAGCGCCGAGCAACCGCGTGAAGACAAGATCGCGAGTGCAATCCTGTTCTCGGTGCTGGTGCTCTACCTGATTTTTCTGCCCCTCGACGCTTTGGTTTGGCGGCTCCTCGGCGCGCCGTCGCAGTTTGTGGCCTTCCTCGGGCTGGCGGTCTCGGTCGTCGGCTACCTGTTCACATTCT
>JANTFS010000135.1 GCA_024763335.1 Paracoccaceae bacterium | reverse complement strand
CTTCGAGCGTCGCCTCCTCCGGCCGGCGCCCGTCCTTTGCCAGCCGCGCCTCGATGCCCTCGAAGCGGCGGATGAATTTCGCATTCGCACGCCGCAGCGCCGCCTCGGGCTCGACCCCGAGATGACGGGCGACATTCGCCATCACGAAGAGCAGATCACCAATCTCCTCGGTCAGCGCGTCATGGTCGCCCGCATCGCGCGCCTCGATGACCTCGCGGGTTTCTTCCGCGACCTTTTCGAGCACCGGCTCGATGTCGCCCCAGTCAAACCCCACCCGTGCTGCGCGCTTTTGCAACTTGTAGGCGCGCAGGAGCGCCGGCAGGCCCACCGCGACATCATCGAGCACGCCATGCGCGGCCCTCGCGGCGCGCTCGGCGGCCTTGATCGCCTCCCAGTTCTCGGTCTGGTCCGCCGCGCTGTCGATGCCCGCCTGATCGCCAAAGACATGCGGGTGGCGCGCCACCATCTTGTCGGCCATGCCACGCGCCACATCGTGGAAGGAAAACAGCCCCCGCTCCTCGGCCATCTGCGCGTGAAAGACCGACTGGAACAGCAGATCGCCCAACTCGCCCTTGAGCTCGTCCCATGCCTCCCGCTCGATCGCGTCGGCAACTTCATAGGCCTCTTCGATCGTGTAGGGCGCGATGGTGGCAAAGCTCTGCGCCACGTCCCACGGGCAGCCCGTTTCCGGGTCACGCAGCCGGCGCATGATCTCGAGCAGCCGCTCGATGCCGCCCTCGGGGTCATGCACGATCTCGTCGGAGGATTTGCCCATTGCCTTGGCCCACGTTTCGGGGAAGTCTCAAGGCTCCATAGCAAAGCGCGCGAGAGGCCGAAACCCATGCCCGTCATCAACCGTATCGCCGGATATGCCGAAGAGATGAAAGATTGGCGGCGCTGGCTCCATGCCCACCCGGAGCTCAAGCTCGCCTGCCACGAGACCGCGCGCTTCGTGGTCGACCGGCTGCGGGAGTTCGGGGTGGATGAAATCCACGAGGGCTGGGCCGAGAGCGGCGTCGTGGCGATCATCGAGGGGCAGGGGGAGGGGCCGACCATCGGGCTGCGCGCCGACATGGATGCGCTGCCGATGGTCGAGGAGACCGGGCTGCCCCATGCCTCCGAAATCGCGGGGCGGATGCATGCCTGCGGACACGACGGGCACACGACAATGCTTCTGGGCGCGGCGCGCTACCTCGCCGAGACGCGGCGCTTTCGCGGCCGGGTGGCGCTCATCTTCCAGCCCGCCGAAGAAGATATCGGCGGCGGGCGGATCATGGTCGAGGAGGGCATGATGGAGCGCTTCGGGATCGACGAGGTCTATGCCCTGCACAATGATCCCGGCCTGCCCGAGGGGCATTTCTCTACCACCCCCGGCCCGATCATGGCCGCCGTCGACACCTTCCGGGTGCGGCTCTTCGGCAAGGGGGGGCACGGCGCCTATCCGCACGAGGCGGTGGACCCGATCCCGCCGGCGCTGGCCATCGCGCAAGGCTGCCAGACGATCGTCAGCCGCAACCACGATCCGCGCGAAGACCTCGTCGTTTCGGTGACGATGATCGAAGCGGGCAGTGCCGACAATGTCATCCCCGCCACCGCTTTCGTCGGCGGCACGGTGCGAACCTTTTCACCGCAGCTGCGCGACATGGTCGAGCGCCGCATTGCCGAGATCGTCGCAGGGAGTGCCGCGGCCTATGGGGTGACGGCTGATCTGGATTATGAACGCGGCTACCCGCCCACGGTCAACCATGCCGATCAGGTCGAGAAGGCGGCGGCGGTGGCGCGCGAGGTGTCTGGCGCGCAAGCTGTCGCGACGGACCGGCCGCGCGAGATGGGGGCGGAGGATTTTTCCTACATGCTCGCCGCGCGCCCCGGCGCCTTCTTGTTCCTCGGTCAGGGCGGGGGGCCGGGGGTGCATCACCCGGCCTATGATTTCAACGACGCGATCGCGCCGGTGGGGGCGAGTTTCTTCGCCCATCTTGTCGAAACCCTGAACCCGGTGTAGGGCGGCGGCGCGCGCCGCCGCAGCTCGCGGGCGCGCGCCCGCGAAATGCGAGGAGGAACGAACATGGCGCTGGAAGACGCGAAATCCGAGGTCGACACCGCGATCACCCGCGCGGGGATGAAGGGTCCGAGCTTCGAAAATACCTTCTCGGGCCTGCCCACCTTCCTGCGCCGCAGCTTCACCAAGGATCTGCGTGCCGCCGATATCGCGGTGACCGGCGCGCCCTTCGACCAGGCCGTGACCAACCGCCCCGGCACCCGCCTCGGCCCGCGCGCCATCCGCGAGGCCAGCGCTCTGCAAAGCCCCGATGCACCCTATGGCTGGGGCTATGACGTGATGAGCGAATTCGCCATCGCCGATTATGGCGACATGGCCTTCGACTATGCTGCGCCGGCCGAGTTTCCCGCCCGGCTCGAGGCCCATATCGAGACCATCCTCGCCCAGGACTGTGCCGCGCTCACCCTCGGCGGCGATCACTCCATCACCCTGCCGATCCTGCGCGCCCATGCCCGCCGTCACGGCCCCCTCGCGCTCGTCCAGTTCGACGCCCATACCGACAGCTGGCCCGACGACGACCCCGCCCGCGTCGATCACGGCACCTTCGTCTACAAGGCGGTGAAGGAGGGGCTGATCCTGCCCGAGCGCTCGATCCAGATCGGTATCCGCACCACCAATGACGACCCGCTCGGCATCGAGATCGTGGACGCCGCCGAGGTGCACCGGATCGGCCCGGAGATGGTCGCCGACCGGATCCGCGAGCGGCTGGGCGATCACCCGGCCTATCTGAGCTTCGACATCGACGGGCTCGACCCGGCCTTCGCCCCGGGCACCGGCACGCCGGTCTGGGGCGGTCTGAGCTCGGCGCAGGCCGCGGCGATCCTGCGCGGCATGGCTGGGGTCTCCCTCGTCGGCGGCGATGTCGTGGAAGTTTCGCCGCCCTTCGATCCGGCCGGGATCACCGCCGTGGCGGCGGCCCATGTCGCGGTGGATATTCTGAGCCTCTGGGGCTGGACCCGGCGCGGCGGCTGAGGCGGCGGCGCGCGGGCGCGGGTCACGGCGTCGCGCGACGCCGTGCGGCCTGGCCTCACTCGCAGCGCAGCCAGTCGAGCACCAGCCCGTCGCGGATCACGTAGACGCCGAAATCATGCGCCATGATCATGATCCGCTCGCTGCGGCGCGCGTCCTCGCCCTCGCCCTCGCCCGTGCAGTCTGCATCATAGAGCCGCGCATCCATGTCGCGCACCTCCACGGGTCCCGACAGCTTGCAGGCGTTTTCAACCCCGGTGAGCACATCGCCCTCGATGGCCAGCGCCCCGCCGTCGATGCCGACGCGCGTGCAGTCCCAGCTTGCGGCGAAATCGTAGTTCGGCCGGAACAGCCCGTCATACGGCGTGGCAATGGCGAGACCGGGGGCGAGAGCGGCCAAGATCAGGAAGAGGCGGGGCATGTCGGAAAGATCCTTTCGGTCGGTCGGCGCGTAGGGCATATGCACAGACCATAGCAAACAGAAAAGGGCGCGCGATGCTGAAATCTCTTGTGATCGCGATCGGTCTGGTGGCGATCGTTCAGGGCATCGTGCGGTTCGCGCCGCTGCCGCGGCAGCGGCTGACGGCGCAGCCCGGCCCGTTCGAGCCCGGCGTGCACCCGATGCGCGGGGGGCTCAAGGTGGTGCGCCCGCTCAGCGATCTGCCGCCGGGCGCATTCGACAGGCTGCTCGAGATCGCCGCCGCCACACCGCGCACCGTGCGCATCGGCACCGGCACGGCGCCCGCCGCCTTCGTCACCCGCTCCCGGCTGTGGGGTTTCCCCGATATCGCGGTGATCTGGCAGGACGGCGAAAACCTGCACCTGCACTCACACCTTGTCTTCGGTCAGGGCGACATGGGCGTCAACGCCGCCCGCGTCGGGCGCTGGCTTGAGCGTCTGGAGCGGGGCGAGGGATGAGCTGACACAGGCGCGCCCGGTATCACGCCAGATCGGGTTGTTGAGGCTCATTTCGCAGCGCGCCATGAAGGCGCGTCCGCCGACGACGAGACAGATTTCCTCGTCTAGCTCCACCCGTGCGCCCTGGGTGTCGGTGCAATAGCAGTCGATCACCTTGCCGCCCGGCCCGCTCACATCTGCAAGGGCCGGAAGCGCGATTACCGCCGCCAGGATCGGGGCCATGCTCCTCATGGCGGCAGTATACACCGCTCTCGGCCCTTGACCAAACCGCGCCGATACGCCACCTGAACGGGATGGTTCCATTCGACAAACTCGACGCGATCACCGAGCGCTTCCAGTATCTTGAGGCCCGCATGGCCGAGGGGCTGTCGGGCGACGAGATCGCGCGGGTCGGGCAGGAATATGCCCAGCTCAGGCCGGTCGTCGCCCAGATCGCGGCCTATCGCCAGTTGCGCGCCGATCTGGCGGAAGCCGAGGCGATGCTGGACGATCCCGAGATGAAGGCGCTGGCGGAGGAAGAGCTGCCGGCCCTGCGCGCCCGCCTGCCCGAGGCCGAGCAGGCGATGCGGCTGGCGCTCCTGCCCCGCGACGAGGCCGATGCGCGCCCGGCGGTGATCGAGATCCGCCCCGGCACCGGCGGCGAGGAAGCCGCGCTGTTTGCCGGCGATCTCATGCGGATGTATCAGCGCTATGCCGAGCGCAAGGGCTGGCGCTTCGAAGTGCTCGAGGAACAGCTTACCGAGCTTGGCGGGGTGAAGGAGTTGGTGGCTCGGATCTCGGGTGAGAATGTCTATGCCCGGCTGAAGTATGAAAGCGGCGTGCACCGCGTCCAGCGCGTGCCCGAGACCGAATCGGGCGGCCGCATCCACACGTCGGCTGCCACCGTGGCGGTTTTGCCCGAGGCCGAGGACGTGGACATCCGGATCGACCCGTCCGACATCCGCATCGACACGATGCGCGCCTCGGGCGCCGGCGGGCAGCATGTCAACACCACCGACTCGGCGGTGCGGATCACCCACCTGCCCAGCGGCATCGTGGTGACGAGTTCGGAAAAGAGCCAGCACCGCAATCGCGAGATCGCCATGCAGGTGCTGAAAACCCGGCTGTTCGATCTCCAGCGGCAGAAGGCCCACGACGAACGCGCCGCCGACCGCAAGGCGCAGGTCGGCTCCGGCGACCGGTCGGAGCGCATCCGGACCTACAATTTTCCACAGGGGCGGCTCACCGATCACCGGATCGGGCTGACCCTCTACCGGCTTGGCGAGGTCATGCAGGGCGATCTCGACGAGGTGATCGACGCGCTGACCGAGGCGGATCAGGCGGCACAACTGGCGGAGATGGACGCATGAGACTGACACAGGCATTGGGCAAGGGCACCGGGCTCCTGGGATTTGGCGGGATGCCGAAGCAATCGGGGCGCGACAGCCGGGCACTGCTCGCCCACGCGCTCGGGATGCCGGCCGACCAGCTCATCCCCAACGCCGACCGCGAGGTCACCGACGAGGAGATGGCGCGCTACGAGGCGCTCCTGCATCGCCGGCTCGACCACGAGCCGGTGAGCCGGATCATCGGGCGCCGGATGTTCTGGGGACGCAACTTCAGGATCACCCCGCATGTGCTTGATCCCAGGCCGGAAACCGAGATCATCGTGGCCGAAGCCCTGCGCGGGTCGACGCCCGGCCGGATCCTCGATCTGGGCACCGGGTCGGGCATCCTCGCGATCACGCTGGCGGCCGAGTGGCCGGAGGCGCGGGCGGTGGCGAGCGATGTGTCGCCCGAGGCCCTCGTGGTGGCGCAGAGCAACGCCGAAGATCTTGGCGTGCACGAGCGGGTGGAGCTTGTCGAGGCCGACTGGTTTGCCGGGATGACCGGCAGTTTCGATCTGATCGTGTCGAACCCGCCCTACATCGCCGCCGACGAAATGGCCCGGCTCGACCCGGAAGTGCGCGAGCACGATCCGGCGATGGCGCTGACCCCCGGCGGCGACGGGCTCGACGCCTACCGGGCGATCGCGGCGGACGCGCTCGGGCATCTCGCGCCGGGCGGCCGGATTCTCGTCGAGATCGGGCCGACGCAAGGCGCGGCGGTGGCCGAGATGTTCGTCGCGGCGGGGCTTGCAGACGTGGCGGTGCGGCCCGATATGGATGGGCGTGACCGGGTCGTGCGGGCCCGGCGCCCGTGACCGGCCCGCGGCTGTGGCGGTGCAACACCACAGCCGGGCAAGTGGCGCTGCGACATGCAGTTTTTGCTTGTCAGCGCGGCGCCATCGTGCTTAGTCAGGACGCGTGACAGGGCGCAGTCAGCAGATTGCCTGTCGCGGGCAAGCCGAAAGTTGGGACAATTGTGCAGTGCGCGCGCGGCGCGCAGGTCCCGCCAAAAAAGCCAGGCAAAGGCTGGAAACAAGAGCTAATGAGATCATCCAAATCACGTTCGCGTGGCAAGTCGCGGGGCAACAACCGCTCACCTGCCAATAACATCAACCGGGTTTTCGACAGTTCCGGGCCCGAGGGCAAGGTGCGTGGCACGCCGCAGCAGATCATCGACAAGTACACCCAGCTTGCGCGCGACGCCTTTCTCGGCAACGACCGCGTGGCGGCCGAGAACTTCCAGCAACACGCCGAGCACTATGCGCGGCTGCTGGCCGAGGCGCAGCGGGACGTCGAGGAAAAGCGCCAGCAGAGCGAGCAGGCAAATCGCGAACGCCAGCAGCAAAAGCAGCGCGAGCGCGATGAGCGTGACAAGGCGCGCGAAGACCAGAAGGCCCGGCAGGAGGCGCCGCAACCCGGTGATGCCGGCGCTTCGGCCGAGGTGGTCGACACCGGCGGCGGCGATTCCGGTCTCGTGGAAACGCCCGAGATGAAGCCGAAACGCAGCTCGGGCAGGCGCAAGCCGAAGGCGGCCGCCTCCGAGGCGAGTGAACCCGCGCCCGGAGGGGCCCCGGAAGCGGCAGAATAGGCCGACTTCGGACCGGGATCGCGATGTGAAGGCAGCCTGCGGGCTGCCTTTGTCGTTTCTCGCCGGTCGGGGATTGCGCTGCCGGGGATTGCGCTGCCTCGGCCCGGGCTTACCTTGGGGTCATGAATATCACGCTGCGTCAATTGTCCTATTTCATCGCGCTGGCCGAGACCCGGCACTTCGGCCAAGCGGCGGCCCGGGTCCATGTTTCCCAGCCGGCGCTTTCGACCCAGATCCGCGAACTGGAAGACCGGATGGGCGCTGCGCTGCTTGACCGCAGCGACCGCGCGTTTCGGCTGACGCCCGCCGGGCAGGAAGTGCTGGCCTCGGCGCGGCGGATCATGGCCGAGGTTGAGCGGATGGAGGCCAGCACCCGCTGGCAGGATGGGCTGCATGGCCGCCTCAAGATCGGGGTCATCCCGACGGTTGCGCCCTATCTGCTGCCCGAGGCATTGCCGATGTTGCGCGCGCGCGATGTGACCCTCGATCTGAAGCTTCGCGAGGCCCAGACGGAGGTTCTGCTGGCCGAGCTGGCCGACGGCAAGCTCGATGCGGCGGTGGTGGCCTTGCCCTCGGGGGCGGCGGGGCTGGTGGAGCGGCCGCTGTTTTCCGACCGGTTCCTGTTGGCCGGGCGCAGCGAACAGGTGTCGGCGATGCAACGGGGCGGCAAGGTTCCGCGTCCCACCGAGCTCAACCCCTCGCAGCTGCTGCTGCTCGATGAAGGTCATTGCCTGGCCGACCAGGCGCTTGAGGTCTGCGGCACGAAGCGGGCGGCGACGCGGGTCGATCTCGGCGCCTCGTCGCTGCGCACGCTGTGCGGGCTGGTGGCGGCCGGGTTCGGCCAGACCTTGCTGCCGGAGATCGCCTGCGACACCGAGGCGCCGGGCACGCCGGGGATGGGGCTGATCCGCTTCGCGGCGCCCGAGCCGATGCGGGTCGTCGGCCTCGTGCGGCGCGATCTGGGCGGGCCGGACGGCTGGTTTCGCGAGTTGGGCGACATTCTGGCCGTTGCCGGGCAGGCGCTGATCGCGCGCGCGCAGGCGGTCTGAGGCGGGTCTTGGCGGCGCCTGCGGTCCGCGGCGGGCTCCATGCGCCGGCCGCAAGGCGGCAGGGCGCGAATGAATGTGACAAACAGCGGCAAAGACCTGTATATCCAAGCCCAATCGGAGGTTGACGCATGCGTGATCTGAAAACTCCCCAGGGCCGGCATCCGGAAAAGGCGCACCGCCCCGACAATGAACAGCCGAAAAAGCCCGACTGGATTCGCGTCCGCGCACCGGGGGGCGCGGGCTATGCCGAGACCCACAAGATCATGCGCGACCATGGGCTGGCGACGGTCTGCGAGGAGGCGGGCTGCCCGAACGTGGGCGAATGCTGGAACGCGGGCCACGCCACGATGATGATCATGGGCGAGATCTGCACGCGTGGCTGCACTTTCTGCAATGTTGCCACCGGCAA
>JANTFS010000134.1 GCA_024763335.1 Paracoccaceae bacterium | reverse complement strand
GCACCCGGTGCGAATAATCCAGCGTTGGCCCGAGGATCTGGCCGCCGGGAATATCCTTGAACGCCGCCGAAATCCGCCGGTGGGTAAACAGCCCCTCTTGCTCGATAACCTCCGCTGTCGCCAGTCGCGGCTGGGTGGTGCGCCAGGCGCGCAGGAGCAAGACCGCCTCCGCCAGCTCGCCCCCCGTCTGCGCCAACGCCAGCGCGGCGAGGTCTTCATCGTAAAGCGAGGCTTCGCCCATCACCCGGTCGATCAGGTAGGGCAGGGCGGCGCGCAGCTCGGCCACGCGCGCCTGTTCGATCGGCCCCATTTCGTCACGAAACAGACGTTCGGCCTGTTCAATCGCGCGTTCGCCGCCACGGGTTGCCACATAGGCCATCAGAGCACCTCCACTTGCGTTGAGCGGGGCAGCGCGGCGAGGCGGTCGCCGTCGAGCAGGATCAGCTCAAAGCCCATCGGGTAACGGATCAGATCGGCGCGCCTTTGCCATAGCCCGTCCGGCACGCCGCTCACCTTGAGCGTTTCCGCGCCGTCGATGCCCGGCCCGGTCAGGCGCAGCGCCTGCCCCTCGCCAAGGCGCGCGCGCAGGATCACCGTCGCGCCTTCGTCGGGGTAGAGATCGCTGCCAAGGCGCAGCTTTTCGAGGGCGGACAGATCCCGCGCATCGCCCAGAAACAGATGATCGGCCCGGTCGGCCTCGGAGATCTCGGCGCCGGTGCGCAGAACCGCAGGCATCAACAGCGGATCGGCGCAGAACACCTTGCATTCGCGGTCGATGAGGGCGGCGATCAGCGACGCTTCGCCCTGCGTGGGCAGGGCGCGGATCTGGCCGGGGCGGCTCAGGGCCCACAAGAGGGCGTCGAAGGCGGCGTTGGCCTGTGCCTCGTCTTCGGTAAAGGCGGGGGGTCCGGCAAGCATCAGAAGGTCTCCATGTTCACGCGGGTGGCCTCGACCTTGCGCAGGGCATCGTCGTCGGCCTGTCTTAGCGCGCGGGCCTCATCGGCCAGAAAGTCGCGGCAGGCGTCGGGTTCGACATTCAGCGACAGGGCCAGATCGACCAGCGCCATCGCCATCGCCGCCTCAAGATCGCGCCCGCGCCGCACCCCGTAGCCATCGGTGCCGCCGGCGCGGACATGCGCCTCGCTCACCAGCACCTCGCCGAGGTGAAACGCTGTGCCTTCAGCCGTATCGCGCATCGGCAGCATCACCAGCCCGGTGCGGCTTTCGATCACCTCGATCGGCTCCAGCGCGCCGATCAGGCGGTCTCCAAGGGCCTTGAGCGCATCGGGGCGGGCGCGGGCGAGCGTGTCGAGCGAAGGGTCAGTCTCGGTCATCCTGTTGTCCTGTCATGATGAATTTCACCCTTCCCGCCGCCCAGATCACCCGGCTGGTCGATAGGGGGCGCCCCTCCGGGTCGACATCGACCGCGTGCAGCACGATGACCGGCAGGCCGGGGTGCTGCTTGAGCACGGCGGTCTCATCCGGTTTGGCGGGGCGGGCATGAAGCTCGGTTTCGTGGCGGAAATAGTCAGCCACCCCGTAGGAGCGGTAGGTTTCGGTGGTCGATCCCAGTGCCTCGCGGCGCGCGGCGAAATCGGGAAAACGGTCGGCCGGGTGCCATGTCCAGCCAAAGGCGATGGGCATGTCGTCGGCCAGCGTCAGGCGCTGGCTTTCGACCACCTTGGTGGTGTCGTCCAGATCAAGCGCGCGGCGCACGGAGGCGGGGGCCTCGACGATCTCGCTGCTCAGAAGCTTGCCCGAAACCTCGCAGCCCTGTGGCAGCAGGTTGCGCCTCAGCCGGGTGCGCTTGCCGATTGCATAGGTCAGCCGCGGAGCCTCTTCGACGAAAGTGCCGCGCCCCTGCTCGATGCTCACCTTGCCCAGCAGCGCCATGGCGTCGACAGCGCGGCGCACCGAATGGCGCCCCGCCCCGAAGCGCGCGGCAAGCTGCGGCTCGGTCGCCAGCTTGTCGCCGGGGCGCAGAACGCCGTCGGCAATCTCCTGAAGCAGTGTGTCGCGAATCATGGTCCAGCTTGTCCGGGGCATTTTCGTATTCATTCGGATGAATCCATCTTGCTTGGTGTTCGTGACGCCTGAGTGACACAAACGGGAAGACAAACAAGATTATGCGGCGCCGGCTCCGGTGCCCGGCTGCGCGGCCCGGGTGCCGCCGACCGGCTCACCGAACCATGGTGCGCCGGTCCCACTCGGCATAAACGGGCGAGCCCTCCTCGCGGATCGCGCCGTCGTAGCCGTATTCGATCATGTGCACCATGGTCTCCCCCGGCCCGGCGAGGATCACGCTGTAGGATTGCGGCAGGTCGCTGGCATGCAGCTGCCGCTCGGCCCCGAAAGTAGGCCAGCTGGCATGGTTGGTGCCGCGCGGGGCCGAAAAGGGGATGCCGCGAAAATGGCCCGAGACCGGGATGTGGCAATGGCCGTGGAAGATATGTGCGATCTTGCCCCTGTGCGGGGCGATCGCATCGCCCAGCCGGTCGGCATCGAGCAGCATGATTTCGTCCATCGGTCCAACGCCGGTGGGCACCGGGTTGTGGTGCAGGAACAGCCAGACCGGCCCGGGCAGCTCGGCCAGCTTTTGGGCCAGCCAGTCAGCGCGGGTTGCGCAAAAATGCCCGGCATGGCTTTCGGGGCCCCAGGTGTCGAGCAGCACGGCGTGGCCGAGGCTGAGGGGCACGACCTTTTGCACATGGCCGTTTTCGTCGGCGGCGTCGGGAAAGGCGGCAAGGAAAGTCTCGCGGTCGTCGTGATTGCCGATGCACAGATGCACCGGCAGGGGCAGGGCTTCGATCCGCGCGGCAAGGCGGCGGTAGTCCTCGGCCTCGCCCCAGTCCGACAGATCGCCGGTGATGACCATCGCCTCGGCGTCGGGGTGGTTTGCAAGGGCGTGGTGGAGCGCGGCATTGAAGTTTTGCCACGGATCGCGCCCGCCGATGGTTTGGCCCGGGGCGGTGAGGTGGATATCGGTCAGTTGCAGGAGTTTCATGGGGCAGGCCTTTTGTGGAACGCCGCGCCCACCGGAGCGGGTGCGGCAGGGAGACAGGGGAAGGGCTACTTCGGCAAAAGCGCCCGAACCTCGTCGTTCCCCTCCTTCTGACCCTCTTTCATGTCATCCGCATGTCATCGCATTCGCCCGTGACGACGCCTTCGAGGTCGTCGCAGATGACCCGCGTCGCGGCGAGGCCGTTGGGGCCGGGGTATTCATCGGTCGAGAAGGCGAACACGGCCGTGGTCCGCTCGATCGTGCCCACGGCCGAGAAGATGTCGTGCAAATGCTGGACCGGGCGCGGCGGAGGCTCTATTCCTGAAATGCAAGGGGCAACCACCAGGCATGCAGACCCGTTGAGAAGGAGACATTACCAACAGGGAAATTTCGATGCAGCACAGAGACACATCCATTTTTCAGGATTTGAAGCGTGACCATTATCCGTTTACCCATTTTTCCGACGCCGCATTGTCGCTTGCCGAAGAGAATGTCCGGGTTTTCCACCTGAACGAAAACGAGAGCCTCGGTTTGCCCGGGGATGCGCGTGACGACGTCCTTTACCTCGTGCGGGGCGAGATCGTCGTCACCGACGGTGCCGGCGAGATCCGGCTGGCGGGTGGCAGGGATACCGGCCCGCATCGCCTCGGGCAGAATGGCGGGGCGGCGCGTATCCGGGCGCTGAGCCCGTCGCAGCTTTGCCTTGGCAACAATGCGTGGATCGACGACCACCTTGCCCTCGACGAGATGGGGCGCGTGGCGGCCGATGCCGAGGTTGACGCGATGCAGGACGCCAGCGAGATGCTGCTCAAACTGCGCGATACCAAGACCTTCCGAACCTTGCCGATCGAAAATGCCTTTCAGGCGCTGAAACGGATGCAGCCGGTTGCGGTCGGCGCTGGTGACGAGGTGATCCGGCAGTATGAAAAGGGCGATGCCTATTACATCCTCAGCCGGGGAACCGCCGAGGTCTGGCGCGAGGAGCTGGACGACGATGAGCCGGTGATGGTTGCGCGGCTGGGCCCCGGAGACGCCTTCGGCGAGGAGGCCCTGGTGATGGGCGGGGCGCGCAACGCGACGGTGAAGATGGTTACCGACGGCGAGTTGCTGCGGCTTGAAAAGGAAGATTTCGACGAGCTGATCACCCTGCCTCTGGTCGACACGATCTCGCCCGCCGCGGCCCACGCGATGCTGGAGCACGGCAGCAAGATCGTCGATGTGCGCTACGAGGAGGAATATGAGGAAAGCTATATCCCCGGGTCGGTGCTCATCCCGTTGCCGGATCTGCGCGCCCGGCTCGATGAGCTGGACGGCGAGGGCAGTTACCTCGTGCTGTGCAAGAAGGGCGCGCGCGCGGCGGCGGGCACGCTGCTTCTCAAGCAACGCGGCTTCGATGCGAAGGTGATCGAGGGCGGGATCGTCAACTGGCCCTACGAGACAAGCGACGGCTTCGATCTTGAACTGATCGCGCTGGAGTATTGCCCCTATGCCCAACGCGCCAAGATCACGCTCCTGCACAATGACATCCCGCATCGGGTGACCTATATCGACCCCGACGACAAGCCCGACTGGTTCGAGGAAATCTCACCGCTGGGGAAGGTGCCGATCCTGCGGATCAACGGCACCGATAACATCTTCGAATCCACCGTGATCAACGAATTCGTCGGCCAGCTCGGCGGCGGCAACATGCTGCCCGGCGATCCTATCCGGCGCACCACCAGCCGCAGCTGGATCGAATACGGTGCGGTCTGCCAGTCGGGGCTGATGAAGATGGTTCAGGCCCGCGACGCGGAGGCGTATGACGCGGCCCGCGCCGGGCTGACCGTCAATCTGGCGATGGTCGAGGAGCAGGTAGACCGGACCGGCCCGTTTTTCCTCGGCGAGGGGTTCTCGCTTGTCGACAGCACCTATGCGCCGCTGTTCGTGCGGCTGCACGAACTCGACGGCGTGGCGCCCCTGCCGCCCCTTGGCCCGCGGGTGGCCCGCTGGCAGGACGCGGTGCTGGCGCACCCGCCCGTGACCCAATCGCTTCAGGACGACTTCTCCGGCATTTTCCGTGGTTTCGTGGCTCGCAAGGGCCCCGGCGGCTATCTCGACAGCCTGATGACATAGGACATTCGCGCCAGTGGGGGCGTCAAACGACGTCGCCCAACACGTCCAGCATCGGGCCGAGAAACCGTTCATAGCGTCGCCATGCCTCGGAGCTGCCGGTGTAGATCTTGCGGCGGACCTGCGCGGCGGATGCGGTTTTCACCGCCCGCCGGGTCTCGTGGAAGTTCAGGCAGCCCTCCTCCCAGTCGAGATCGACCGCAGCGAGGAGCTTGCGGGTTTCTTCCTCCTGGTGTTCAGTGAGCCGTTCATAGGGAACCACCGTGATACGATCGGGAAAGAGCCTGGCCCACAAGGCGAGCAGGTCGAGATGGGCCAAATACATCCGCCCGATATCGGCCAGGTCATTGCCGAAATTGTTGGCCTTCCCAAGAAACAGGTGCGAATAGTTCGACCAGCCGGTGGCGCGGGCGTCGCGGCGCAGGAAGAGCACGGTGGCCTCCGGCATGGCGGCGAGCGCATGGCCAAGGTGGCGGAAGTTGATCGGGGCCTTGTCGGTGACGACCGGCCGGTCGGTGTCAAACCGCGCCAGCTCGGCGAAATAGTCGCGCCGGAGAGCGCGCAAGGCGGCACGGTCCGGTGGCTGGCCGGCCTCTTTCTCGGTCCATCCCAGGCGGGCCATGGCCGACGCCAGCGTCGGCAGCTCTCCGGCGGCATGGACCTCGCTGTGGCTGGCCAGAATCTGTTCGACAAGCGACGTGCCTGAGCGGGGCATGCCGACGATGAAGACCGGCCGGCGCGGGGGCGGGATTTCGGCGCAGCTTTCGGAATCGAGCACGTCGATGCCTTCCGCAAACTGCGCTTCCATCGTCGCAAGCACTTCCAGCTGCCTGTCCATGTCATAGGGCTGGCCGGCACGGCGGATTTCCTTGGCGCGATGCAGGTGCGCAAAGGCCTGGTCGGTGTCATCTGCCGCGTCATAGGCCAGGAAGAGGGCGTGTTCGAACAGGCCGCGAGAGACCTGCCCCAGCGCCGGGTCGGCGGCGAGCTCCGTCATGCGGGCAAACTCCGGATGATCGAGCGGCAGCGGTTCCATCCGCCAGCGGGCCGCAAATCCGATCTGGTGGTCAGGGTCCATGGCGATGGCCTTGTCGAGCGCCTCCTTGGCCGCGTCGCTATCGCCCAATTCGCGCAAACAATCGCCCATCAGGGCCCAGGAACTGGGGTCCGACGGATCGAGGTCGACGGCTGTCTTGGCGCTGTCGAGCGCGGCAGCGACCCGGCCGGAGGTGCGCAGGGCCTGGGCATAATTGGCGTGCAAAATGGCCCGCTCGGGCGCGATAGCCGTGGCGAGCCGGAGCGCCTCCGCCGCCTCATCGAGCCGCTCCAGTGCGCTCAGCGCATTGCCAATATTGTTGAGGACGTCGACATTGTCGGGATCGAGTGCGCGCGCCTTCTCGAAGGCGGCCAGCGCGTCGCGCGCCTTGCCCATCGCCGCCTGTGCGTTGCCAAGCCCGACAAAAGCCTGGGGCAGCTTCGGGGCCAGGCGGGTGGCCGCCTCAAAGGCTGTGAGTGCCCGTTCCGGCTCGCCAAGGTTGACCAGCGCAAAGCCAAGCATGAGCTGCCCCTGCACCAGGCGCGGATCGAGCGCAAGCGCGGCCTCGGCGGCGGCCTTGGCTTCACCGTGCCGACCCAGTTGCGCCAGGGCGGAAGCCTTGTTGCCGAATGCCCCGGCGAATTTCGGGTCAAGCGTGTTGACCCGAGCGAAACTTTCGACGGCCTCGGCGCGTTTGCCGGCCCGCATCTGGGCGAGGCCGAGGAGGTTGATCAGGCCGGGGGCCTTGGGAAACAGGCGCGCCAGCCGCTGGGCCTCGGCGATCACGGTGGCGGTGTCGCCTCGCTGGAGACGTTGGCTCAGCGCCTGCATCTGTTGCGGGCTTGGTCCCCGCCCGCCGGCGGCCGCGCCGGGGCTCGGGGCTCCGGGGCGCGCGGATTGTGTCGCCAACGCGGCCAGCCCCCGGCGTGCGCTGGCATTGCCGGGGAATTGCGCGAGGACCGCCTGATACAGCCGCGCCGCACCCGCGCGGTCGCCTTGTTTTGCGAGTTTCGCGGCATTTCGCAAGGTCTTGTCGACCGACATCGCTTTTCTCCGGTTGAGCCCACCACGCCCGCGTTGTCTCATGCGCCGCGGCCAAAGGCCAGAGCCGGGCGAAACGGTCAGCCGCTGTAGCGGGCGACGAAATTGCGCAAGATCAGCTCGGGAAACCGGACGTCTTCATGGCGCACCGCGTCGATCAGCGCAGTGGCGGTTTCGGGCGGGAAATAGCCCCGGTGCTTGTAGATGTGGATGCGCGTCTCGAAGCCATCGGCGTCTGCCTCGGGGTGAAACTGGGTGGCATAGACGTTGTTGCCAAGCCGCAGCATCTGGAACGGCGTCGGGCCCGATGTCACCAGCGGCACGGTGCCGGGCGGCAGCGCCTGCACCGCCTCCTTGTGGCCGACAAAGGCACGGAAGGTTTCGGGCACGCCCGCGAGCAGCGGGTCGGTGCGGCCCGCCTCGGTCAGCGCACAATCGACGGCGCCGACCGGTTCGCTGTATTTTTCCTTCGACACGATGCCCGGGGCGAGATGATGGCCGAGGATGCCGATCCCGTAGCAGCAGCCGAGATAGGGCACGTCGCGGGCGCAGATTTCGGGCATCAGGCCCATGACCATGTCCTCGATGCGCTTCTCGAGCGGGTCTTTCTTGTCTTCGGGGTCCGACACGCAGCCCGGACCGCCGCCAACGATCACGCCGGCATAGGCATCGAGATCGAGGTCGGCGGGCAGGGGCTCGAGATCGAGCCGGATGCGGTGGACGTCGGCCGGCGCCAGCCCGCCCTTGTCGAGAAAGGCTTCGAATTCGTTGTCCGCCGCCTCGGTTTCCGGCCGCAGTTGCAGGATAAGGAACTTTTTCATCATCCTGCGCTAGCCCGATGGCAGGGGCCGGGTCAAGCGGCTTGCCGGCATGCTTGGGCGTTGTCGCCTGCGGCAATTCGTGCTCTCGTCTTTCGGACAGCAAAAGGCACATATGAAATTCGGAATATTCGGTTCCGGTCTGCGTTGCCGACCGGGAGAGAGGAGACAGTGATGCAGAGATTGCTTGGCAAGGTCGGGCTCGCGCTGGGGCTGGGTCTGTGGCTGGGCCTCGGGGGCGCGGCCTTGGCCGAAACCGAAGCGCCTGCGAGCGGGGCCACCCCGCCTGCGGCGCCGGCGTCGATGCCGAACACGTCCACCGCGGACCATTCGAAATTCGAAATCCTGCAACAGGATTTCAAATCCGG
>JANTFS010000133.1 GCA_024763335.1 Paracoccaceae bacterium | reverse complement strand
GGGCCGGCAAGGTCATGGCCGAGTGGATCATCCATGGCGAAACCGAGTGGGACATGTGGGATTGCGACCCGCGCCGCTACACCGCCCATGCCGATCATGACTACACGCTCGCCAAGGCGCTTGAAACCTACGGCCACGAATACGCCATGCATTTCCCGCATCACGAATGGCCCGCCGGGCGCGACCGAAAGCGCTCGCCGCTGCATGAAAGACTGTTGGATGCAGGCGGGCAGATGGGGGCCTACAACGGCTGGGAACGGGCCAACTGGTTTGCCAAGCCGGGCGATGACACCTCCGAGCAAGCCACCGAAACATGGGAGCGCGATGGCCCTTGGGCGGTGCGGGTGAAGGCAGAGGTCGAGGCGGTGCGCGATGGCGTCGGCGTGCTCGATCTGAGCGGTTTCTCGCGGTTCTATCTGCAAGGCCCGGGGGCGGCCGACTTTTTGCTCCACCGCGTTGCCGGGGCGCTGCCAAAGGTGGGTCGGATGACGCTGGGCTACTTCCCCGACAGCCGCGGCAAGGTGCTGACCGAGATGTCGATCCTGCGCCATGGCGAGGACGATTTTACCCTGATCACCGCCGCCGCCGCCCAATGGCACGATTTCGAGATGCTGCGCGACGCGCTGCCCGAGGGCGTAACGCTGCACGACGCAACCGAGGACTATACCACCCTGATCGTCTCGGGCCCGAAATCGCGCGCCCTGTTCGAGGCGATCTCGGATGGCGACACCAGCCTGCCGTGGCTGTCGCTCCAGCGCGCAAAGGTTGCCGGGCGCCCGGCTATGCTGGCGCGGGTGTCCTTCGCCGGCGAGCTGGGTTGGGAAATTCACGCAAAACCCGCCGACATGCCCACGATCTACGACGCCGTGATCGCGGCCGGGGCCACGCCCTTTGGCATGTATGCGCTCGATTCGATGCGGATCGAGAAGGGCTATCGCACGTGGAAGGGCGATCTCAGCCTCGACTACTCGCTGCTCGAATCCGGGCTCGACCGCTTTGTCCGCCTCGATAAACCGGAGGATTTCCCGGGCAAGGTGGCGCTGCAAAACGAACGGCAGCAAGGGGTGAAGCGCGCTTTCGTGGCGCTGGTGATCGAGGGCAATGCGCAGGAGCCGCGCGCGATGTCGACGATCCGCAAGGATGGCGCGGCAGTGGGCGAAGTGACCTCCGCCGCCTATGGCTACCGGGTCGATGCCTCGATCGCCCATGCCATCGTGCGCGCCGATCTGGCCAGCCCGGGGACCGCGCTCGAGGTGGAAATCTTTGGCCAGACCCACCGCGCCGTGGTGCAGGCCCCCGGGCCGCTGTGGGACCACGACAATGCGCGCCTGCGCGCCTGACGAAGGGAGGGGGCCATGACAGAGTCAGGACCATCGCGCCGGCGCAGTGGTGGACGGTCAGCCCGGATCGCGGCGCGCGCCGCCCCCGTGGCCCCGGCCGACCGCCCGGTCTGGCCCGGCATCCCGGGCGGCCAATACAGCCCGCTGACCGACGACGAGGTGCGTCGCATCCACGAGGCCGCCCTCGATGCGCTCGAGCAGATCGGCATGGCCAACGCTCCACCCTCGGGCATCGAGATCCTGACCGGCGCGGGCTGCGTACTGGGCAGCGACGGGCGGCTGCGCTTTCCGCGTGCCCTTGTCGCTGAGATGCTGGAAAAGGCCGCCAAGACCGTCACGCTCCACGGCCGCGATCCGCGCTTCGATCTCGAGCTGTCGGGCCGGCGCGTGCATTACGGCACCGCGGGCGCGGCGGTCCATATCGTCGAGGCCGAGACAGGCACCTACCGCGACAGCACGACGCAAGACCTCTACGACGCCGCCCGCCTCGTGCAACAGCTTGACAACGTGCACTTTTTCCAACGCCCCATGGTTTGCCGCGATATCACCGACAACCTTGCGCTCGATCTCAACACGATCCACGCAAGCTGCGCGGGAACCACCAAGCACATCGGCACCAGCTTTGTGGAAGCCGCCAACATGGCCGAAAGCCTCGCCCTGATCCACGAGATCGCCGGCGGCGAAGAGGCCTACCGCGCCCGGCCTTTCATCTCCAACACCAACACCTTCGTCGTCCCGCCGATGGCCTTTGCGACCGAAAGCTGTCAGGTGCTGGAGGTGGCCGTGCGGGCGGGGATGCCCGTGCTCCTGCTCTCCGCCGGGCAGGCCGGGGCCACCGCGCCAGCGCCGCTCGCCGCCTCGGTGGTGCAGGCCGTGGCGGAGGTGCTCGCCGGCATGGTCTATGTCAACGCGATCAAGCCCGGCGTTCCGGCGGTCTTCGGCACATGGCCCTTCGTCTCCGATCTGCGCACCGGCGCGATGTCGGGCGGCTCGGGCGAACAGGCATTGCTGACCGCCGCAGTCAGCCAGATGCACCGCTTCTATGGGCTGCCGGGAGGGGCGGCGGCGGGGATGACCGATTCAAAACTGCCCGACATGCAGGCGGGCTGGGAACAGGCGATCTCCAACGTCATGGCCGGGCTTTCGGGGCTCAACATGGTGTATGAATCGGTGGGGATGCACGCCTCGCTCCTTGGCTTCTCCTTTGAAAGCCTCGTGCTCGGAAATGACATGCTCGGGCAGGTCCAGCGCTGTGTGCGCGGCATCAACGTGACGGAGGAAAGCACTTCGATCGAGGTGATGAAATCGGTCTGTCTCGAAGGCCCGGGCCATTACCTTTCCGCCGATCAGACCCTGCGCCTGATGCAAAGCGAATACATCTACCCCGAAATCGCCGACCGGTCCTCGCCCAAGGAATGGGTCGAGCGCGGCAGGCCCGACCTTGTCGAAAAAGCGCGCCGGAAGGTCCGCACCATTCTCGCGCAGGAAAACCACATGATCGCGCCGGATCTGCACAAGCGCCTCGCCGCCCGGTTTGATCTCGTGCCCCTCAAACACGCACACAACGGAGCGTAACATGACCCTACCGCCCAAATCAGCCCGCGTGGTCATCATCGGCGGCGGCGTGGTCGGCTGCTCGGTCGCCTATCACCTCACCAAGCTGGGTTGGCACGACGTGGTCTTGCTCGAGCGCAAGCAGTTGACATCGGGCACCACGTGGCATGCCGCAGGCCTCATCGCCCAGTTGCGCGCGACGCAAAACATGACGCGGCTCGCCAAATACAGCCAGGAGCTTTACGGCGATCTGGAGGGTGAAACCGGGGTTGCCACCGGTTTTCGCCGCGTCGGCTCGATCACCGTGGCGCTGACGGGCGAGCGGCAGGAAGAGCTGCTGCGGCAAGCCTCGATGGCGCGCGCCTTCGGGGTCGAGGTCGAGCCGATCAGCCCCGCCGAGGTCAAGGCCCGCTACCCGCATCTCAACACCGATGGCGTGGTGGGGGGCGTTTACCTGCCGCGCGACGGGCAGGGCGATCCGGGCAACATTGCGCAAGCGCTGGCCAAGGGGGCGCGCCAGCGCGGGGCGCAGATTTTCGAGCAAACACGGGTGAGCGGCGTCAAACGCGCGGGGCGGCGGATAACGGGCGTGAACTGGCAGCAAGGCGACGAAAGCGGCACCATTGCCTGCGATCATGTGGTCAATTGCGCCGGGATGTGGGGCCGCGAGGTGGGCCGGATGCTGGGCAGCAATGTGCCGCTTCAGGCCTGCGAGCACTTTTATATCGTGACCGAAACCATCCCCGATCTCGGCCAGCTTCCCGTACTGCGCGTGCCCGACGAGAGCGCCTATTACAAGGAAGATGCCGGCAAGCTCCTGCTCGGCGCCTTCGAGCCTGAGGCCAAGCCGTGGGGCATGGCGGGCATCCCCGATGACTTCGAGTTTGACCAGTTGCCGGAGGATTTCGACCATTTCGAGCCGATCCTTGAAGCGGCGGTGAACCGGATG
Organism: Paracoccaceae bacterium; assembly: GCA_024763335.1. GTDB lineage: Bacteria > Pseudomonadota > Alphaproteobacteria > Rhodobacterales > Rhodobacteraceae > Sinisalibacter. The sequence goes on along the minus strand of JANTFS010000133.1, from coordinate 4,548 downwards.
CCGATCCTCGCCGAGGCGGGCATTCACACCTTTTTCAACGGCCCCGAAAGCTTCACGCCCGACGATGCCTATCACCTCGGCCTTGCGCCTGAGATGGATAACGTCTGGGTTGCCGCCGGGTTCAACTCGGTCGGCATCCAGTCGGCCGGCGGTGCGGGCATGGCGCTTGCGGCATGGATGGACACGGGCGAAAAGCCGTTCGATCTGGGCGATGTCGATATCGCCCGCATGGAGCCGTTTCAGGGCAACCGCAGCTACCTGTTTGAGCGATCCAAGGAAACGCTGGGGCTGCTCTACGCCGATCACTTCCCCTACCGCCAGAAGGCCACCGCGCGGGGCATCCGCCGCAGCCCGCTGCATGAACACCTGAAGGCCGAGCGCGCGGTGTTTGGCGAGCTTGCCGGCTGGGAACGCGCCAACTGGTTTGCCGACCCGGGACAGGATCCGGCCTATCACTACACGTGGAAACGGCAGAACTGGTTTGAAAACAGCGCCCGCGAGCATATGGCGGTGCGCGAAAACGTCGGGCTCTACGACATGAGCTCCTTTGGCAAGATCCGCGTCGAGGGGCCGGATGCGGAGGCGTTTCTCAACCACGTAGCCGGTGCCAACCTCTCGGTGCCGGTGGGCCGCATCGTCTACAGCCAGTTTCTCAACACAAGCGGCGGGATCGAAGCGGATGTGACCATCACCCGCCTGTCCGAGACCGCTTTTCTCGTGGTCACTCCGGCGGCGACCCGGCTGGCCGACCTCACATGGATGGAACGTCACCGCGCCGATCATGCCGTGGTGATCACCGATGTGACGGCCGCCGAGGCGGTGATCGCGGTGATGGGGCCAAACGCGCGCAAACTCATGCAAATGGTCTCGCCCGACGATTTCTCCAACGCCGCCATGCCCTTCGGCACGGCCCGCCCGGTCGAGATCGCCATGGCGCTGGCCCGGGTGCACCGGGTGAGCTATGTCGGCGAGCTGGGCTGGGAGGTTTATGTCTCCGCCGACATGGCCGCGCATGTGTTCGAGGCGCTCAACGAGGCGCGCAAGGCGCTTGGCGGGCGGCTGTGCGGGATGCACATGATGGACAGCTGCCGGATCGAGAAGGGCTTTCGCCACTTCGGCCACGATATCACCTGCGAAGACCACGTGCTGGAGGCCGGGCTGGGCTTTGCCGTGAAAACCGCCAAGCCCGATTTCATCGGCCGCGACGCGGTGTTGCGCAAACGCGAGGCGGGGCTCGACAAACGCCTCGTGCAATTCCTGCTCAAAGACCCCGAGCCCCTGCTTTACCACGCCGAACCGATCCTGCGCGACGGCGAAACCGTGGGCTATCTGACATCCGGCAACTACGGCCACGCCCTTGGCGGGGCGGTCGGGCTGGGCTATGTGCCCTGTGCGGGCGAAAGCGCCGCCGAGCTTCTCGCCTCATCTTTCGAGATCGAGGTGGCGAGTGCCCGCATCGCCGCACGCGCGTCCCTCAAACCGCTCTATGACCCCGACATGACCCGCCCCAAAAGTTAGGACAGGCGCTTGTTCGGTTCCGTTCAGCCGACCTGGATCATTCTGCGCTTGCCGCGGTGAGCGCCGCCAGCCCTTCCGTTGCACCCTGAAGCTGGAACCGGAACACCAGAGGCTCCGCGGTCAGCGAAGGCCGATAGCCCGCGATCACGCCGGTCTCCGAAGCCGAAAGCGCCGCGAGGTCGGTCGGCTCGATCTCCAGCAGGGCCTCGCACAGATCACGGGTGCAGGACTGCCAGACGAAATCGAAGCGATCTTCACTCTCCTCCTGCTTGAACGCGAACCCGGACGGGAAATAGACCCCGTTTGGCACCCGCGCCGCAAGGTAGCTCTTGGCGCCGTCCCTCGACGTGAATGCCAGCAGTTCGGCGAGGAACGCGTTGTCTTGCGTGCGCACGAGGCGCTGGGTCAGAACACAGGCCGTCTGGCCAACCGCGATGGCTTCACAGGTCACGGTCCAGGCTCCGAATTGCTGGCCATTGACCACCGCCGGCCGGTCGGCGATGGCCGCATCCTCCTGCGCCACGGCGGGCAACGAGAAACCAAGGGAAACAACAGCCAAAATCGGCAGGGAAAATCTCATCACAATGTCCTTTTGCACAACTTCGAGATCGATCGATTATCGGGATTGGGCATGGGGCGACGGGCCAAGTCAAGCACCGAAGATATTCGAATCCCGGCAACGGGCCCAAAGCCGCAAAATCCGATTTCTCAGATTTCACAATACACTATTTGGGTTACGGCCAGCTGTCAGAACTGGAGCGAGATCGACCCGGACAGGACCGGGCTGGTGCTCGGGCTTGTCCAGCCGGTGATCGCCGTCGAAAGCGGCTTTGCAACAAAGACATCGCCCGCAAGCGACCCGCTCGCATTGCCGAAGCTCAGACCGGCGCCCACCGACCGCGCCAGACCAAGCCCGGTTGCGGTGGAATCAAACGCCTGGCCGATATCGCCGAATGCAAAGGGCCGGGCGGCAACAACGCCGCCGATGTCGAACTCTGCCGTCGTCTCTACCTGAAGACGCACCGCATAGCCGCTGTCGCCAGCCATCAGCCCGGTCGGGTAGCCGCGCACCGCATAGGGGGCGGTGGCCGTGAAGGTGCGCTGCGACGGTTGCATGCCGCTGACGTTCATCTGCCCCTGCGCCGAGATTGACCCGAACAGTGCCTCGCCGAGCAGGGTGGTGAACGAGGCGTTGCCGCTGACGGCGGCATAAGTGTTGCCGGTGGTGGCGCTGATCGCGTCGTCATAGGTCCCCACCGAGGCCTGTGCCCCGCCCGAAAAGCTCCATCCATCGCCCGTGGCCGCCACGGAGGCGCCCGCGGTCAGCTCTTTCCCGAGCTGATCAAGCGTCGGGACACCCGCAAGCGCCGATGTTTCGCTGAACGCCGACGCGGTAGCCGAAAGGTTGACCTGAAGCTCGTTGCGGGCAATGACCGGCAGGCGCAGCCCGGCCGTGGCGCTGCGCACCCGACCGGTCACGCTCGGCGTATCGAGGCTGGCCGAATTGGAGCCGAGAAGATCGAGGGAAAGCCGCGCGCCAGAGGATGACACAGGGGTGGAATAGCCAAGCGAGAGCGACTTCATGCCTGCACGCAGGATCGCGGTGAGATCGAGCGGGTCACTTTGCCCGAAAAGCCCGTTGATCCGGTGGCGAAGCGTCAACTGCGCCATGCCGAAGGCCTCCGATCCGTAGTTGTCCACCGAGACCGTCGTCACGTGCCGCGGAATGTCGGGGACATTGACGAGAATATCCACACCGCCCTCGGCATTGGCGATTGGCGTGTATGTCAGCGCGACGCCATCGGTGACCCCGATGCGCTCGACCCGCTCCGAGATGTTGGCGGCGTCGGCCGGGGTGTCTTCGGGCAGGTTCATCCGGCGGCTGAGATAGGCGTTCGACATCACCTCCGACCCACCTTGAACCTTGCCCACGGTCGGCTCGTAGAACCGCACCGTGATCGTGCCACGGTTCGGGTCGAACGCGTCAAGCACGACCTGCGAGAAACCATACCCCTTGGCGGCATAGAGCGCATTCAGGGCGGCGGCGATTGCGCCAGCCTGGCTGCGTGCATAACGCCGCCCGGTCAACTCTGCGACGGCATCGGCGATCTCGGTCGCATCGAGAAGGCGCGAGCTGTTGGCAAACCGGATGTCGCGCAGGATGAAGCTGGTTGGCTGCGCGGGGCGTGTTGCGGCGGGCGCGCTCGCTGCGGGAGCGTTGGCGGCGGGGGCTGCGGGCGCCGGTTGTGGCGGCGCATCGGCCACCGTCGCAGCCGTCACGGCTTCGTCAGCCGGACCGTCCCCGGGCTCCGCATCGGGCGCGACAGCGGTATCGACCGCGGCACCCGCATCAAGCTCGACATCCTGCGCGATGGCCGGACCGAGGGCCATCGCCGTGGTCAAGATCGCAATTCCAAAAAAACGGGATCGAAACATAACGTCAATCTTCGCCGAATGTGACACACAAGGTATTCGAGTTGGATATATCGCGATATTCGCAAAAGTCGCACAGAGCCACAAAGTTCTCGTGTGAGTGTTGCCCTTATGCGTCAACCACTTAGAGGCCAATCACCTCTGTTTCTCCAAATCTTCCTCGCTGTCGCCCCGGCCGGTCTCTTTTTTCGTGTCCTCTTCTTCCTCTTCCTCGGTCTTGCCGTCGTCACCGGTCCTGTTCGTTCCATTGACACCGCCGTTGCGGGTTGGAGGTGCTTTGCCCTGGGCAACGGGCGGCACGCTCACGCCATTTCCGCGCCGACCATCGCCGCCGGTTCCACCGTCACCGCCGGTGCCACCGTCGCCGCCGGTGCCGCCATCCCCGCCCGTGCCGCCGTCGCCGCCCGTGCCGCCATCGCCACCGGTGCCACCGTCACCGCCCGTGCCGCCATCGCCACCCGTGCCACCGTCATCACCCGTGCCGCCATCGCCGCCCGTGCCACCGTCACCGCCCGTGCCACCGTCGCCGCCGGTTCCGCCATCGCCGCCGGTGCCACCGTCACCGCCCGTGCCACCGTCACCGCCCGTGCCACCGTC
>JANTFS010000132.1 GCA_024763335.1 Paracoccaceae bacterium | reverse complement strand
TATTCGCGGGCATCGTAAAGCGGCGAGGTCTCCTCGACCCAGCCGACAAGCTCGTTGGTCTTGCCCGACATCGCCGAGACGATCACGATGACGTCGTAGCCATTTGCCACCTCGCGGGCCACGCGCTTCGAGGCCCGGGCGATCCGGTCGAGCGTGGCCACCGAGGTGCCTCCGAATTTCATCACCAGAATAGGCATTTGGCCCGGCTCCCGTTTCGGTCCCGCGCCTAATAGGGCGCGCCGGGTGAAAGGGCAAGGGGCGCGGGCGTCGCAAGGGCGCGGTCGCGCTAGTTGGTCTTTCGGGTCGGGCGGAAGGGCAGGGGAAGCACCGGCACGCCGTCTTCGATCAGCGAGATCGCCTCTTCGGGCTTGGCTTCGCCATAGATCGGGCGTTCCGGCGTTTCGCCCTCATGCATCGCGCGCGCCTCGGTGGCAAATTCGAGGCCGACATACTCACTTTCGCGCTCGACCTTGCGCTTGAGCGCCGCGATCGCGCTTTCGCGGTCGGTTTGCGCGGCATCGAGTTCGGGTCTGGGCGCCGCGGCCCGGCGCGCGGGGCGCACATCCGGGGTCATCAGGCATTTGTCGACGGAGGTGGTGCCGCAATCGGGGCAACTCACCTGGCCCGCGGCCAGCAGCGCATCGAACGCGGTTGCGTTCTGGAACCAACTGTCGAACCTGTGCCCCTCGGGGCATTTCAGCGTGTAGCGGATCATCCTGTCACCCGGGTCTCATAGCTGACAATCTAGGCGTGCCACGCCGGATCGCAACGGGCCCGGTCAATGCGAATAGGCGCGCGGGTCGAAATGCTTGACGATCTGGCGCAGCTCGGGTTCCTGCAGCAGCGCCGACGCCTTCTTGCGGCTGACCCAGCGGCGCTTGCGCTGGCCTTTCTCGGGCCAGTCGCGGTGCACCTTTTTCACCTTGAGCGGAAACATCGCCACCACGATCGGCAGGTTGTCGCCGTCGAGGTCCTTCACGTAGGAATAGAACCCCGCCGAGACATGCGACGGGCTGCCCGTCACCCCGCCCTCTTCCCAGGCTTCGGTTGCCGCGGCTTCGGCCGGCGTCGCGTCATGCACGGGCCAGCCCTTTGGCAGGATCCAGCGCCCGGTGCCGCGCGAGGTGATGAGCAGGATCTCCACCTTGCCGGCATTGAACCGCCATGGAATCGCACCGAACTGGCTGCGCACCTCGCGCTTGCCAGCGCCTTCGAGCCGCATCGGCCGTTGTTTGACGTTGAGAACCGTCACACCGCTTATCCTGGGCATCTGCCGCCTGTTGCCGGGGTCGTGTCACCATGCCCCGGAAATATTGTATTTTCGTAATAATACCGAATTTTCCAGCATTTCAAAGGGAAAACCGAGATTTCAGGCCAGCGGCACCCCGCCGGACAGCACCGTGCGATACCAATCGGTGTCGATATTCCCGCCAGACAGCACCACCGCGACCTTGCGCCCGGCCATCGTCTCGCGCTCCTGCATGAGGGCGGCGAGGGGAGCGGCGCCGGCGCCTTCGGCGACGGTGTGGACGGCTTCGAAATAGAGCCGGATGGCCGCCGCGATCTCGGCGTCGGTCACCGCGACGATCCGCTCTGCGCCGCGGGAATAGATGTCGAACGCCGCCTGCACCGGCACCCGGACCGCCATGCCATCGGCGAAGGTGTCGGCGCGGTTCGTTTCGACGAGGTGCCCGGCCTCGACCGACAGCTTCGCCGCCGCGGCCCCGGTCGAGACCACGCCGACGATCCTGGTCGACAGGCCCAAGGCATCGCGCGCCGCGATCATGCCGCAAATGCCCGACCCGGCGCCGATCGGCACGTAGACGGTGTCGAGATCGGGGTGGGCGGTGAGGAGTTCGAAACCGTAGGTGGCCACGCCGCGCACAAGCTCGGTGTGAAACGGGGGCACGGGGTAGAAATCGCCGGCGGCGGCCACCCGCATGGCCTCTTCGCGGGCGTCATCGAAATCCGCGCCATGCACGATCAATTCGCCGCCATAGGCCCGCATCGCGGCGTTCTTCTCCACCGAATTGCCCTCGGGCACGTAGATTTTCGCCGCCAGCCCCGCTGCGGTGGCGGCGCGGGCCTGGCTCTGGCCGTGGTTGCCCCGGGTGGCGGTGACGATGCCGCGCGCCTCGGGGTGTTCGCGCTTCAGCCAGTCGATGAAGGTGATCCCGCCGCGCACCTTGAAGGCGCCGGTGGGGGCGTGGTTCTCGTGTTTGACCACCACCTCCGCGCCCAGACGTTGGCCAAGCTGAGGCCAGGCGATCTGCGCGCTGGGCTGCATCTGCCCGTAGACGAGGCGCTGCGCCGCCTGAAGCTCTTCGATCGTGAACATGGCCGGCCTCTGTGTCTTCCTGCGCCCATGTCTAGCGGCTCCCGGCCGGCTGGGGAAGCCGCGCCGGTCAGTTCTTGAGGCCCGAATGGCAGCAGCTATCGGCAATGCGCGGGCCGGCGGCATGCTTCAAGAGGCAGGCGGAGCCGCGTTCCCGGAAGGTGAAGGCCCGGCACCGGTCCTCTGCGGTGCAGGCGTCGCGGCATTGCTGCCAAGTCGCCGCGTCGGTCCGGTAGAGGTCGTTGCCCGGCAGCCGCATGTTTGGCAGGTCCGCGTAGGTCTGCGGCCGGGAGAGCTCCGGCCTCGGCACGATGGTGCGCGGCGCGGGCGTCACGCGTTCGAGTTGCGGCGGCGGGGCGATGGTGCGGGCTTCGGGAGTGAGCGGGCAGTTGACCGGCCAGCCGTTGCGGATCACGATCTTCCACCGGTTGGGGGGCGGGATGCAGCCGGTATCGCCCCGGACGCTGACGAAGATGTCCACCACCAGCCGCGACTGGCCGGGGTTGGCGGGGCAGACGAGACCGGTGATGTCCTCCATCAGGTTTCGAAACGGGTAGCCGTGGATGCCGGCCTTGCCCGGCCCGTCGTTGCGCAGGCAGACCGGCGGCGGCGAAGCGGCGTAGGGCGCCGCCCAGTGGGCGCGCACGCACTCCTCGATCAGCCGCCGGGCCGCCTCGCGCGCCTGGTTGAACTGGATGCCGAAAATGTTGGTCATCGGCGGCATCACCGCGACGCCGGCCCGTGCCGTGAACACCGCGCTGCCAACCGCGGTGCCGCCATCGGTGGGTTGGATCACCCAGCCGGCCTCGCAGGACCGGAAGTCATCTCCGGCCGGCGCAGCGGTTGCCATCGCAAGCGACATGATCGCCCCGAGAGCCATGCGCGTCAGCGCCGACACCCAGCCTTTGCGTGTTTCTGCCATGCCTGATCCTCCCTCCCGGGCGCAGGTGCCGCGCGGGCGGCCATGTTCAACAGCCCGCGCCGCCGTCGTCCTAACGTTTGATCCCCGACGTGCAGCACGGATCCGGGATCGGGATGCCGGCGCGGTGCTTGAGCAGGCACTGGTTGGCCGGGGCGCGATAGGTCCACGCACCGCAGCGCTCATCCTCGGTGCAGGCCTGACGGCAGCTCATCCAGTTGCTGATGCCATCGCCGGCGTCGAGCATGTAGAGATCGTTGCCCGGCAGCCGGAACACCGGCAGGATCTGGTAGCTGGCCGCAGGCGGCGGGCTCGGTTCGGCCGGGGGCTCATCGGCGGGCGGTTCGGCCCCGTCACAGCCCTCGCCAACGCATTCCCAGCCCCCGCCTTCGCCAATCGCTGGCGGGCTCTCCGCGGCCTCATCGCCGCCCCCATCGGAGATCGGCGCGGTGCAGTCGATCCGGTAGTTGCGGGCGATGTTGATCGTGTCGCTGGAACCCGAGGTCACGCAGCCGGTGTTGCCGGTGATCTTGAGATCGACACTGATGAGCACAACATCCTCGCCCGGGTTGGCATCGCAAATCGCCGCGGCCACCTCCTCGTTGAGGTGTTCGAACGGATAGTCGCGCACGTGGTAGTCGCGAATGCCGAGGCAGGCATCGGGCCGCGTGCGCGCCTCCGGCATGCTCCAGTGGTCGCGCACGCAGGAGATCATCCGGGCGCGCGAATCGCGGCGCGCGTCGTTCACCTGGGCGTAGAATCGCACCGATTTCCCGACCGAGAAATCATAGGTCAGGAACGACATCGTGGGATTCTGCGGGGTCAGCTGCAACTGGCCGTTACAATAGCGGGTGTAATCGGCCAGTGCCGGGCCATTGAGCGCGAGCAGCGCCGTCGCCGCCAGCGCCGCCGCGCGCAACCCGGGTTTCAAACTGGTTCGGGGCGTTTTCGTCTGCGTCATGGTCTCCTCCCGTCACGCGGGCCGTGGCCCCGGGCCGGGCCACGACCGGAATCGATGGGCGCCCCACGCCGTGTTTGGGCAGGTCCGGCATTGCAAACCCCTCCGTCTCGCGGTGAGGTGCGCCCGAAACAGTTAGCAATGTATCACGGTCTGTGCGCCGGCACCTTGACATGACGCAGGTCCGGCCTCCTGGCGCGAAATCCGGCCGATCCGCGCCGACCCGTCGCGGCCAATGGCCCCGCCCAGGGCGGCGGCGCTAGCCCCGCTGTCCGGCGAATTTGGCCTGCCAACCCTCGCGGTCTTCGTCGGAGATCTTGGCAAACAGCACCTCGGGAACCTCGAAGCGATGGCCCGGCTTCAACACCTCCAGCGCGGCTTCGAGATCGTCGGGCCAGGCGTCGTCTTCGGAGTTCAGCGCGGCGAGGATCTTGGCGGCGGCTTCGGGGATGAAGGGCGCCGAGAGCGCGGCGTAGACCCGGATGAGGTTCAGCATCAGCCGGATAATCGCCGCGGCATGGTCCGGGTCGTCCTTGAAAACCGACCACGGCGCGGCGTTTTGCAGGTACTCGTTGCCCGCCGCCCAGATCGCGCGCAGTTCGGTGGCCGACTTGCGCACTTCCATCGCGTCCATCAGCGTTTCGTATTCGCCGATGCGCGCGGTGAGATCGGCGATCAGCGCCTCTTCTGCCGCGCCATACCGGCCGCCCGCGGGCACCTCTTCGCCGAATTTCGAGCGGCAGAACTTGGTCACCCGGCTGACGAAATTGCCCAGCACATCGGCGAGATCCTTGTTCACCGAGGTCTGGAAGTTTTCCCAGGTGAATTCGCTGTCGGAGTTTTCCGGCGCATGGCTGAGAAGCCACCAGCGCCAGTAATCGGCCGGCAGGATCTCGAGCGCCTGGTCCATGAACACGCCGCGGCCCTGGCTGGTCGAGAACTGGCCGCCGTCGTAATTGAGGTAGTTGAAGCTCTTGATGTAGTCGACGAGCTTCCAAGGCTCGCCCGAGCCCATCAGGGTGGCGGGGAAGGAGAGGGTGTGGAAGGGCACGTTGTCCTTGCCCATGAATTGCACATATCGAACATTGTCGGCGCCCTTGTCGGTGCGCCACCACCGTTCCCATGCAGAATTCGGATATCCGTGTGCATCGGCCCATTCCCACGTCGCCGCGATGTATTCGATCGGCGCATCGAACCAGACGTAGAAGACCTTGCCCTCCATGCCGGGCCAGTCCTCGTCGCCCTTCTTCACCGGGATGCCCCAGTCGAGATCGCGGGTAATGCCGCGGTCCTGAAGGCCGTCGCCGTCATTGAGCCATTTCTTGGCGATCGAGGTGGTCAGCACCGGCCAGTCGGTCTTCGAATCGATCCAGGCGTTGAGCTTGTCGCGCATCAGCGACTGCTTGAGAAACAGGTGCTTGGTCTCGCGGATCTCGAGATCGGTCGAGCCGGAAATCGCCGAGCGCGGGTTGATCAGGTCGGTCGGATCAAGCTGCTTGGTGCAGTGCTCGCACTGGTCGCCGCGCGCCTTGTCGTAGCCGCAATTGGGGCAGGTGCCCTCGATGTAGCGGTCGGGGAGAAAGCGCCCGTCGGCCTTGGAATAAACCTGCTTTTCCGAGACCTCCTCGATCAGGCCCGCCTCGGCGAGCTTGCCCGCGAGATGCTGGGTGAGCTTGTGGTTCTGCGGGCTCGAGGACCGGCCGAAATGGTCGAACGACAACTCGAACCCCGCCGCCAGCTCCGCCTGGACATCGTGCATCTCGGCGCAATACTCGGCCACCGGTTTGCCCGCTTTCGCCGCCGCCAGCTCGGCCGGGGTGCCGTGCTCGTCGGTGGCGCAGATGAACATCACCTCATGACCGCGGAGCCGGCAATAACGGGCATAGAGATCGGCGGGCAACTGGCTCCCGACGAGATTGCCGAGATGCTTGATCCCGTTGATATAGGGAAGCGCGGAGGTAATGAGGATGCGGGCCATGTCTCGTCCTTGGCTGTTTGGCCCGCGTTTACCGCAAGGCGCGCGGCATTGCCAGACGGGAGCCGGCGCTGTCTTCATCTTGGTTCAAATACTCATTTGGCGGCGCTCGTGGCCCGCGCAGGCGTTGTGAAATTGTGCGCCTGCGGCGCGCCGGGTTTTTCCGGGGGGCCAGCCCCCCCGGGCCCCCCCGGAGTATTTCACCCAAGATGAAGATGATCGCCGAGCGCAGCGAGGCGCGGGTCGGCCCGCCGTCAGGCGGGTCGAAACCTCAGGAGGCGACGAAAGTGTCCGGTCCAGCCGCTTGTACCGCCCAACTGCGCGGCGGGTCGGCGCGGGCGCGCTCGCGGGTGAGGGTCCAGGCGGTGAGGCTGGCCGTGTGGGCGGGATCCATCCGCCAGCGGCTTTCGGCGCCGGGGCTGCCGCCCTCGGGCGTGAGCACGAGGCCCAGCGGCGCGATGCCGGCTCCCGTCCCGGCCTCTGCCGCGAGCTGCAGCCGGCGCATGGGCGTGAGGGCAGGGGGCGCGGGCAGTTCCCCCACCACGAGCGGCACCACCCCTGAGCGCAGCACTTCCTCGAGTGTCCACAGAAGATCGCGCTCCTGGGCGGCATGCACGAAGGTGAGGCGCCCGGGGTCGAGCCCGAGCCCGGCGAGCCCCGGCCCGTGCAGCCGCGCGCCTTCCCAGGCCGGGGTGACCCAGAAGACGGGCCCCGACATCTCGCGGGCCAGGAGCGCCGCGAACAGCTGACGCGCGCCGCCATGGGCCTCGTGCACCCGGGGCCGCGCGAGGCTGAGGTGGCCGAGCAGGGGCTGGCCGGCATCGGGGCGGTGCGGCTGGCGGGCAAGGCGGACGTGCTGCATGGGGAGAGAATAGATGTTCCCTAAATGTTCTCAAGCGGAAATCGCCGGGCAGGAAATCTTTTGACGCTGCGACAAAATGTCATAAGCTGGTACCTCATAACAAAACGACACCACGTCAGGGAGAGACACACATGCAACTGACCCGCAGGTTCTTTGCTGCCTTCGCAGCGATCGCCATCCTGTTCGCCAGCCCGATCGCGGCCACCGCGTCGGAAGACGGGGTGCGCCGCGTCGCACTTCAGATCAGCGACGGCGATCCGGCCACCTTCACGAAAGTGCTCAACGTTGCCGCCAACCTCGCGCGCGGGTTTTCAGAAAACGGTGAGGAATACGAGATCGAGATCGTCGCCTTCAATGCCGGGCTCAACATCCTGCGCACTGACAAGTCGCCAGTTCTCGAGCGTGTACAGAACTTTCCGCAGTCAGTTCCGGGCGTGACCTTCTCGGCTTGCGAAAACACCATCGCCGGCATGACCCGCAAGGAGGGCAGCCCGCCGCCGCTGGTCGATTTCGCCCAGCACGTGTCGGCCGGCGTGATCCGGCTGATGGAGCTCGACGAACAGGGCTGGTTCGTCATCCGGCCCTGAATTCTCGCCCCACGGGTTGCACTCGGCAGGGGCGCACATCACTCTGTCTCGCGTTCGCGGACGGGAGACAGAAACATGAAACAGAACAAGCTGGCAGGTGGCGCGCTCGAAGTGAGTGAGCTGTGCCTCGGGTCGATGACCTGGGGCAGTCAGAACACCGAGGCCGAGGGCCATGCCCAGATCGACATGGCCCTCGATCACGGGGTGAATTTCATCGACACCGCCGAGATGTATCCGGTCAATCCGGTGCGGGCCGAAACGGTGGGCGTGACCGAGCAGATCATCGGCACTTGGCTGGCCCGGACCGGGCGGCGCGACGACATCATCCTTGCCACCAAGGTCTCGGGCGACTCGAAGGCGGTGCGCGGTGGCGAGGGCTATTCGGGCGCGATCATACCGGGCGCGATCGAGGCATCGCTGCGACGTCTGCAAACCGATGTGATCGACATCTACCAGCTGCACTGGCCGATGCGCGGCTCCTATGCCTTTCGCCAGAACTGGGAGTTTGACCCTTCCGGGCAATCGCGCGCGGCAACGCTCGATCACATGCGCGACGTGCTCGGCGCGTTGCAAGAGGCCGTCGCGGCCGGCAAGGTCCGCCACGTTGGCCTGTCCAACGAAAGCGCCTGGGGCACGGCGATGTGGCTTCAGGTGGCGCGCGAGATGGGGGCGCCCGAGATGATCTCCATTCAGAACGAGTATTCGCTCCTCTGCCGGCTCTATGACACCGATCTTGCCGAGCTTTCCGCCAATGAAGACATCAAGCTCCTAGCCTATTCACCGCTGG
>JANTFS010000131.1 GCA_024763335.1 Paracoccaceae bacterium | reverse complement strand
ATCGCCACCGCGATCGCCCCGAGGGCGCCACCGAGCGCCAGCGAGCCGGTGTCGCCCATGAACACCGCCGCGGGCGGCGCGTTGTACCACAGAAAGCCCAGGCCCCCGCCGATCAGCCCGGCGGCGAAGACCAGCAATTCCCCGGTGCCGGGCACGTAGTGCACGTCGAGATACTCGGTGAAGTCGACCCGGCCGACCGCATAGGCAATGATGCCAAGGGTGCCCGCGGCGATCATCACCGGCATGATCGCCAGCCCGTCGAGCCCGTCGGTGAGGTTCACCGCGTTGGCGGCCCCGACCACCACGAAGGCTCCGAAGGGCACGAAGAACCAGCCGAGATTGATCAGCGTGTCCTTGAACACCGGCAGCGCCAGCTTGAACGACAGATCGTCGGGGTGCACGCTCGCGGCGAGATAGACCGCGACGAGCGCGATCAGCGTCTCGAGCAGCAGCCGCATCCGGCCCGACAGCCCGGCGTAATTGTCGCCGGCGGCGATCTTGCGGTAGTCGTCGGCGAAGCCGATCAGCCCGAAGGTGAGCGTCACGCCGAGCACGATCCAGACGAAGGGATTGTCGAGCCGGGCCCAGAGCAGCGTCGACACGGTGATCGCCCCGAGGATCAGCGCGCCCCCCATCGTTGGCGTGCCCGCCTTGGTCTCGAGATGGCCCTCGGGCCCGTCGGCCCGGATCGGCTGGCCATTTTTCTGCCGGCTTTTCAGCAGGTTGATCAGCGGCATTCCGAACAGGAAGCCGAAGATCAGCGCCGTGAAGAAGGCCGCGCCGGCGCGGAAGGTGATGTAGCGAAACAGGTTGAAAACATCACCGCCATCGGAAAACTCGGTCAGCCAATACAACATTCAGTGTGTCCCTCGCGCTCAGACGTCAGCCGGATGGCCCAGTTTTCGCACCGCGTCAACCACGCGGCTGACCTTCGAGCCCTTCGAGCCCTTCACCAAAAGCACGTCGCCGGCGTCGATGAGGGCGTGGATGCGCGCGGCGAGATCGGGCGCGGCCTCGACCCAGCGCCCCTGTTGCCCGGCCGGCAAGCGTTCCCACAAGGCCTTCATCCGGGGCCCGACGCAATGCACGACGTCGGCGGAAGCCAGCGCCGGAAGATCGGCGAGCGCGCCATGCAGCGCCGTCTCCGCAGGCCCGAGTTCGAGCATGTCACCGAGCACCGCGATCCGGCGCCCCTTGCCGATGCGGCCGATGCCATCGGCGGGACGGCTGGCCGCGAGCACCTCGAGCGCCGCGGCCATCGAGGTGGGGTTGGCGTTGAACGCGTCGTCGATCAGCGTGAGCACATGGCCCTCGACCGGGTCGAGCAGGATGGATTCGCGGGTGCCGCGCCCCGCCGGCGGGCGCCAATCGGCCAGCCCGCGCGCGGCGAGGGTGACATCGGCGCCGAGCGCCCGGGCGGTGCCAAGCACGCCCAGCGCGGTGGCCGCAAAGTGCCGGCCGGCGGTGGCAAGGCGGAAGATCTGGGTTTCGCCGCCGATCCCGGCGCGCGCCACCACCGCATCGCCATGCAGCTCGACATCACGAAGCCGCAGCGCGTTGCCCGCTGCCTCGCCGAAGCTCTCGACCCGCGCGGCATGGGCTGTCGCCGCCGCGCGCAGGATCGGAGCGGTCTCGATATCCCCGTTGAAGATGGCCACACCGCCGGGCTCCAGCCCCTCGAAGAGCGTCGCCTTTTCGCGCGCGATCGCCGCGATGGTGTCGAAGGCCGCCAGATGGGCCGCGGCCACGGTGGTGATCAGCGCGACGTGCGGGCGGGCGAGTCGCGCCAGCGGGGCAATCTCCCCGGGGTGGTTCATGCCGATCTCGATCACCGCGAAATCGGTGTCGGCGGGCATCCGGGCCAGCGTCAGCGGCACGCCCCAATGGTTGTTGTAGCTCGCCTCGGCGGCATGAACCTTGCCCTGCCCGGCGAGAGCGACGCGCAACATGTCCTTGGCCGACGTCTTGCCGACCGACCCGGTGATCGCCGCCACGCGGGCCTGCGTGCGCGCCCGGCCGGCGGCGCCGAGCCGTTCCAGACCGGCCAGAACATCGCTGACGACAAGCAGCGGGGCATCCGCCGGCACGCCCTCGGGCACCCGGCTCACCATCGCCGCCCCGGCGCCGGCCGCGAGCGCCTGGGCGACGAACTCATGCCCGTCGCGCATGTCTTTCAACGCCACGAAAAGATCGCCGGGTGCCAGCGTCCGGGTGTCGATCGACACCCCCGAAACCGTCCAGTTTCCCTGCGCCGTGCCCCCCGTCGCCGACGCGGCCTCGGCGGCGCTCCACAGCGTCATGCGAGCCGCCCTTCGAGTGCGGCCACGGCAACGCTCGCCTGTTCGGCATCGTCGAACGGCAGCACGTCATCGCCGATCACCTGCCCGGTTTCGTGGCCCTTGCCGGCGATCAGCAGCGCGTCACCCGCCTCCAGCATGTCGACGCCGCGCAGAATCGCCTCGGCCCGGTCGGCCACCTCGGTGGCGCCGGGACAGCCCGCCATCACCATCGCCCGGATTTCGGCGGGGTTTTCCGAACGCGGGTTGTCATCGGTCACGATCACCACGTCGGCATGGGCCGCCGCCGCCTCGCCCATGAGCTTGCGTTTCGAGGTGTCGCGGTCGCCGCCGGCGCCGAACACCACGATGAGCTTGCCGAAGACATGCGGGCGCATCGCCTCGAGGGCGGTGGCGATGGCATCGGGCGTGTGGGCATAATCGACGAACACCGCCGCGCCGTTCTCGCGCTTGGCGGCAAGCTGCATCCGGCCGCGCACCGTGGTGAGCTCCTCGAGGCAATCGAACACCGCCTGCGGCTCCGAGCCGGTGGCGATGCAGAGCCCGGCCGCGAGCATCACGTTGTCGGCCTGAAAGCCGCCGAGCAGATTGAGCCGGACCTGGTGCGGCTTGTGCTGCCAGTGAAACCGCAGTTCCTGCCCGGTCGCGCCGAAGCGGTGATTGGTGATGTGCAGATCGCAATCCTTGCCGTGGCCGACACGCAGAACCTCCTGACCGCGCGCCTCGGCCCGGTTGACCAGCTCGCGCCCCATCGGATCGTCGGTGTTGAGCACCGCCACCCCGTCGTCGGGCAGAACGCGCGTGAACAGCCCCGCCTTGGCCTCGAAATAGGCTTCGAGATCAGGGTGATAGTCGAGGTGATCCTGGCTGAGGTTGGTGAACCCCGCCGCCGCGAATTGCACCCCGTCGACGCGCCGTTGCGCCAGCCCGTGCGACGAGGCCTCCATCGCGGCATGGGTCACGCCGTGGGCGGCCATGTCGGCGAGCAATTCATGCAGGGTGATCGGTTCGGGGGTGGTGTGGGTCGCCGGAGCCGAATAGGCCCCCTCGACCCCGGTGGTGCCGATATTGGCCGCCTCGTGCCCGAGCAGCTGCCAGATCTGGCGGGTGAAACTGGCCACCGAGGTCTTGCCGTTGGTGCCGGTCACCGCCACCATCACCCGCGGCTGGCGGCCGAAGAACAGCGCCGCGGCATAGGCCAGCGCCGCGCGCGGGTCTTCGGTGACCACCAGCGCCACGTCCGGGTTGTCGAACAACACGTCCTCCGCCAGCCGCGCGCCTTCCGGGTCGGTCAGCACCGCCGAGGCGCCCATGCGCAGGGCATATTGAATGAACTCCGCGCCATGCACCTTCGAGCCCGGCAGCGCCGCGAACAGGTGACCGGGGCGGGTCTTGCGGCTGTCAACCGAGAGGCCGGAGATCACCGCATCCCCGCCGCCCCGGGCCGTCAGGCCGAGCGCGGACAACGCCTTCAAGCGGTCGGGCTGGATCATGGTCTCCCTCGTTCAGTTCGAGGTGAGTGTTATACCGGTTGGGCCGAGAGGTTCAATCTCGGGCTTGAGCCCGAGCAGCGGGGCCACCCGCCGGATCACCTCGGCGGCGACCGGCACGGCGGTCCAGCCGGCGGTGCGGCGCGGCTTGGCGCCGGAGGTCTCGACCGGTTCGTCGAGCGACACGACGAGCACGTAGCGCGGATCATGCGCGGGGAACACGCTGGCGAAGGTGGCGATCACCTTGTCGTCGTAATATCCGCCGCGCGGCTTCGGCTTGTCGGCGGTGCCGGTCTTGCCGCCCACCGCGTAGCCCGGAACTTCCCCGAACGAGGCCGTGCCGCGGGTCACCACCTGGCGCAGCATCGCGCGCGCGGCGCGCGAGGTGGCCTCGGAGACGACCCGCGGTCCGCGCGCCACCGGGCCCGACCGCACAAGGGTGGGCCGCACCCGGGTGCCGCCGTTCAGCAGCGAGGCATAGGCCGTGGCCAGATGCAGCGGCGAGGTCGACAGGCCGTGACCGTAGGAAATCGTCATCGTCGACAGCTCAGACCAGTTGGGCGGCTGCAGCGGGCTCACCCCCGGCGCCTCGACCAGTTCGACCGGCATCGGCGCCAGCAGGCCGAGGCTGTCGAGGAAGGCACGCTGGCGCTCGGCGCCGATCGCCTGGGCGATGCGCGCGGTGCCGATGTTGGAGCTCTTGACGATCACGTCGGTGACCGACAGCTCGGCGCCGTAATCGTGAAAATCCCGGATCCGGTACTTGCCCCATGTCAGCGGGCCGCGGGTGTTGACCATCGTGTCGGGGTTCACCTGGCCCAGTTCCATCGCCTGGGCGACAGCGAAGATCTTGAAGGTCGAACCGAGCTCGTAGAGCCCCTGCACCGCGCGGTTGAACAGCGGGCTGTCGGAGGCATCGCCCGTCGTGAGGGGGCGCGGACGATCGTTCGGATCGAAATCGGGCAGGCTCGCCAGCGCCACGATCTCGCCGGTCAGGGCGTCCATCAGCACCGCCGACGCGCCCTTGGCGTTCATCATCTGCATGCCGCCCGCGAGGACGCGCTCGACGGCGGCCTGCACCGTCAGATCGAGCGTCAGCCGGAGCGGTTCGCCGGCCTGACCGGGATCGCGCAGCCGCGCGTCGAAGGCCTTCTCGATGCCGGCGACCCCGATCACCTCGGCCGCGTTCACCCCCTCGCGGCCGAAGCTCGCCCCGCCCAGCACATGGGCCGCGATCGGTCCGTTCGGGTAGAGCCGCATCTCGCGCGGGCCGAACAGGAGCCCCGGCTCGCCGATGTCAAACACTGCCTGCTTCTGCTCGGGACTGATTTTCTTCTTGATCCACAGGAACTTGCGGTCTCCGGTGAACCAGTCGAGCAGGCGCTCCTCGTCGAGATCGGGGAAGATCTTCACCAATTCGCGCGCCGCACGCGCCGGGTCGACCATCATCGGCGGCTGGGCATAGAGCGCGTGGGTGACGAGATTGGTGGCAAGCAGGCGCCCGTGCCGGTCGACGATATCGGCGCGCGCGGCGGCGATCTGCGCGCCCGGCGCATGGCCGCGCGGCTCGCTCGGCTCGGACGCGGCGATCGCCCCCATCCGCAGCCCGACGAGCAGGAAGGCGCAAAAGAACAGCCCGGCCAGCACCACGAGACGGCCCTCGGCGCGCAGGCGCGAGGTGTCGCGCATCTCTTCATGCCGCTTGCGCAGGTTCTCACGCTCGATGCCATCGGGGTTTTCGCCATTGGCCCGGGCTTCGAGCACCCGCGCCAGGGGCCGCAAGGGCACACGGGTCATCTCGACACCTCCCCGGAAAGCTCCACCACGTTGCCATCACCAAGATCCGGCCCGGGCTCGGGCGGATAGGCGATCTGCGATACCCGGCCGAACTGCTCCGGCGCCAGCGGCAGCAACCCGAGCCGGTCGAAATTCAGATCGGCAAGGTCGCGCAACCGGTCGGGACGGTTGAGATAGGCCCACTCGGCGCGCAGCACGGCCTGCTCCTCGCGCATCCGCCCGATCTCGTGCTGGAGCCTCTCAACCTCGCCGAGAGCGGCCTGGGTCTTGTAGTTTTCGACATAGGCCCAGTAGCCAAGCGCGATGACCACGAGCGTCGACACGATATAGAGCAGCGCGCGCATCATCGCATCTCACCTCTGAGAACCGGGGCCGGAAGGCCGAGCCGCGCCCGCTCGATTGCCTGTGCCGGCGCCTCGGTGCGGGTGGCAACGCGCAGCCGGGCGCTGCGGGCGCGCGGGTTTTGTGCCAGCTCCGCCTCATCAGGCCCGATGGCCTTCTTCGGCGTAAGCCGGAAGCGCGGCGTTTCGCCGGCACGTTCGGGCGCATGGCGCGACCCGCCCCCGCCGGCGGAGGCGGCAAGTTGAAGGTATCGCTTCACCACCCGGTCTTCGAGCGAGTGGAAGGTCACGACGGCGAGCCGCCCGCCGGGTTTCAGCGCCCGCTCGGCGGCTTCCAGCCCGGCCACGAGCTGGCCGAATTCGTCATTCACGGCGATCCGGATCGCCTGGAAACTGCGGGTTGCCGGATGGCTCTGGCCCGGTTTCGGGCGCGGCAACTGGCGCTCGATCACCGCGGCGAGCTGCCCCGTGGTCTCAAACGGCGCCTCGGCGCGGGCCCGCACGATGGCGCGTGCGATCCGGCGGGCCTGCCGCTCTTCGCCGTAGTGATAGAGAATGTCGGCCAGATCTTCTTCCGACGCGGAATTGACCAGATCGGCGGCCGTGGGCCCTGACTGACTCATCCGCATGTCGAGCGGGCCGTCGCGCAGGAAGGAAAAGCCGCGCTCCGGCTGGTCGAGCTGCATCGACGAGACGCCGAGATCGAGCACCACGCCATCGACCGGCGCGCCGGCGATCTCGTCAAGCTCGGAGAAGGTGCCGAGGGCGAGCTCCAGCCGGTCGCCGTAGGCGCCAGTCCAGCTCTCGGCCATGTCAAACACCATCGGATCGCGGTCAATCCCGATCACCTTGTCGGCCCCGGCCTCCAACAGGCCCCGGGCATAGCCCCCGGCGCCGAAGGTGCCATCGACCCAGACCCCCGAAACGGGCGCAACGGCCGCAAGGAGCGGCCGCAGCAAAACCGGGATATGCGCAGGCGCGGGCGGGGCAGCTTCGCGCGCGATCATCATCAGGCGCCCCCGTCGTCGTCAGGCAGAAGCGTCAGCGGATCGAAATCCTCGGGCATGTCTTCGAGCCAGGCCTCGGTGCGTTCCTGCTCGACCGCCTCGTAGGTCTCGGGGCTCCAGATCTGGAACGTGTCGCCGGTGGCGATGAAATAGGCTTCCTTGTCGAGCCCGATCTTCTGGCGCAGCTTGGCGGGCAGCACCAGCCGGCCGGTCTCGTCGACGCTGGTCGGGTACGACTGGCCGTTGAACAGCTTCTCCAGCATCCGCCGCTCGATCGAGCCGCGCTGCATTTTCGCGATCTTGCGGTCGACCTCGTCGATCGCTTCCATCGTGTAGCATTCAAGGTATTTGCGGCGATGATCGCCATAGACGATCACGAGGTTGGGCGCGAGGCCCTCGGTCCAGTCCGGGTCGCCGGCCTCGAGCACACGGCGAAACAGGGCCGGGATCGACACCCTGCCCTTCGCGTCCACCTTGTGGAGCCCTTCACCTCTGAAAACCCGTGCCACTGTCCGTGGTCCTTATCTGTCCCTCGTTTACCGACCGCCTGAAACGGAAACGACGGATCGAACTGCTGCCACTGTCCGATCCGCCGCCCTCGTCCCATCTCTGGGTTCGTCCGATCGCCGTCGCCACCTGGGGGGATGTCTGCTCGCGACAACGCCGGATCTCTTTTTTCGATGAAGAGGGGTGCCTGTATGAAACCTGACTTGGGAGATGTTTCGGGGTCTTCGTGCCCCTTTGTTCCCGTCCTCATCGTGAATACAGGGATGGCATGGGAAATCATGGCAATCAACACCTTTTTTTGGGAATGCCACACAAGATATGCCTTTTAGCCCCTTAGAAATACAAGGTTTTGTGAGTATAAACCGAGAACATTGAGCTATTTCTAGCGGCCTGTAGGGATATCACCACAATATGTAGATCGCGCAAATCGGTGCAATTAATTCCCCCAAATTCCCGCCCTGACTCGCGAAACCGCCAAAAGCAGACCCAAAACACCGCGAATCTTGACCGGAATCCCCGCCAGATCCCGGATTTCCCGCCGCCGATTCGACACCGAACAGCCCCCAGGCCATGATTTCCCATGCCGAGGTGCGGGACCAATCCCGCCGCCGTCTTCATCTTGGCAGAAATACTCCGGGGGCTTGGGGGCTGCGCCCCCAAAGCCTGCGTGGCTTGAACGCAAAAAAGAAAAGCGCGCCCCCTCGGGGGCGCACCTTCAGGTCTTCCGTCTCAGGCCAAGGCCCGGGTCAGGCCAGGCCGCCGTCGACGAGGCTCTTGGCAAGCGCGTGATAGGCCTCGGCCACCGGCCCGTCGCCCAGCGCGACCGGCCGGCCCTCATCGCCCGCCGTCCGCACCTCCCGTGCCAGGGGGATCTCGCCGAGCAGCGGAATGTTCATCCGTTCGGCCTCGGCCCGCACCCCGCCAGTGCCGAAAATGTGGTCTTCGTGGCCGCATTGCGGGCAAACATACATCGCCATGTTCTCGATCAGGCCGAGCACCGGGATGCGCACCTTCTGGAACATGTCGATCGCCTTGTGGGCGTCGATCAGCGCCACGTCCTGCGGCGT
>JANTFS010000130.1 GCA_024763335.1 Paracoccaceae bacterium | reverse complement strand
GTTCTTGGGGCTGTCGTCGGGATGGGCCCAGACAGCATCGTCATGGTCGCGCGCATCGGCGGGGTCGATCGTGACCAGCGGCAGGTGGCGCAGGTCTTCGCGGCCCTCGAGCCCGGCCGGCTTCATGCGGTCGGCCTCGGCGATCACCTCATCGGGAAAATCATCCGGGATCCCGTGCTGGTGAATCGCGATGAGGCTCACGGCCCGCGGCGCCGACGGGTCGCCCAGCCGCGCAACGATGCGCGCCTTCGGCAGGCCCATGCGCGCGCGCGGGCCCGATTGCCGGGCCTCGACCAGCTCGCCGTCCTTCGCGCCCTCATCCGCTCCTGCGGGCACGATCCATTCCTTGTCCTGACCCTTGTCGATCGGCACCACCCGGCCGCCTTCGGCGCCCTTGCGGTAGACCCCGAGAATTGTATGAACCGCCTGCCCGATCCGGCGGATCAGGCGGGCCTCGTAGGCATGGTCTTCGGCCCTGACCTCGGTCATTCGACAGAGCACCCGGTCTCCCACGCCCAGCGCGGGATCGGCCGCCTTCGCGACGAACAACACGCGCGGCGGATCGCCCTCGCCATGCCATTCGACAGGCCGGGCTAAAAGGTCGCCGTCGGGCGTGATCTCGGAGATTTCCAGAACCGCGACGGGCGGCAGCTTGTCGGGGTCGCGGTAGGTCTTCTTGCGTTTGGCGAGATGCCCCTCGTCTTCGAGCTCGCGCAACAGCCGCTTCAGCTCGATCCGGTCGGCGCCCTTGATCCCGAACGCCTTGGAAATATCGCGTTTCGAGGCGCGGGTGGGGTTTTCGGAAATCCACGCCAGGATTTCGTCTTTGGACGGTATGCGGGTCATGCAGAGTGCCTAGCACGGCACGACGGAAAGATCAGGTGAAATAGTCCCGAATGATCCGGCTGTAGATCCGTTTGAGCTGCCGGATCTGCCCGATGTCCACGCGTTCATCGACCTGGTGCATCGTCTTTCCGACAAGCCCGAACTCGACAACCGGGCAATGATCCTTGACGAAACGCGCATCCGACGTGCCGCCGGAGGTCGACATCTCGGGCATCACGCCGGTTTCGGCGGCAACGGCCTCGGCCACCAGCGATGACAGCTCGCCCGGCGGTGTCAGGAAGCTTTCGCCCGACACCTTCACCCGCATCGACATCTCGATACCGGTCTCGCCCGCCACCCGCTGCATTTCCTCCTCCAGCCACGCCGTCAGCCCGGTGCTGCTGTGGGCATCATTGAACCGGATGTTGACGGTGGCCCGGCTCTCGGCCGGGATCACGTTGGTGGCGGGGTTTCCGGTGTCGATCGTGGTAATGGCCAGCGTCGAGGCATCGAAATGCGCGGTGCCCTCGTCAAGCTCGTGCATGTCGAGACGGGTCATCAGCCGCGCCAGCGCCGGAACCGGGTTTTTTGCCCGATGCGGATAGGCGGAATGGCCCTGCACGCCGCGGGCGGTGAAAAAGGCGGTCATCGAACCACGGCGGCCGATCTTCATCATTTCGCCCATGTGGTTGGGACAGGTTGGCTCACCGACGATGCAGGCCGTCATCCGTTCCTGATGGTCGCGCATCCAGTCGAGCAGCGCCACGGTGCCGTCAACCGCATCACCCTCTTCGTCACCGGTGATGGCGATGATCAGCGCGCCGTCCCGGGGCAGCTCATCCGCGAGATCGACCGCCGCCGCGACCCACGCGGCCACGCCGGATTTCATGTCGGTCGCGCCGCGGCCCCACAGAAAGCCATCCCGTTCCTCCCCGCCGAACGGCTGCACCGTCCAGTCGCCGGTATTGCCCACGGGCACAACATCGGTATGGCCATTGAACCCGAGCGTTCTGGCCGCCCCGGGCTGACCATAGCGCGCAAACAGATTGGCCACGCCGCCCCGGTCAACTCTCGTGCAACTGAAGCCGGCCTCGCTCAGGATCTCCTCAAGCAGCACCAGGGCGCCGCCCTCTTCCGGCGTCACCGAGGGGCACTGAATGAGGCGCTTCGTCAGGTCAACGGGGTCGGTCTCGGCCATGGGGCGCTCCTGAAACGAGGTTTCGCCCCTGATACCGCGCCGCAGGGCCGGGGGCAAATGTGTCGCCCGCGCGACAGTGCTTCCTTTGGTGATAGCGACGTGAAAACAAACTCTTAACAAATCATCCCGGGTTGGGCATAGTGCGCAAAAGAACAACCCGAGGCAGGGGTTTCGAACCAGATAAGCACAAAATGTGCGCGGTTCGGTGAGCAGATCGGCGATATCTTGCGGCCATGGTGCCGTGGCGAGCCGTCTCCTGCCGGAATGGGACAGGAGGCAGGCAGTATGGTGGCGGCTTCGGAATTGCCGATCTCGACGGGTGCGAGTGCACTCGCGATGGCGGAAGAGATTTTCGGGGAGGGCGTCTCCGTCGTCTCCGCTTCCTACTCAGGCAACAACCGCTCATCCGGGATCTTCACCGACGGCGATGCACAATCGCCCGGCGTCACCCCGTCTGACACCGGGGTGATGCTGTCCACCGGCAACCTGCGCAACTTCACCCACGGATCAGGTGACGCCAACCAGAGCTCCAGCACCTCGTCGAACATGAACAAAGGCGTCGACAACGACGCCGATTTCAATGCGCTGGCCGGAACAAACACCTACGATGGTGCGATCCTCGACGTTGATTTCGTGCCGACCGGCGACGTGATGAGCCTGCAATTCGTCTTCGCCTCGGACGAATATCCCGAATACGCGGGGTCGATCTACAACGACATCGTCGGCGTCTGGGTCAACGGGCAGCTGGTGGAACTGTCGGTAGGGGACGGCAAGACCGCGGTCGGCAACGTCAATGACACGTCGAACGAGAACCTCTACGTCGACAACACCGGCTCGCAATACAACACCGAGATGGACGGGTTCACCGCGACCATGTCGCTCAAGATCCCGGTGATCTCCGGCGAGGTGAACTCGATCCGGATCGGCATCGCCGACGTGGCGGATTCGAGCTATGATTCAACGCTGCTGATCGCGGGCGGGTCCGCCCAAACCGTTCTGACCGCCTACGACGACAGCGTGAACGTGGTCCCCGGCGGCACCGCCACCCTTGACGCATTGGCAAACGACAGCGGGCCGGGCACGGCCACGCTCACCATCACCCATATCAACGGCATCGAGGTGGTCGCCGGCGACAGCGTGACCCTGACCACGGGCCAGGTGGTGACGCTGAACGCCGATGGCACGTTCACGGTGGCGGCGGACGCCGACGAGGAAAGCGTCAATTTCTCCTACACCGTGGCCGCCGGCAACGGCGCATCGGCGGTGACTGACTCGGCTTTCGTGACGATCAATTCGGTGCCCTGCTTTTCCGCCGGCACGATGATCGCAACCCCCGACGGCGAGGTGCCGGTCGAGCAATTGCTGCCCGGCGATCTGGTTCTGACGCAGGACCACGGCCCGCAACCCTTGCGCTGGATCGGGCGCCGGACGGTGCCGGCGCAGGGCAAACTCGCGCCGATCCGGATCGCGGCCAACACGTTTGGCACCCACGGCGAAGTGCTGGTCTCGCCATTGCACAGGATTCTGGTTCGCGATGCCGTTGCGGAGCTCTTGTTCGGCGAACGCGAAGTGCTCG
The DNA here is from genome assembly GCA_024763335.1 of Paracoccaceae bacterium. Classification (GTDB taxonomy): domain Bacteria; phylum Pseudomonadota; class Alphaproteobacteria; order Rhodobacterales; family Rhodobacteraceae; genus Sinisalibacter. The sequence goes on along the minus strand of JANTFS010000130.1, from coordinate 4,908 downwards.
TCGCCGCGAAGGATCTGGTGAACGACAGCTCGGTGCGTCCGGTCGAGGGTGGCGATGTCGAATACGTCCACATCCTTTTCGACGCGCATCAGGTGGTGTTTTCGGAGGGGCTGGCAACGGAGAGCTTCCTGCCCGGACCGCAGACGACGCGGTCGTTCGAGCGCGAAATACTGGAAGAAATCGTCTCTATCTTTCCTGAACTCGACCCGGAGACCGGGGCCGGCTATTCCGCCGCGGCCCGCCTGACCCTGCGCGGCTTCGAGGCGCGGCTGCTCGCAGGGGCCACGCGCGAGGTTGCCGCATGAGCTGGATCGCCGTGACAGATTTCTCGCGGCCGGCATTCGACACCGGCGGCCTTGGCGCCGCCACGCGACACCGTTCCAGAAGGCCGGCCGTGGTGGACGACCGCATATTGCCCGTCGGCACGCTGGTGTTTGAACTTGTGTATCACAACCCGGGCAATGGCCCGTGGCGGATCGTGACGTACTCGCGCCACCACGATTGGCTTCGTGAGCTTCATGTCGAGATTGCGCCAGACGGGCACCTGATACTGGCCTTCGGTCAGGGCGCGGTTCAATCCCGTGCCGAGATCGACCTCGCGCTCCCGCCACGCGACGGGCGGATGCGGATCAGTTTCTCGTGGGATGCGCCGCGGCGCGTGGGGCGGCTGACGGTGGAATTCCCCGAAGAGGGGCGCACATTTCAGGTCAACACCCGCAACCCCGCGCCGTTGCCGGTTCGCGATGTCGAAGCCCTGATCTGCAATGACCGGGGAACCACGATCGACCCTGCTGTCTGCTTCATCGCGGTTTCCGACGAAATCGAACCGGTTGGGCAGAGCGCCGGGATCGCCGCCGAAACAACCGTCGAAACACCAGATGGGCCAAGGCTGGTCAAAGATCTTCGCCTTGGCGATTACGTCGTGACGGCCGGCTCGGGCAGCCAGCCAATTCGCTGGATCGGGCAACGGACCGTTCCGGCCATGGGAGGGTTTCGGCCGATCCGGATCCGCGCCCCGTTTTTCGGGCTCGCCCGCGATGTCGTGTCGGCGCCCGATCACCGCGTGCGGCTCGATCTCGACGAGGCGGAATATATCCTCGGAGACAGCGACGTCCTCGTTCCCGCCTCGATCCTGGCAACCGGCAGGCAGGCGTTGCGCGAAACCCGTCAATTGCTGGCGACCTATTACCAGATCCTCCTCGACGTTCACGATTGCCTCCTGCATGACGGGCTCTGGGCGGAAAGCCTGTTCGTGGGCACCATCGGCCTCAACCCCCAGTTCGCCCGGAGCACTGTTCTCGCCGACATGCCCGCGAGCGCGATCCCGGTGCACCGGAATATCGCCCGCAAACCGCTTTGGGAGTTCGAGGCCCGCGGCCTCGCGGCGTCACTTCAACACGCCTCGTGACGTTGCCCTCACCCGCTGCCGCTGGCATAGTCCGCGGCAGGGGATTGGGAACAAGAATGATCCGATTGATTTTCGCGGTGGTGATGGCGCTCGGGCTGGGCGGGGCGCCCGACATGGTCCGGGCGCAGGATTCGGCGGCTTCCGCCGAACAGGCAAACGTGCCGGTCCGCCTCGCGACCGTCACCCGGCCGCCCTTCTCCATGGTCGAAAACGGCAAGGACACCGGCTTCAGCCTCGATCTTTGGGACGCCCTAGCCAAGGCCCTTGGGCTGGAAACCGAAATCGTGCGCACGGAAACGTTCGGCGAAATGCTCGATCTCGTGCGCACCGGGCAGGTCGACGCGGCAGCGGCGAACATTTCGATCACCTCGTCACGCGAGGCCGAAATGGACTTTTCGCAACCGATATTCGACGCGGGTCTCCAGATCATGGTCCCCCCCGGGGATTCGACCAACGTTGCCTTGCTCAGCGTCCTGCTGTCGCCCGATTTCCTCCTGGCCGTGGCCGCAGCCTTTGGGTTGCTGTTCCTTGTCGGCATGCTGATGTGGGCGTTTGAGCACAAACGCCAGCCCTACTTCGACCAACCCTTGAACAAGGCCCTGTTCCCGGCCTTCTGGTGGGCCCTCAATCTTGTCGTCAACGGAGGCTTCGAGGAACGCCAGCCGCGCAGCGTGCCGGGCCGGCTGCTTGGGGTCATCCTCGTTGTCGCCTCGCTGTTTCTGGTTTCGGTCTTCGTGGCCAAGATCACCACCACCATGACGGTCGACGCGATCCAGAGTTCGGTCAATTCGGTCAACGACCTCTATGGCAAGCGGGTCGGAACGACCCGCGGCTCGACGGCTGCCGCCATGCTGGAACAGCGCGATGTCCGCTTCCGCGACTTTGCCGATCTTGGCACTTTGCTCGATGCGTTCGAGGCGAAGGAGCTGGATGCCGTGGTGTTCGATGCGCCAATCCTCGCGTATTACGTCAATACCGTCGGCCAGGGCAGCGCGGAGCTGGTCGGACCCGTGCTCGTGCCCGAGAGCTACGGCATTGCCCTGCCCACGGGCAGCCCGTTGCGCGAACAGATCAACCAGAGCCTTCTCAGGCTTCGCGAAAACGGGACATACGAGAAAATCCGCACCGTTTGGTTCGGGCCACAAGGCGGCTAGACATGTCCCGGCCGCGCTGCCAGATTGCGGGCACGTTCATTTCTTGGAGCTTGCTATGCGCAGAGCCTTTTCTTTCCTGCCACTCATCCTCGCTGTCCCGTTGGCAGCATGTTTCGATGCCGACCTCACGGTCGATTTTCCCGACCAGAACAACGCCGTCGCGACCATGGCGATGACCGCGACCCCGGAGTTCTACGCGATGGCGACCTCGGGCGATGAACCCTTCTGCAAGGGCGAGGAATCCCTCGATGAAGATGGCAACCACGTGTGCACCGAAATCGTAACCGGCACGATCGACGAGGTCATCAACGATCCCGACATCGGCGAAGGCATGACGATCGAACGCCGCGATGGCGGTCTGATCTACGTTGCCTTCGATCTCGGCGCCCTCACCGATGACATCGGACCTCCCGCAGACGAGGAAGGCGCCGAGGAGATGGCCGACATGATGCGCGCGGCCTTCGAGGGCCATGCGATCACGCTCAACGTGTCGGGCGCGGAAGTGCTGGAAACCAATGGCACGGTTTCCGAAGACGGCACCATGGCCACCTTCGTGATTCCGCTGGCGATCACGATCGATGGCATGGCCGACATGCCCGACACCTTCAACGCGCTGATCCAGCCGGGCGGCTGATCAGGGCAGCGCGGGCACCCCGATCACCGGGGTGTGGAGCCACAAGAGCACGGCGTAGAGCGCAAGCCCAAGCGCGACGCGAACAAGTCCACCCGGCGTGATCTCGACGCGCCGGGTGGTTTTCGTCAATCGCGCCCAGTCATCGCCCAGCTGCCGGCGTTTGCGCCGGTCGATCATGCCCATGCCGAGCCGCGCGAAGGCGAGGAAGGTGCCAAACAGCAGCACATGGGCGAGATCCCCGTTGGGAACGATATGCGCCCCGGCCCAGAGGCCGATCGCCAGCAGCAATGGGTGACGAACCCAGCCGACAAGCCCGGGCCGGTTCGGGTCGAACCGGTCGTTGTGAGCACCCCCGAACGAAAGCGGATTGGGCCGCCCGATCGCCAACGCGAGGATCAGGCTCGCCGGCAACATCGCGAAAAGTGGCACGAACCTCTGCCAAGGCGCCCAGGGCCAGAGTTGCGCGAACGGCGCCCGGCCGGCCGCGACGATAAGCCAGATCAGCACCGCCACGGACATGGCGGAGTAGGCCAGAGAGAAACCACGCGCCCCGATCCGGGCAACGATGCGCCGCTTGATGGCCGGGCGCACGGGCACGGCATGGGAGAGAAAAAACACCGCAAAGGCGAGAATGAGCTCCGTCCAACCCATCGCATCTGCCCCCTGTGTCAGCGCAGCAAGGCGGCCACGTCCGCCGCGAGCGCCTCAGGAGCGCCGCAGACCCTGTCCGCCGTGTCATACTCGTCGGCCGACCCGTAGCCCCATGTCACCGCGAGGCTCGGCATGCCGACAAACCGGGCCGCATCGAAATCATGGTGCCGGTCGCCCACCATGGCGCAATCGTCCGGGTCGAGGCCAAGCTCATCGAGGGCATGGGCCAGCAGCTCTCCCTTGTTGTTGCGGGTGCCGTCAAGCTCTGGGCCGAACTCGGCGAACAAGTGTCTGTTCAATCCGAAATGTGCCGTGATGCGCTTGGCGTAGGCATGCGGCTTGGCCGTGGCGAGGCACAGCCGAAACGTCGCGGCGAGGGTTTCGAGCGCTTCCGGGATGCCCGGGTAGACGGAGTTCTCGAACAGGCCCACCTCGGTGTAGCGCGCGCGGTAGAGCTGGAGAGCCGCGGCCGTGTCGGACACGCCCAGCCGCGCAAAGCTGTCGACAAGCGCAGGGCCGACGACCCAGCCCAGCTCCGCCGGGTCGGGCGCGGGCAGCCCCAGCGCCTTGAGCGCATGTGTGACGGAGGCGATGATGCCCGGCCCGGCATCGGTGAGCGTGCCGTCGAGATCGAGGAAGACCGTCTTCATTCGTCGAAAAAGGGTGTCATCTGTGCGACGATGACCGCGTTCTCATCGAGCGCACGCTGCATCAGCGCGCGCTCCTCTTCGTCGATGTCATGCCCCTCGCCCAACCGCTCCTCAAGCGTGCCGTAGCCCGACACGTCGAGCGGGGCGAGATCGGCCTGCTTGAGAACTGCCACCGTCTCGCGCACCGCCTCGGCCTCGTCCACACCGGAGGCATAGCACACCAGCGCCGCCCCGGTCGCCTCGGCAGGCAAGCCATCACCGTCTTTGCGACCCACCTCAACGAGCAGGGTGTAGACCTGTTGTTTGCTTTCTTTCTTCGCCATATCCCGCGCATACGGGGGCCCGGCGCCGGGATCAAGCCCGGGTGACGAGATCGGGCAAAGGTTGGCCCCGTCGGTCGCACGGAATTCT
>JANTFS010000129.1 GCA_024763335.1 Paracoccaceae bacterium | reverse complement strand
CAACGAGCCACGCTGCACCTCGTGCCACGCGGGCTATGGCTGGGACGACATGCACGCCCCGCCGCCGCAGCAATCCACCGCGGTCGATTGCCTCGCCTGCCACGACCGCTCGGGGCAATACACCAAGAGCGCGACCGGCGCCGGCCATCCGCCGCTTGACCCTGTCGCGCCCGGCACCAAGACGATCACCGGCCAGCCGGCCTGGGCGGTGGACCTCACCGAGGCGGCGCAAAGCGTCGGCATGCCCGGCCGCGACAACTGCGGCAACTGCCATTTCTATGGCGGCGGCGGTGACAACGTGAAACACGGCGATCTGTCGTCGGTGCTCTACGATCCGCCGCGCGAGGTCGACGTGCACATGTCGGCCGATGGCGAGAACTTCACCTGTTCGACCTGCCACGTCTCCGACCAGCACCAGTGGGCCGGCTCGCGCTATGACGTGCATGCCTCCGACCCGAACGGCACCGGCAAGCCCGGCGAACGGCGCGATGTGGCCACCTGCCAAAGCTGCCATTCGAACGATCCGCACCCCAACACGCTGGTGGGCATGAAGCTCAACGATCACACCGACGTGGTAGCCTGCCAGACCTGCCATATTCCGTCCTTCGCACGCGGCGGCGTGGCCACCAAGACGGTGTGGGACTGGTCCACCGCCGGCCGGCTCGACGAGAACGGCAAACCGGTGCACGAGAGCAATTTCGTCCAGTCCGACGGGCGCGAACTGCACACCTACCTGAGCCAGAAAGGCAACTTCGAGTGGGGCGAGAATGTCGAACCCTACTACGCCTGGTTCGATGGGCAGGTGGAATACACCACCGGCGACCAGACGATCGACCCGACGCAGGTCGTCGAGGTCAACCGCATCCACGGCAACCGGGATGACGGGATCAGCCGAATCTGGCCGTTTAAGCGCATGGAGGGCAGCCAGGCCTACGATTCGGGCTACAACAAGCTGGCCTACAGCCATGTCTGGGGGCCGACGACCGACACCGCGTTCTGGACGAATTTCGACTGGGGCAAGGCGATCGAGGCGGGGATGAAAGCCGCCGGCTCGGAGTATTCGGGCGAATTCGGCTTCGTTGATACCCATATGTACTGGCCGACGACCCACATGGTCGCGCCGGCCGAAGACGCGGTCGACTGCGTTGAATGCCACAGCGGCGACAGCCGGCTTGCGGGGATCGCCGACATCTACATGCCGGGCTCCGAGACGATGTCGTGGGTCGGCATTCTCGGGCGGCTGATGGTTCTGGCGACCATCCTCGGCGTCGCCGGTCACGGCCTGCTGCGCCTCATCAACCGCAAGAACGGAGGATCCCACAATGTCTGAGCGCATCGTCAAGGTTTATCCCCGCTACGAGCGGTTCTGGCACTGGTCGCAAATGACGCTGATCTTCCTGCTGATGTTCACCGGCTTCGGGCTGAACGGGGTGCATTCCCTCATCCCGTTCCGCGCGGCGGTCATGCTGCACACGATCACCGCGCTGGTGCTTCTGGCCCTGTGGATTTTCACCGGCTTCTGGATGATCACCACCGGCAACTGGCGCCAGTTCGTGCCGACCACCGAGGGCATGGCGAAGGTCGCCCGTTTCTACGCCTATGGGATTTTCAAGGGCGAGGAGCACCCGCATCGCAAGATGTATTGGCGCAAGCACAACCCGCTTCAGGTCATCACCTATTTCGCCCTGACCACGGTGGTGTTTCCGGCGATGTGGATCACCGGCCTGATCTACATGACCTACAATTTCTGGGAGGCGATGCCGGATTCGGCTTTCTGGCTGGAAATCGTGGCCAACCTGCACCTGCTTGTGGCCTACGGAATCCTGTCCTTCGTGATCCTGCACGTCTACCTGCTGACCGTGGGCCATGGCATCCGCGAGCACGTCAAGCCGATGGTTTCGGGCTTCGAAGAGATTGATCTCACGCCCGAGCAGGAAGCCTATCTTGAAAAGAACGAGCCCTGGCGGCTCAAGAGCTAAAGGTGCAAAAGCTCAGCGCAGGGCCGGTGCCGTTGGTGCCGGCCCTTCGTATGTCCAGGGCGGCCCGATAGCGGGTGCGTGCTGGGCTGCCGGCGGGCCTTCTCGCGTGCCGGCCCCGCGAAACACCGCAAAAACACGCGGCTTTCGCCACAGGATTTCCGCAATCTCGCGCCAGGAATTGTATCGAAATACCGAACAATCAGCGGCCCAGCGGAGAATACCGCCAGAGGAATGTCCGAATGAAAATTCTTGCAGTTGATGACGACCCGATCTTTCTCCAGATCCTGACGGACGTTCTGACCGAGGCCGGCTACCCATCCATCACCACCGCCGCCTCCGCCGCCGAGGCGCTTGGGGTCTTGTCGGCAACGCAGCACGCCTTCGATTGCCTGCTGCTCGATATCCGCATGCCCGGCATGGACGGTATCGAGCTGTGCCGCGAGATTCGCAGCCTGCCCGACCATATGCATACACCGATCATCATGTTGACGATGCTGACCGACGATGCCTCCATCGAGCAGGCTTTCGAGGCGGGGGCGAACGATTATGTCACCAAGCCGCTGCAAGGCCTCGAGCTCGGCTCGCGCATCCGGCTCGCCGCTCAGATGAGTGATCTGCGGGAACGGAACCGGAAACTGCTTCAGTCGCGCGTTCTTGCCGGATGCCCGTCGACCGGCTCCTTGCATGCCGGCAGGCCGGCGATGATCGCGATGTCGGACATCGCCGGTGTCGTCAACTACCTGGAATTGGAAAACTATCTTCTGCGGATGGGGGAGGGGGTGTTCGCGATGCGGATGTTTGCTCTGGCGATTTCCGATTTCGAGGCCGAACTGCAGACCGCCGGCGACGTTGACCGCAATGAATTGCTCGGCGATCTCGCCGGGGAAATTTCGCAGGTGCTGAACACGCCGAAATCGCTGATTGCCAGCCCGGGGGATGGCGTTCTCGTCTTCATCATGAAGGGGTGGCACCGGGTGTCCATATCCGCGGTCGAGACGGCGGTGCGCGGGGTGTTTGAAACCTGGTTTGGCGCCGCGGCGGCCGACAGGATCGGCTTTCACATCCAGTGGGACCGTGAGAAGAATCTGGTCGTGTGCACCGGCCAGCGCGCGGCCGACCGGCTGCGCAATCTCGTGCTCAAGACAACCGGCGAACTTGAAAACCTGAGCCGGCAGCGGCGTTTGCGGGCGATGCGGGAAGATCCTGCGCATCCGCATCCCTTTACGACCTTCTTTCGCGACGCCAGCAATATCCGCCCGCGCCGGATTGCGCGACCCTCGGCCTGATCCCGCGACGTAGCGCTTGGCCGAGCCCGGATCGCGGACCGTGTCGCCGCCCCTCGGCGCAAACAAAAACCCCGGCGCGCGGCCGGGGTTGTTTGTCTGGTCCTCGGTGCGGGGCTAGCGGCCCCAGGTGCGGACCGCGCCGCAATCCATATGCACGAAATTCGAGCCGGAGTATTTTCCGACGCCGCCGGCATTGCAGGCCCGGGCGGCTTTGAACATCTGGTTGACCGAGCGGTTTTTCAGCCGCAGATCGGCGGCCTGGCCCTTGATGTGCAGAGAGTTCTTGGCCACGCCGCGCGAGCGGGCCCGCAACATCGCGTTGGTTTCCGGCGAGCGGTAGCCCGACAGCAGCATGTAGGGCTCGTTGACGTCGAGCAGCGCGTGTGAGGCGGCCATGATGTCAAGCGTGCGAGTGTCGATCGTCTTGGTCTTGCTGTTTCGCCAGTCGCGCATGAAGTGGTTGATCTCGGCCAGCGCCTCGGAAATGTACTGGCCTTCGATCCAGTAGATCGTGTCGATGCGCTCCCCGGTGCGGCCGGAATACATCGCGATGCGGCGGATGTCGCCGCCTCCGCGAATAAATCCTGCGGCTTTGGAGAAGGTCGGTGCGGCGCTGATTGTCGTGGCGGCAAAGGCGCCAAGCAACGCGCGGCGGCTGAGCCCGCTTGAGCTTGTAGAAGTCATCTGTCCCAGTTCGTCCCGTACGTTTCTGCCCGTAGCGGCCCGCCCGGTTCTGGTGCGGCCCGTCTGCATTCTGCACCTCATCCCCAGGCGCAGGGACGTTATGCCATACAACGAATCGTCCTCCAAGCCCTCGCGTGGCAAACCGGCCACGACCCAGAAAAATCGGCGGGAATTTGCTGAAAAGGCTGAAGATGTGGTTAATCGTGATGCGTTTGACGAAACCGGGGGGGCGCGGGTGCGAATCCCGGCATCTGGCGCGTTTGTGAGTGGACAGCGGCGTCTGGCGTGGCAAACTCGCGGGAACCGGGGAATCTGGCCGGTATTTTGAGCAAGTATCGCGAGGGAATTTCATTATGTCGCTGCCGTCACTTCGCAAGAGCCTCCTCCTGCCGCTTGCCGCCGCCGCATTGATTGGCCTGTCCGGCCCGGCGAGTTCGGCGGGCGACAGCCTGAAGTTCCCCGCCTTTGCCCAGGCCGTCGCCGAGGCCGCCGTCGGCCATGACGAGGTGGCGGCGTTCTACCGCGCAACCAACTACCAGCCGATCTGGACCGGTCAGGCCGATGGCGAACGGGCCCGGCTTCAGGCGCTGCTCAAGGCAATCCTGTCGGCGGGCGACCACGGGCTGCCGGTCGCGGCCTATGACACCACCGAGCTCAAGGCGATGATGCGCGACATCTCGAGCCCGCGCGAACGCGGCCGGGTCGAGGTTGCTCTCACGCAGCTGTTTCTGACCTATGCGCACCAGCTGCAGACCGGGATTCTCATCCCGAAGGAGATCGACGCGGGCATGGCCCGCGATCCGCACCGGCGCGACGGCACCGAGCTCTTGAACAGTTTCCTCGCCGCCGACAGCCCCGAGGCCTTCATGCATTCGCTGGTGCCGACTTCGGATGAATACGCGCGGCTGATGCACAAGAAATTCGAGTTCGAGCGCAAGATCGAGGCTGGCGGCTGGGGCCCGAAGGTGCCGGCCAACGCCTTGCGCCCCGGCGATGCGGGCATGGCGGTGGTGGCCTTGCGCAACCGGCTGATCGCAATGGGGTATCTCGACCGGTCGGCAACGATCACCTATGACGCCGACATCCAGCGCGCGGTGCAGCGGTTTCAGGAAAACATGGGGCTGAACGCCGATGGCGTGGCCGGGCCCTCGACGATCCGCGCGATCAACGTGCCGATCGAGGAACGGCTGAAATCGATCATCGTGGCGATGGAGCGCGAGCGCTGGCTCACGATCGACCGGCAGAAACGCTATGTCTGGGTCAACCTCACCGATTTCACCGCCCGGGTGATCGACGGCGGCCAGATCACCTTCGAAACCCGCTCGGTTGTCGGCCAGAACCGTGGTGACACCCGCACGCCGGAATTTTCCGACGTGATGGAGCACATGATCATCAATCCGAGCTGGTATGTGCCACGTTCGATCTCGGTCAACGAATACCTGCCGGGCATGATCGCCTCGGGCGGCGCCAGCGCCGGGCACCTGCAGCTGATCGACGGGCGGGGCAACGTGGTGCCGCGCTCGGCGGTGAACTGGGGCGCCTACAGCCCGCGCAACTTCCCCTATGATCTCAAGCAACCGCCGTCGCGCGGCAACGCGCTGGGGCTGGTGAAGTTCATGTTCCCCAACCGCTTCAACGTCTATCTGCACGACACGCCGTCGAAATACCTGTTCAACAACGAGGTGCGGGCCTATTCGCATGGCTGCGTCCGGCTGCAAAAGCCCTTCGAGTTCGCCTACACCATGCTCGCGCCGCAGGTGGATGACCCCGAAGGCTTCTTCCACGACATCCTCAACACCGGGCAGGAAACCAAGGTCGTGCTGGAAGAGCCGGTGCCGGTGCATCTGGTCTACCGCACCGCGTTTTCCGATCTGCGCGGGCAGATGAGCTACCGGGCCGATGTCTACGGGCGCGATGCCAAGGTCTGGGCCGCGCTGGAAGCGGCCGGGGTGCGGCTGCCGTCCTTCGGGAGTTGATCCCAAACGCCGCGCGCCCATGCCCGGACGCGCGGCCATTTCCTGTTCCCTTGGGCTGTCAAAACGACTAAATGAGCCCGTGGCCACAGCTTGGGAACACCGATGTCGGAAGATATTCGCAATCGCATCATCGAGATCATTGCCGAACAAGCCGTTCTGGAGACCTCCGACGTTTCGATGGAGCAGACGCTCGAGGACCTCGGGATCGACAGCCTCGGGCTGGTCGAGGCGATCTTTGCGATCGAGGAAAGCTTTGATATCTCCGTGCCTTTCAATGCGAATGAGCCGTCTGAAAGCGATTTTGACATCTCGTCCGTCGGGGCAATCATCGAGGCTGTGAGCGGGCTTGTCGCCGAGCAGAAAGGCTGAGCCGACATGAGGCGGGTGGTGATCACCGGCGCGGGAACCATCAACGCCCTTGGCCACAACGTGGCCGAAACCAAGGCGGCGATGAAGGCGGGTCGGTCTGCGATCGGTCCGCTCGAGTTTCGCGATGTCGAACGGCTCTCGGTGCGCATCGGCGCGCAGGTCCGGGAGTATGCGCCGGAGGACCATTTCGGCCGGCAGGAGCTCGCGCTCTATGACCGCTTCACCCAGTTTGCCCTGCTCTCGGCCCGCGAGGCGATGGCGCAGGCGGGGCTTGAGATCAGCGAGGCGCTGTCGGAGCGCGCCGGGGTGGTGCTCGGTAATTCCGGCGGCGGGGTGATCACGCTCGATGACAACTACCGAACCGTCTACGAAGACGGCAAGAACCGGGTGCATCCCTTCGTCATTCCCAAACTGATGAGCAACGCCGCGACGAGCCAGGTGTCGATGGCGTGGAACCTGCGCGGGCCGGCCTTCACGGTTGCCTCGGCCTGCGCCTCGTCGAACCACGCGATGGGGCAGGCGTTTGCGATGATCCGCTCCGGGCTGGCGGACGTGATGCTGACCGGCGGCTCGGAGGCGATGCTGTGCTTCGGCGGGATCAAGGCCTGGGAAGGGCTTCGGGTGCTGTCAAAGGAGGGCTGCCGGCCGTTTTCGAAAAATCGCAATGGCATGGTGCAGGGCGAGGGCGGCGCGGTTTTCGTCTTTGAGGAACTCGATCATGCGATGGCGCGGGGGGCCGAGATCCTCGCCGAGGTCGCGGGCTTCTCGATGACGGCGGATGCCTCCGATATCGTCATGCCCTCGCGCGAGGGCGCGGCGCGGGCGATCGCCGGGGCGCTGCGGGATGCGCGGCTGAACCCCGAGGATGTCGGCTATATCAACGCCCATGGCACCGGCACCGCCGCCAACGACCGGACCGAATGCGCCGCCGTGGCCGATGTGTTCGGCGCGCAGGCGCCGGGGCTGATGATCTCCTCCACCAAGTCGATGCACGGCCACCTGATCGGCGGCACCGGCGCGGTCGAACTGGTCGCGGCGCTGATGGCGCTGAATGATGGGGTGATCGCGCCCACTGTCAATTTCGATGAGCCGGATCCGGCGTGCAGCCTCGATGTGGTGCCGAATGTGGCGCGCGAGGCCCGGGTCGAGGCGGTGTTGTCGAATGCCTTTGCCTTCGGTGGCCTGAACGCGGTCCTTGCCCTGAAAAAGGCGCCCTGAGCCGCCGGCGGCAATGGGTTGGACAGCAAAACGCCGCGCCCGGGCAGGCGCGGCGCTGTCTGTGTCTTGCGGGCGGCCGTTACTGCTGAGCAGGGGCCGGCGGCACCGGCAGCGAGTCAAAGGCTGCGGTGAACCCCTTGAGTGACACCGGGATCTGGAGCCGGGTCGCCTGGAACTCGGGCGGCAGGAAGGCGACGAGGCCGAGGTTCATGGTTTCGCCGGCCTTGAAGGCCTGCACGTCGTCGGCCCCGAGCAGCAGACGGGCCACGCAGCCGCCTTGGGTGCAGGTGTAGAATTCATACTGTTTGCTCAGGCCCTGATCGACGCCGACGGTGAGCCCCTGCGGCAGCAGGATGCCAAGTTCGAGCGGCAGCGCCACCTCGGCCGTCGCCACCGCGCCGGTGCCCTCGGGCATCCGGCCAAGGGCGATCTTGCCCACCGGCTTCTGCGCCGCGTCAACGATGATCTGCGCCATGCGGCAGGGATCGGTGCCGGGCTGGCCGTCGGGCATGCGAATGCATTCGCGCTGCCAGTCGGTGAACACCTCGTCGACATAGGTTTCCAGCTGCGCGCCGGCGTCGGCCGCGGGAGCCGCGGCGTCGGCCGCCGGGGCTGCGGCGGCGGCGCCGGTGTCGGCGGCACTATCCGCGGCGGTGCCGGTGCTGTCCTGCGCCGTGGCCGGGCCGGCCAAGGCGATCATCGCCGCGAGGCCAAGGGATTTGAGCAGATCTGACATTGTCGAAGTCCCATGTCTGTTGAGTGTCGCGAGGTCATTACCACGCCGTTCCTGCCCTGTCAGGGGCAATTTCGGCCGCAGGCCGCGCGGTCGCGGCTCCTGCGCGAGAACCTGCGCAACATGGGGCGCAGACATGAGAAAAGGGCCCGGCTTTCGGACCCTTTTCGTGATTTTTTTCTTCTCCCTGCCGGACTGGCCGACTTGTGCGACCGGACGCTACGACAGAAGGTCGCAGGGGTCAATAACCTGTTTTGGCGGGGCCGGACCCGTTCTTACGGTCCAACAGCCGGGGATTGCGGAAAA